>CANRHZ010000072.1 GCA_947630535.1 Candidatus Gastranaerophilales bacterium | reverse complement strand
GAGTCGCGATTGCAAGAAGTTTATCTTATAATCCTAAAATGATAATTGCTGATGAGCCAACTGGAAATCTTGATAAACAAACCGAAACTGAAATATTAGATATATTTAAAAAATTAGCTCATGAAGAAAATAAATGTGTTATTATTGTAACTCATTCTCAAAATGTCTGTGATACTGTTGATAAAATATATGACTTAAAAAAAGTTAAGGAAAAATAAACATTCATTATCTATATTGTTTAATTAAGCTATTTTTAATTTTAGCTTACCCCCCCCCCCCAACATTTGGGCAAGGGATTTGTTTTGTTTCGTATAAAAGTTTATCTATAGCTTTTATTATGTCATCTTCTCTAATATCTTCCGTTGAAAATTTGTGTTTGTATGCTTCATAGATATCTTTTTTAAACTGTTCATCGCCGGTTTTTAATTTTTCGATAAATTCTCTCGGGTAAATATAATCCACATATTCTTTATACGGTTGGAACCACCCGTATACCTGTCCGTTACAAACGCATATAGATTTTACTCCCATACTGTGGGCAAAGTGCACCGTTCCTGTTTCAACCGATATTAAAAATTCGCAATTTTTTAATATCATAGGAAGCATAGGTGTTGAAATTAACCCTGCCATATTAATGCACTTTTCTTTATTTTTAAGCGTCCTTATTAAATCATCCGTCTTTCCTCTTTCGTTTGGCTTGCCAAGGAAGAATATTTCGGTATCATCATCAATATTATCCAAAAGATGGTTTAATACCCTGCTCCACTTTTCTTCAGGATATCTTCTGTCCAAACTTGATGCCATAATTGATACGGCTATATGTTTTTTATTTATATCATATAAAGCAGGAATTCTTAAATCCGTTTCAAGGGGCAGTTTTTGTTCAAAGATTTTCTCAAAAACCCATCTTCTCTGCTCATCAATGAATAAATAATCCTCGTTTGTATACTTTATGTTGTGAGTTTTTAGCGCCTCGTTTTTTCTTTTTCTTATTTTTGATTCGCCAATAAAAAACCCGATTTTTTCTTTTGCCTTTATCCCCTTTACTAATGGCGGGTATGCGGGCGATTGTTTGTTCCAGAGGGTGGACATCTGTAAATTAATAAATGTTTTTATTCTGTTAGAATTAATTTTCTTTAAAACTGCATTTCTATACTTTCTCTCTTTTACAAATCTTCCGTATGTAAATTCAATAACTTCATCAAAATATTTTTTATCTATACTGTCTGCAAGGCTATAAATGCCCGTCCTTTCAACATATACAATTTTGTAGTCTTTATATTTGGGAAGGGTTTTAAAATATTTATAATAGGGCCTTGAATGTATATAATCGCCTATTCCGCCGGGGCCCACAATAACTACGGACTTTGGCTTATAACCTATTTTTAATTTTAATCCCAAAAAGGTTACAACTTTGTGCTTAAACATGCGTTTTTTGTTGTATTCGTTTTTTACTGAAAATATTCCCTGTAGAATTTGCTTTATTATTTCTTGTTTTGTCATTTTTTGTTTTATCATTTTTTATTCCTCAAGCTGCCTTATATAGTGGTTTTTTAATATGTCTTGGGGGGGGGGTAAGCTTTTATCTTCGGATAATACCTCTTTAACTTTTTCCCAAGCCTTAATAAAAGTCGTTTCTTTATACACCTTATCTTTATATCTGTTAGGTTCTCCAAACCCTGCAAAAGAATCACACCTTTTACATTTTTCTATATTTGCCCTTGTGTCTTTCATTAAATTTCTTATTTTGGCGTAATTTTCCCCTCTCCAGATATCAATAATCTTTTCTTTTGTAACATCCCCCATTGTAAATTCGCCCGTTGCATCGTTACAACACAAAGATACTTTCCCGTCCGGTCTGAATACCATTTGCATAAAAGGATAATCGCAAGGACAGGTCAATTCATATATATTTTTTCTGTTTTTTGATTTTCCGCCCCTGTTATTTCGTATTGCGTTTCTGTCTATAAATTGAACTTTTACTTTCTCTTGAAGCTTTTTATCTTTTAGGCACTTATCGACAATGGGTTTTATATTATCGGGTATTGTTTCTTTTTCGGTATAGTACGCATCAATTATCATGGTATCAAGGTTGGGTATTAGTTTGTTAAATTTATCAATGTCAAGCAGTGTTCCGTTTGTAAACATATAAACATGGGCTTTTTTAAGGTTATCTTTTGCATATTTTGCAAAGTCAAAAATCCTGTTATCCATTAAAGGTTCATTGTTCGAATACAAGGCAACACGCCCGTCATAGTTAAGTTCTTTTAGCTGATTTATTATGGAATAAAAAGTTTCATTCTCCATTTTCTTAAATTCACGGGTATCATCATGCCTGTTAACGGGACAAAAAGCGCACTCTCCGTTACATCTGTTCATTGTTTCTATTTCAACCAGATAAAAAATAGGAAATGTTTTTTGGCTTAACATATTTTCCATGGTTTTACGCATAATAGGTGTTCTAATTTTATCGTCTATCTCTAATTGCGGGTTTTTAACATATATCTCATACATATCGGGGTTTGTTTTTAAGCCCTTTAGATATCTTTCGTTTTTTTCTTTAAT
>CANRHZ010000071.1 GCA_947630535.1 Candidatus Gastranaerophilales bacterium | reverse complement strand
CCCCCCCCCCCAAGGGATTAGGCGGATTTACTTTAGCTGAAGTACTTATCACACTAACGATTATTGGTATCGTAGCGGCAATTACTTTGCCAAGCTTACTTGTTAATGTTAACGATAAAGCATGGAATGCTCAAAGAAAAGCCTTATACGCAAGAATGAGCCAAGCAATAGGGGAGATGGACAGTATTTCAGGTTACGGCTCATCAAACGGGCAAAGTGAAGAAGAAATAAAAGAAGGCGTCGCAGAAGCATTCATTATTGATGGACTATCAAAAGTTTATAGAGTTCAAAATGTATGTAATAAAAATAACTTGAAAGCCTGCGGCATCCCTTCATCCATAATAACTTTAAATGGCGACACAATAGACTTTCCAAAATCGGTTAGTACATTAAATAGCTCATTAATCAGTTCGGATAATAAAGCTACAGATACGGATGCAGCTGCATTTGAAACTGTAAACGGTGAATCAATAGCACTCTTTTATAACCCCGTTTGCGAATCAGATAATCCAAATAATGCTCATTATGCAGGTAAAGTGTTTTGCGTCAATATGATATATGACCTAAATGGTTTAAAAGGACCAAATGAAGTCGGAAAAGATGTCGGCTTTATTACAATCCTGCGCAGAACAAACAGTGTTGTTGTAGCTCCAAATCCATTTTCAAGTGATGCTTCTACATCTGCCAAATCATATAGCGATAATGGAGATGATGCTTCATCTGCCTGCACCAAACAAGGAGATGACGCAAGGTTGCCCGATAGAGATGAACTTATTTCAATGTTTATTAACCGTTTCCTAATTGGTTATGGTGCAGTTTCTGATAGCTACTGGTCAGGATCCGTCATATCTTCTGGAGAAGGCGGGATTGCATGGAGAGTGAGCATGACAAGCGGGTATTGCGGCAGGACCGACCGCTCGAACACATATTCCGTTCGTTGCGTTAAAAGATAGTTTCATTTAAATTCTTTTTTTTAAAAAGCTCTTTTTCTTTAAATAAAAAAAGAGCTTTTTTAATATTTTTTAATCCTGCAATCCTTTTTAAAAGAGCCTTTAATTTTAAATATTTTTTCCCATATTGTAAGCTTGTATCAGATAATCCGTAGTTAATACATCATTTTTCTGCCATACCCCGCCTGCAAACAATACTCCCTTTTGTGTCGGGTTATTTAAGCATGCCATAAGCCCTCTAAATTCGCCAAGCGCAAAGTTAATTGAATCTTTACCGCTTGCGGCCGCAGTTAAAATATAATAAAATTCTTTATTTTTAATACGGGTATATCTTGCACAAAGCCTGTCTATGAAGGTTTTCATCTGTCCTGATATGGTGTAAAAATAAATGGGAGTTGCAAAAACAATAATATCAGCATTTTGCATTTTGTCTAAAATCTCTTTCATATCGTCATTTTGAGAACAAGACGTATAATCAACGGTATTGCAATAGCCGCACCCTGTACAGTAGTTTATTTTTTTATCTTTTAAAAAAATTTTTTCTGCAACATTGCCCGCATCAATTGCCCCCTTTAAAAATTTATCGCATAAGGTGTCTGAGTTTCCGCCTTTTCTTGGGCTTGAAGATATAATTAAAACATTTTTTCCCATAAAACTCTCCTTGTTTTTGATAATTATACCTTATATCCGAATTTTATGGAAATTATAAAAAAATGAAAGAATAAAGTTTTTTATTTTTTAGATGGTATAATAAAAATACTTAGCGGTATCGTCTAGGGGTCAGGATAGCAGATTCTCATTCTGTTGACACGGGTTCAAATCCCGTTACCGCCGATTTTTCCCTTCAAATATGATATTTAATTCTTAAGCTTCTTTTTTTGAGTTTAATTTTTCTGTTTTTTTGTGTTGGCGGACTTTTTGTAATTTTTTCCCGAGAGCAATTGATGTCGGGAAAATTGCCAATAAAGTAAGGTAGGTCATAAATCCGTATTTATTTGCTTTTGCCACTTTTTTAGCTAAAGAGGGGTCTAACAATTTTTTTGCATAATCATTGCCTTTTTTGCTTGCAAGCCCTTCTTCAAGTACTATCGGCAAAAGCGTTAAAAATGTCAATTTGCCTGCATTATCTTTTATAAATGTTGTAACTTTATCAACAGGCCCTTTAGGTTTTTCGCCTTCTTTTTTGTTGCTTTTATAAATTCCAATCAGCGCAATCGGTCCCGTAAGCAAAGATAGCGATCTTGATTTTTCGAGCAATTTTCCAAATACCCCCACATTTTTATTCATTGCATGCCCTGCTTCATGGAAAAAGGCAAGCGCCATATCTTTATTTGGCATCAATATTTTATTTGCTCTTGGCATAAAAGCAGCATTTTTACCGGATTTTAACTGTTCCAGCAGAAATGCAATCTCTTCTTTTTTAATGTTTTCAGGCAATTTTTTTAGTATGCCTTTATTAAAGTCTTTTTTAATTGTATCTATAACTTTGGCATATTCCTCTGAGTTGAAATGATAGACTTCAACCCCTTTGTCTTTCAAACCTGAAAGCTTAAGAACTTCTTTTGCTGCATCAGATACTTTAGTAAATTCGTCTTGCGTTAGAGTAGAATTTATCTTAGATAAATTGTTTGACAAGCCGTTTGCAATTTTTGTAGTCACCGCCCGACCCAATTTCACAGTTGATAAGCCAATACAGGCATCAACAATCTTATTAGAAAAATATTGTTTGTTGTCAGCGGATTTTATAGTCATTATAGCATTCCTTCTTTTTGTTTTGGGTTATGGTTTTATATTAAGAAAAAAACAAAACTGATTTTAAAATTTACTTTTATATTTAAAAAATTAACAGATTTTATTAATTGTGTTTTCCTTATTGCTTTTATAAAACCCTAAAAAAAATTAATTTGCTTAACTTAAAAAAACAAATAAATTACGGGCTTAATGCCAGAAGTGTGCCTTTATATCAATTGTTCGAGTCCGGCATTTAGAGTTTTTTATAGCAGATAATAATTAAATGCCGATGAGGACTCCATTTGTGGAGCGCCATTAAGCTCCACAAAAGGAGCAGGCGAATTGAGGGCTTCTAATGCCCGGAAGTGAGCCCTTATATCAATTGTTCGGGGTGTAACAGATAATATAAAAATATAAATGCCGATGGCCGGACTCGAACCGGCACGTGGGGTGAACCACACCAGATTTTGAGTCTGGCACGTCTACCAATTT
>CANRHZ010000070.1 GCA_947630535.1 Candidatus Gastranaerophilales bacterium | reverse complement strand
AATTTGATAAAATGAAATTGTACTAAAATATAGATGGGAGTTTAATTTATGACGAATTTGTTTGGAGCTTACCCCCCCCCCCCAAGGGATTAGGCGGATTTACTTTAGCAGAAGTATTGATAACACTAACGATTATTGGTATTGTTGCGGCGATAACGCTACCTTCATTATTAGTTAATGTCAATGACAAAGCTTGGAACGCTCAGCGTAAGGCACTATATGCCAGAATGAGCCAAGCAATAGGAGAGATGGATAGTGTTGCAGGGTACGGGACAACAAACGGTGCAATTCCCGATAAAGATGATAAAAATTTAAAAGCATCAGCAGCAGAAAGCTTTATTATAGATGGTTTATCAAAAGTCTACAGAGTTCAAAATGTATGCAACAAAAATAACTTAAAAGCTTGCGGTATACCATCAACTATAATTACTTTGAACGGGAACAGTCTTACTTTTCCAAAAACGGTTAGCGGATTAAATAGTGCATTAATAAATGCAAATAACAATGCAACGGATACGGATGCTGCCGCCTTTGAAACGGTAAACGGTGAATCTATAGCACTTTTTTATAACCCAGTTTGCGAATCAGACCATCCTGAAATAAACCACTATGCAGGTCAAGTATTTTGTGTCAATATGATATATGACCTGAACGGTCTAAAAGGACCCAATGAAGTCGGAAAAGATGTAGGATTTATTACTGTTTTATACAGAACAAATAGCGTTGTTGTAGCGCCTGTTCCATTTCCTGATAATGCTACAAATGCTGCTTCATCATATAGCGAAGATGGAAAAGATGCGGCAACTCTATGTACTCAACAAGGAGATGATGCAAAACTCCCTGATAGAGATGAACTTGCATCAATGTATGTTAACCGCTATCTGATTGATATAACATCAGATGGCTACTGGTCCGGCTCCGTCATTTCTTCGGGGAAAAATGGCCTTGCATGGGAGCAATACATGTACGATGGCATTCGCTACAGGAATATTCGCTCGGCTTCGAAGTTCGTTCGCTGCGTTAAAAGATAAAAGATAAATAGCGTTTAACTTTCAAAACTATGCCGCCCAAAAAAATTTATAGGGCGGTATTTTTATTTAACATCAACTATACAAACTCCGTCCCCGCCTTCCGTATCTGTGCCTATTCTATATTTTAGAACATAAGGAGAATCCTTAAGATAATCTCTTACGGCCGATTTTAGAGCGCCCGTTCCATGCCCGTGAATTATCGTAAATTGGCTTATATTCCTTCTTATGGCTAAATCCAGATGGTGTTCAACGGCATCAATGGCTTCATCTACTCTCATCCCCCTTAAATCAAGACGGGGATTAAAAGAAAGCGAATTTGTAAAATCGTCAAAAGAAACGCTTAATTTTTTTATTCCCTTGGATACTTTTTTATCTGTTTTTGCAAGTTTTGATATATGAATTTTAGATTTTATAAGCCCTATTTGTATTTCAACCATATTTTTACTGTCAGGATACGTTTTTAAAATGGCAGGCTGATTTATACCTGTTACAAGAACATTTTGTCCGATTTTTATTTCGTTCCAGTCAATTTTTGGGTATTTTTCCGATATTTCATCTTCATCCCTGACAAATTCTTCTCTTATCGCATTTTCCAATTTAGCAAGCCTTGAATAAGCCCTTCTTGCAATTTTTTCCGACTTTTCTTTTCTTAATTCATCAAGTGTATGCTTGATTTCATCCCTTGCGTTTTCTAAATTCGATTGATATTTCTTTTTAAAAGAATCAAGTGTCTTTTTCTTTTTGGCTTTAATATCCCTCAGTTGTTCTTTGAGTTCATCTTCACGTTTAACGGCAGATTCTTTTGATTCTTCGATTTTTTTGGTATGAGATAAAAGTTTTTGGTGAGTTTCCTGAATTTTATTGAATATTTTTGTGTCGGGGTTAGAATTATTATTTAAATTTTCTCTTGCCGAATTTATTATCTCCTCTTTGAGTCCGTATTTTTTTGCAACATCAATTGCATAAGAGCTTCCCGCAAGCCCGATAAGAAGCTTATATGTAGGGTTCATTGTATCTCTGTCAAATTCAACCGAAGCGTTTTTATAGTAAGGATTTTCATATTCCAAAATTTTTAATTCCCCAAGGTGAGTTGTTGAAATAACAAGAACATCTTCTTTTCTTAAGTATTCTAATATCGCCCTTGCAATACATGTTCCTTCCTCAGGGTCGGTTCCCGCACCGAGTTCATCAAAAAGAATAAGGTCATCTTTAGTAGCGTTATCTATAATGTAAGATATATTTTTAATGTGCGCCGAAAAAGTAGATAAAGATTGGGTTATATCCTGTCTTTCTTCAATATCGGAATATACCTTTTTAAAGGGGTAAATAACGGCACTGTCTGACGGAAGGTGCATTCCGGCTTTTGCCATTACGATAAAAAGCCCTGCGGTTTTCATTGCAACAGTTTTGCCGCCCGTATTAGAACCCGTTATTATTAAAGATTTATAATTTTCCCCAAGTTCAAAATCGTTTTTTACAACTTCGCATTTACCCTCTAATAGCGGATGGCGCATTCCATATAGCTTTATAATTCTATCATCACTGATAATAGGCGGGTTTGAATCGGTTAAAATTGAATATTTGGCTTTTGCAAAAATTAAATCAAGCTCTGTTATTGCTTTAAATGCAATGGTTAAGGGGGCTTTGATTTTATGGAATTCAAGCGAGAGAGCGTATAAAATTCTTTCAATCTCGGCTTCAATTTCACATTCGATTTGTCTGATTTTATTATTTATGTTAACTAAAATTTCAGGTTCTATGAAAAAAGTCTGGTTGCTTGCAGAAACGTCATGTACAATCCCCTTAACTTTAGATTTATCGGAAGCCTTAATTTGAAAAACCGTCCTATTAAATCTTTGAGTATAAATTGAATCTTGAAGGTGGGAATTAAAATCGGGGTCTTTTAAAAGGTTATTTATTGAATTTTTTAAATTGTCGTTTTGTGCGTTATATGCACATTTTAACCTTTTTAATTCCAATGTGGCATCATCTTTTATATTAAAATTATCGTCAAAAACCTCATAAACCTTATCTTCAAGCTCTTTGTCGGATATTAAGGCGTCAAAGTATGAATTTAAAAGTGTTTTTGCTTCTTTTGTTCTTTGAATATAATTTTTTAACCTTCTTGAAGTTGTAAGGGTTTTTGTCAAATTTATAATGTCATCAAGCGCAAGCCTTGAAGTTGTAAGTATATCATCAGGATTAGATGAAGAAATAAAGGGGGGAGAATTTATCCCTTCGCTATCAAGAATTAATTTGGCATCTGTTGAAAGCTGAATTTGAAATTCGATTTCATCCTTCGAATTGTATGGAATTAATTCTTGCGCAAGCTTTTTTGCACCTTCTGTTTTACAGTGATTTTTTAAAATTTCTCTTATTTTGTCAAATTCTATTGCATTTAAATATTTGTCGTTATCAGTCATAAAAAAACCCTTAATTTATCTTTATTTTATCAAAAAATAAAATTGAAAATTAAGTAAGAAAATATGTCTGATATAAAAATTTTTTAGTTAAGTTTAATTCACGTCTTGAAAAGTTCAATTCGATTTGATAAAATAAAATTGTACTAAAATATAGATGGGAGTTTAATTTATGACGAATTTGTTTGGAGCTTACCCCCC
>CANRHZ010000069.1 GCA_947630535.1 Candidatus Gastranaerophilales bacterium | reverse complement strand
TTGTTGCGCTCGATGAGGCTAAAGAGCTTTGGTTTACGCAGACTCATTTTGCTGAAATCAGAGAACTCATTAAGTTAATCGAACAAATAAAAAACAGTCCTGTCGTAAATGAGACGGCAATTAGTGCCGACGATGAAAATGAGAAGCCGGGATTGTCGGTCTATTCAGGCTATAAAGGTAAAATTATGCGCCGCAAAGATGGATTTGTCGGGATTGTTGAGGAAGTTATATTGGAAGGCGAAAAAGAGCCTAAGCTACGCATTCATATTACCGAAGGTAAGCGCGCCGGAGAAGATGTTGAAATTCAATTATCATTTGTTATAGGGCACCCTGATGTATATGAAGTTTCAGACAAATAAATATGTTGCTTAATTTTTGACGCCAAAGTGATTTAAGGAGAAGTATGGACGACTATTTAGAAATTTTGAAAAAGTTCAAAGACGTAAAAGAAATTCTTGACCTTTGCAACGATGTACAAAAACTGCGTGGATATTATCGCACAAGACAGTTCCAAAAGATGCAGGAACATATAACATCGTTGATGATAAAATATTTAGCGGAAACCGTTGCTTGGAATATTTGCAATCCGCAACAGCCGACCACTTGCGAACAAGCATATATCAACGCCGAAAACTTTTTATGCGCTAAAGGTGTAAAACTTGTCGTCGAAAAAATAAGCGGCTATAAAAGCCGTTTGTCCCCTGCTGAAATCTCTTTCATCGAGTCTGTGAAACCTATGGAGTAAAATATGGATCTTTCAGGCATTATAGCTCAATACGGATTTGAATATCAAAAGCTTGCTTTTGTATATTATGCTATTCAAATGAACAACACAGATAGTATTATATATGAAGGGCAAGACGATGTTGAAATTGAAGATGAAAAAAGCATTGTTAAACTTCAAACAGGGCGTAAACTATGTCAAGTAAAAAGTGGCACGATTACGTTAGAACTTTATAAAAGGATACTTTTAAATTGGCTTCTTAAAATAGATCAAGCCGACCAATTTATATGTTTGACCGAGAATCCATTTTCCCTACCGGCAGAATCTTTTGTCGAGGATTTTTCGACAAGCATATTGAAAAGCAATAAAAAGAAGAGTGCCTTAATTAGTCAAGTTAAGTCTAAATATTCTTCTCAAAAAAATGCCGCTGATTTGAAAGCGGACATAAGAAAATTATTGAAGAAAACGGAAATCATATGCAAAAATATTGACACACTAATTGAAGAATCGATAAAAAAGTTTGCGGAATTTTATTGCGACGATACACCTTCGAAAATCATACATAAAGAAAGATATTTAGTCTTAAGCTATAACATCCACAAAAAAATCACACAATCCATCATAAAAAAAGAGAAATGTTTTTTTTCATATAGGATGGTATTCCAGGAAATTTTGGCTGCATGTGAAGCAGTAAGTGCTTCAAAATATGATGTGTCGTTTACTGAATTTAAGAAAAGATCAAGTTCAAAGATTGAAAAAGTTTTAAACTCTGAATCCGATGCGGTAAAACAATTGAAATTAGTGTTTCCTTTTAGCAATAATTCAATTATACAAGGATTAACAGAGCAGATGTTTTATGAAGATTTAAGGCAGCATTTTATTGGAGTAAACAAGCAGACAGAAATTGATGATTTGGAGCATTTAGCAAAATTTAATTACGATGAAACATTGCAAGATTTTGAAGGTTATAGGGAAACACGCACTCCGTATTCCACATATAGAACAACTATTGAAAAAAAATTATCTGAGCCCTTACCTCCAGAAAATTCCCCTAATTTTGTCTATTATAAACATGGATGCTATATTCATTTGACCGATACTGATGTTGAAGAAGATTTGAAAATAAAATGGGGAGATGTAGATGATGAAACAAATTAATTATCTTGAATATGCAGAATATAATGAAATAATTTGTCGGTTAATTTATGAGTTTCATATTTCTTCTCAAATCAAAGTTATATTTATTGCATTTTCAATTAAAAACAATATGTATGACATTAAATACACAAAACAGAAATATGGAGCTTTAGACATAATTTTAAGTGGGATTAAATTAGGTTTCAGACAAGGCATGTCTGATTTTAGAATTATTTTTGACTGCTTATCTTTATTAAAACAAGGCGATTTTATCACTATACAAAATGGACTGATTAATCAGCTGAAGCCAGTGAAGTTTAGTAAGGAAATTGAATGTTTAAACTATCAAGTTGTACGAGCAGCCATTAACGAGGCGGAAAAACTTAGCGATGAATCGATAATCAGAGGAGTAATCGAATATGTTTAAAATTCGTTATTTAAAAGTTAATTATGAAGATAAGTCAATAGAACCTTCAGTTTTTCCGTTTGAGGATTCGGTTTATATTTTTGGCCACAATAATGTCGGCAAAACTCTTTTATTGAAAGCAATAGATTATGTCCTCGGTAAAAGTGATATGATTTTAGGGGATATAGATGGGTTTGAAAATATATATTCATTCGAAGCAAAACTTTTGAATGAAACACGGACATTATTTGTCACAAGGTCAAAAAATAACGAATATGGCTATAAATACTCTGAGGAGGATAAAGATTATTTAACTGTTGATTTTGAAATGTACAAACAAGAAATAACATCTTTCCTTGGTTGTAAATATTCGAAGTATTTTGAAGAATTTAAAATATATTCTGGAGAAAATTTATCGTTTAGAGCATTTTCCTTTATCAACTTTTTGGACGAAAAGGGTTTCGGTAATTTAATCAATATTTTTACTCGCCTTGATAACTACCATAACCAAAAAAGAGCGCGAAACCTCATGACTTTTATATTCAATTATAAGAATGTAATTAGACTTATTGAATTAACAAAAGAGCAAGCCGAAATATTAGCAGAACTTAAAGACTTTGCGAATCAAAAGGCAACCTATAATTACTCGTTATCATTGATAAAGCAAGAATTTGTTGCATTACAGATTCCATTTAATAACGACGATTCACTGCAGTCGTTGCAAGAATCATTTAAAACATATAGTAATAATTTTCATAGAAAATCAACAGCAAAGATAAATTCATTAGATGATTTGGGAATTTTAATGAGGATATCTTGTTCGTTGTCTGAGGAATTAAAATATCAAGAAAATTTAAAAAGGCAAACTCAACTATTAGATAATAGGAATGTTAAAGCTAAGAAATTACTAAATGCATTCAAAGAATTAGCACTTTTAGACGATAGCTATTCATCTTATATAGATGACATTGACACGCTAATTAAAAGACAAATATTTTCTCATGAGATTCTTTCAATAAAAGATTTTGAAAAGACTATTCAAGAAATAAAAGATAAAAAATCAGAAATCGATCGGCAGATTGCTATTTGTCAAAAAGGATTAAATAAAGATTCATATGAGAATATTTATAAATCAATAGGTATAATTGAGCAAGCATTCTGCGACATTGAAAAAATTCCCAATTTAAGTGATATAGCCGACAAAGAAAAGCGGTTGAAACAAATAGAAGAACAACTTAAAAAGCTTAGAATTGATTTTGACAGTACATTGCAAAGAAAATTTGATGAAATAATGTTAAAGTTATACAAAGAATTGGACGGGAAAGTTCAATTTGCATCGGATGATTTTAAGCAAAAAAACTTTAAGATATTATTTGATCCGATAAAGATAACGCTCTATGGTGAAAGATTAAAAGATGGGTCAGAAGATGTTTTAGTAAAATATATCCCAGGAAGTATGGCGCGTGAAACAACATGGCAAATTATTGCTTATCTTGCTATGTTTAAATTAATCAAAGAAAATTTCTATGATCTGCCTCTAATGCCCATTCTTTTTATTGATGGCCTTGACCAGCCATATGATGAAGAAAAAAACAGTTATCCCAATATTTATAAATTTAT
>CANRHZ010000068.1 GCA_947630535.1 Candidatus Gastranaerophilales bacterium | reverse complement strand
TAATAAATCATTTTTTCTTTTTTTCTAAATTATTTCTGCATTTAAGCCCAAAAGGCAACACAATAGAATTGTGTTGCCTTTTTATAATTGAAAATTTTTATAGCTTTCATCAATTACATCTTGCTCTAAACCTATATATCTTAAGGTTATAGCAGACGAAGAATGATTTAATATTTTTTGCAGTAGTGCCAAATTATCAAACTTTTTATAAAAATGATAACCGAAGGTTTTTCTTAAAGTATGAGTGCCGACACGAATATTCAACCCTGCCGATTTTGCAGCTTTATTTAATATTTTATATGCCCAAACTCTTTCCAGTCGTTTAAATTTTTGAGTTAAGAATAAAGGCTCATTAAGCTCTTTATCTTTTACAAATTCTTTAATTTCGGCTTGAATTGTTTTGTTAATCGGAAATTTTTTATATTTTCCAGTTTTTTGTTCTCTGATTTCAATATATTCTTTATCTTTAACATCGCATACATTCAAAGCTAAAATATCCGATATTCTCAAACCGCTGTTTATTCCTAAGTTGAATAGTAATAAATTTCTTTTGTTTTTCGATAAAACTTTTTTGATTTTTTGAATATCGCTTTTTCTTTTAATCGGTTCAACTATGTTCACATTTTTCCTCCTTTCTCTTCTTGTCTATTGCGAACACATTACCTTTGAAGATAAAGGATATCAAGTATGTGAACAAAATTTTCATTTTATCGTTATAATAATTGTGAGGTGTGACGATGAAAAAATTATTCTTGATTTTATTTACCTTTGTTTTAACTGCAAGTTTTGCTCTGTGCAATACTAATTCTTATGATGCTTACGGTCAAAAAACAGGCTCATTTAAGAAAAACGGCTCGAACATTAATCAATATGACAGATACGGATCAAAAACAGGAAGTTTCAAACAAACTGCAAGCGGTTATAATTCATACGACCGCTACGGAGCTAAAACAGGAAGCTATAAAACCACAGGCTCAACCACCACGCAATATGACAAATATGGGGCAAAAGTTGGCACTTATAAAACAAATTCAAACGGTGTAACAACAAAATATGATAAGTACGGACAAAAGACAGGCTCGTTCAAAAAAGATTCATCGGGTAGAATTACCGAGTATGATAAATACGGAAGAAAAGTTGGAAGTTATAGGTAAATTATTTTATAAATTATTATAAAAAATTTAAAATTATCTTGCCGAAATAATCAAACTAAATGATTCAAATAATCAAACCATGTGTTTCTTTACAAAATGGTTAGTTTGATATTTTTTTGTAAAGTTCGCTTGTTGTTTGAGTTTTAGCGGTCGGAAGTTGTTTAATTATGGAATTATCAAACTAATCTTTCTTGCACTTTATCTGCATTTTAACTGCTCTCACTTTCACTTTATTTTCAATGCTTTTCGGTAGTTTGATATTTTACGGTTAGTTTGATATTTTACGGTCATCTGAAAATTTTGTTAACACATTTTGACACAATGGTCGGAAGTCGTGTTCCAATTTTTTATCTTCAGAGGTAATGTTGTTGTGCCATGAATAATATATATATAAATATAAAAGATGTAGCAGAAGCAAAGGGATTAAAAAGCACCCGTTCACTTCGTTTGGAACTGAATAAAAATGAAAGTAAATATATTTCAAGAGAGATTAAAGTCAATGGCGGCACTTCTTATGAAATATTGTTTTCAAGTTTAGAACCTGAACTTCAGGATAAATTACGAAAAAATGAAAAGAAAACAACAGCACTTGTTCCTTTGAATTATCAACCACCACAGTTTGTTTCTGATCAAGCAAAAATGACTGCTAATTTTAGATTAAACATTGTATTGGCATTAATTAAATTTAGAAGAAAATACTCAATAAAAAAACAAGCTGATTCAGATTTTTTGGATTTATATAATTCAGGATTATATCTTCCAAAAGCATACAAATTTATCGGATCAATATCGCTTGGAACTTTGCATCGTTGGTTGCGAAAATATGAAAAACACGAGAGTGCAGAGTGCTTACAACCTAATTATAAATATTCAAAACAAGGAGAATATAATTCAATTCTAAATGATGAAATGAAACAAATATTATTAACTTTATTACTTCATCCAAGTAGATATAATTACGGAAAAGCAATTAAATTAACAAAAGAGATATTAAAAAAACGAGGTTATGAACAACTTCCCTGCGATTTATCATTTAAAAGATATGCCGAGAATTTTAGAAAAAATAACTACGCAGAATGGGTTTTACGCAGAGAGGGAATGAAAGCATATCACGATAAAGTCGAACCATATATTGAAAGAGATATTTCTAAAATTGAGGTTGGGGATGTAATTGTAGCAGATGGACATGTTCTAAACTTCCAAGTAATAAATCCATTTACCGGCAGACCGACAAGAGCAACTCTTGTCGGTTTTTTAGATTGGAAATCAACCGCACTTGTAGGATATGAAATTATGATGACTGAAAGCACTCAATGTATAGCTTCTGCACTAAGGAATGCAATTATAAATTTAGGTTTGATTCCAAAAGTTGTCTATCAGGATAACGGAAAAGCATTTAAATCTCGTTTCTTTCAAAATGTAGACTTTGAAGAAGATTTGTTTAACGGAGTTTATGCAAACTTAAATATACATTCAGTTTTTGCAAAACCTTACAATGCAAGAGCCAAAGTAATCGAAAGATTTTTCAGAGAATTTCAGGAAGAACTTGAAAAAGGAATGCCAAGTTACATTGGAACATCAATTGAAGATAAGCCGGCTTGGTTAAAAAGAGGTGAAAAACTCCATGCGGAATGGCATAAAAAATTAACAGATAATCATATTCCGACAGTTTCGGAAGCAAGTAAATATATTAAGAAGTGGATGTATCAGAGGTGTGGGGAATTGGTGGAAGATTAACTTTAAGACTTCAAAGGTTCGGTATAAGAACTGCAAGCGAATTCGTAAGCAAAGACGATCAATGGATGAAGAGGAACTTCGGCAAGAACGGATTAACCACTAAATATGAATTATTAGGTCATTCCGTAATCCCGATTGTAAATGATCCACCACCTCCAAAATCTATCTGCGACACACAGTCGTTTCCTGAATTTACATCAGACTTTGATTATATTAAGAATGAACTGCAAGTTCATATTCACTCTGCATGCCGGAGACTTCGTCAGGCAAAGTGCAAATGTAATACGATTGGGGTTATTGTAAAAACAAAAGATTTCAATTGTGGTTTTTTGGAAGCTAAACTTGAAAACCAGACAGACTTTGAATTGAATATTTCTAAAACAGCCTTTGAACTTTTAGAAATGATGTATTCGCCTAATATTTTATATAGGAGCGTTGGCATTTTATTAGAGGAGTTCAAAACGTGTTCAAATGAGCAATTAAATATGTTCGAAGATCAGGTAAAAAAAGAAAAAAGCGAACGGCTTGGTAAGGCTATTGATAGAATTGAGGAACGATTCGGTCGCAATAAAATAAAGGTTGGTTTTACTAATAAAGACGTTCCAAACAAACAAGGATTTATGACATCACCCACGATGATTTATTAATAAAAATAATTTGAATTAAAATCGATAATTTAAATTTCATCTGACCGTAAACCGTCAAACTGTCTGTTTCATTCTGTCATACTAACTGTTTGTTTACATTGAGTTGTAGTTAATTGAGTAGTTTGATATTTACGGTTAGTTTGATTTTTACGGAAAGTTGGCTTCCTGTTTGGGTTTTAGCTGTCGGAAATTTTATATAATAATCATTGGGTAAATGATATTTCTCAAAATGAGGCAGCGGAAAATTTAACCAAAACTTCTGCTGCAGTTCAAAAAATAATTGAATATTCAAGACAAAATTATCAAAAATCAATTTGTTTTATAACGGGTGTTCCTGGTGCTGGAAAAACATTAGTATAACTAAACACTTTGCACAAAATTATAAAATTTTGGCAAAAGTAGTCAAACCCAGCCTTCAACCTAGATAGGTATGTATACCGTAAATGTTGCACCCCAACTAGCGTAATTAAGGTTGACACTTGAAATAAAATCGCTTATTTCATTTCCATTACCATCAGACAAGTCGCGCCGCATTACGGAACTCCCAGGTGGT
>CANRHZ010000067.1 GCA_947630535.1 Candidatus Gastranaerophilales bacterium | reverse complement strand
TGAGTAAGGTAACCGCCGAGTTGAGCAGCTACGGGGCCTGCCATGATAGCGGGGTTGAAGTCATGGTAGGAGTTGCCTGTGGGCGCAAAGGATATTCCATCCGATGTGCTTTGTGCCAATAATTTTCTTAGAGGGGACATAGCTTCATGGCTACTTTCCTCAATTGTTAATTTGTCGCTTTCTATCCCGAGTCTTTTTGCAAGTTCTTCTTTTGACATGGAACCTGAGCTGACTAAAGTATCAGGAATGGGGTTAAAATCAGAAAGTTTAACATTTTTATCTTTTAACCCATCACCAAATGTATCGGTGTTGCCTGTTGCCGAACTGATATCAACTTTAATATTTGCATTTTCGCCACTCCAAGTAATTTCACTATTTTCGCCTACATTAAATGAATCAAGACTTCCGCTTGTTGTATCTAATGTAGTGCCATCATTCATGGTAACTTTTGAACTATTGAGTGAACTTCCGCTATCTAAGTGCAAAGTACCCTTTTGAACAGTCATTTTTGCGTTTTTAACTTCACCGTTAAAAGTAAGAGTGCCATCTCCTTTTTTAGTTACATCATATGTATCAGCACCCGAGATGCCGTCAGCAAGGGTAATGTTTCTATCTTCGGCAGAATGGAATTCTAAATCTCCGACTTCTTCTCCTACACCAAGGTTATCCATATATATGTCGCCGCCATCTTTTGCCTTGTTGCCGGCAAATACGACGTCATTATCTTGTGCGGTTACTTTTACATCACTGTTAGCCCAAACGGCACCGCCCTTATCACCGGCACTGTTGCCCGTAAAACTTGTATCTTTTATGTCAACACCAACATAGGAAGCAATTGCACCACCGTTTTTAGCTGCAGAGTTTCCGCTAAAAGAACTGTTATGAATTTCAAATGTAGGCTCTAATTCAGGGTCATCATTAGAACGTGTTGCAATAGCACCGCCGACTGTTGCTGAGGAATTGCCGACAAATTGTGAATTTTCAATAACTGCATTCTCGACATTACTGCCTAAGAATATAGCCCCTCCGCCTTCGGCGTCTTTTTTGTAATCGGGTTTGCCTGAATCACCGGTGGCAAATGCGGTTCCTGTTGTTCTGTTATTTTTAAATACGGCATTGTCAACTTCTATTGTGTTGCCTGACCAAATTGCACCACCTTCATTTTCTGCCACGTTGCCATCAAAAACAGTGCCGTCAACAGATAAACCGCTGCTCATTCTGTCTGTAAATATGGCGCCACCTTGGCCGTATGTGGGATTTCCATCTTTATCGGTTCTGCCTGTTGCCTTATTACCGCTAAATGTACCACCCGTAACATTTGTTGTTGTGTTTGCTGCACTATATATAGCGCCGCCTCTTAAGGCCGATTGATTGTAAAAATCCGAATTTTTTACATTAATCTCGCCACTCTCTCCCATTGCTGAGTTATAAAGACTATATATGGCACCGCCAAAGCCTGCCGTTGCGGAATTTGAATCAAAAACTGAATTTTCAATATCCATATTGGCTTCCGTTATAATGGCACCGCCTTGTCCTGCGGTATTACCTTTGAATAAGGAATTTTTAAAATTAAGTTTGCCGTTGGATGTTTCATATACGGCACCGCCGACACCTGATGTGTTGTTTTTAAATGTTGCCCCATCTATTGTGCCCATATCGCCGGTGTTAAAAATTGCACCGCCAGCATCTGTTGCGGAATTGGATTCAAAAACGGAGCCTTCTCCAATGCCAAGTACGGTATTACCGCCATTAACGTATATTGCACCGCCGTATCCTGGAATTTTTTCATCACCTTCTTTGCCGTTACCCTTTGCACTATTATTTTTAAATATTGCACCGTCACCGATTTTAAATGAACTGTTACCGCCATTAACGGAAACTGCGCCGCCAATTGCTGCTTCATTACCGTCAAAAAGCGCATTGTTACCTATTTCTAAATTAACTGTACCGTTATCAGTCTTGCTTGAATATCCAAAAGCTATTGCACCGCCTTGACCGCTTGTTGCCTTATTCCCTTTAAATGTTACGTTGTCGCCGACTTTTGCTTCATTGTTGCCGTATAAATAAAGCCCTGCGCCTGCATCTGCATCATTATTTTCAAACTTTACGTTATCGCCTATTGTGACATTTGCTTGGTCATTTTTTGTACCTTCTGAATAAATGGTGCCCATACCGGTTTTTTCCGAAGAAGAAGATGAAGAAGCACTATCAGTAGTGTGATTGTTACTAAAAACCGAACCGCTTTCTACAGTTAAGGTACCCTTTTGGTTTGTTATTGCACCGCCTGATGAAGTTGCACTGTTTTCGCTAAAAGTCCCGCCAACGGTAAGTGTACCTTCATTATATGCGGCACCGCCGTTTTTTGCTTTATTGTTTGTAAAAGTACTGTTGGTTCTGCCGGCAGTTGCACTGCTTTCAACTTTTATAGCACCGCCGTTGCCATTTGTATTTTCTTTACCTGTATAGGTCTGTCCCGATTGATTATCTGTTATGGTTTCCGGACTATCTTGAGCCAATACAAGTTGTGTTTGAAAAAACATACTGACTAAAACCATGGCGGCAAGCGCCTTTTTCTTTTTCATCTTCATTGCAATAATCCTTTAGCTATTCTTAATATTATCTTAATACGGTTAAAAACCTGTAATTACTTGTATTTATTGAAACAGACAGATTTTTTCTTTCTATTTTTAATATTTTTTTGTAAATATTAGTGTATTTTTTACAAGTTTATAATAACATATATTTATAATATGTAAATAGATAAATTTACTGGAATACAACCTATTTTTGTAAGAAAGATATTACTGTAATATTTAAATTACATGTCATCATATAAAGTATGGGAATACGCAAATTAAGAAACAATATTGGAAGAAAAATCAGGAACTTGAGGCAGGAAAAGGGTCTGTCACAAGAAAAACTTGCCGAATGTGTTAACATGTCAAGGGAGCATATTTCATGTTTAGAAAGGGGTAAAAATTCAATAAATGTTGAAACCCTATACAAACTGGCAGTTTTCTTTGAGATTGATATAAAGAGCTTTTTCTAGGCGCTATAAAACTGATTTATGCTTGCCCTCATAAATTAAATTGTGGGGAAATATTTGGCATGCCAACCAAAGAAATTTAAAATTAATCTTTTTCAAAGAGCATATACCCTGAATCGGTATAGCTTTTAGGCTTAATTTTGCCGATTTGAACCCAATATCTGACGGTTGAAATCGGAAGATTTTTATATTTTGCATATTTTGAAACAGTTAAAAGTTTTGCATCCCCTTTGAATTCTTTGGGTTCGAGCATATTTTTTATCAGTCTTTGAGATCGCTCCAAAAGTTTTAGCATGAACTTTAAATAAGGTTCTATGTCATTTTTTAGTTGATAGTTTTCAATAACAGTGAGGTATTTTTTTCTATCCGTCGGGCGCACAATTATTGGCATATACCCGTTTTTCATTAAAATTAAATTCATTAAAAGCCTTGCCGAGCGCCCGTTACCATCCGCAAAAGGATGAATTGAAACAAGTTTTAAATGGGCTTCAAGTGCGGTATAAATATAGTTATTATTGTTGTTATTTAGCCAATTAAAAAACTCGTTCATTAATTTTGGAACTTTTATGTAGTTTGGCATAATAACACCTGAACCCGAAATTCTGACAGGACAGTTTCTATAAAAGCCTGCATTATAATCATCAAGGCCTGATAAAATAATTTTATGCAAATTAAGAAGGGCATTTTCATCAATTTTTGAACCCTCGTCAATTAACTTCAAAACATAGTTAAATGCACGGGCATGGTTTATTGCTTCAATATAGTGTTTGAGGGGTTTAGATGATGAAGTAAGGTTTTCTTCAATTACAAGTATTGTTTCTTTTCTTGTGAGAGTATTTCCCTCAATTGCATTCGAAGTATAAGAAAGCTCATTTTTAAGCCACTTTATAAGTTGGAGCTTAGTATTTTTATCTTTTATAAGTTTTTTTATTGTTTTGGCGTCGTTTTCAATTTTTGATAAGATTTCTTGCATAACTTAATACTTTATAGTTTTGATATTTTAAAAGTATAAAGTATTAAGTAAAATATGTCAAGAATTAATCTGTTAATTAAAAAGCCCTTACTGTTTGATAAGGGCTTTTGTTTGTTTTTTTAACTTGACAATTTGTATTCTATAGCATACACTAATTAATATGGAGCAAAGAATTGTAAAAATAATAATCGAAAAAAAACGGTAAATCCCCTTTGATTGAGTGGATAAACTCGTTAGATAAACATACTAAATCAAGAATTCAAAGCAGATTAACAAGATTATTAGAAAACAATTTTGGTGACCATAAAAAAATTGATAATGAAATATCTGAACTCAGACTGAAATTTGGAGCAGGGTATAGAATTTATTATACGGAAATAAATAAAATAGTCGTTTTGTTAATTAACGGCGGGGATAAAAAAACACAAACTAAAGATATTGATAAGCAAAAACTATGCTTAAAATATGGAGAATTCAAAATGAAAGAATTTAAAAACACTCTTGATTTAGAAAACTATATTGTTGAAGATTTAAAATCGGATGAAGAAATTAAGCTTTATTTAAACACAAGCTTAAAAGATTACCTTGAAGATGGCGATTTTAATTCATTTTATCGTGCGCTTGAAATTGCAATTAGGGCAAAATATTCAATCTCCGGTTTTGCAAAAAAAATCGGTATGTCAAGAACTCATTTATATAGTCTTTTTAAAAGCGAAAAAGAGCCGAAATTTTCTACAGTAATTAAGATATTCCATGAATTGGGATATGATATAGAAGTAGCTTAAAAAATAATGTAATTCCTGCGCTTCAGATGGAAGATAAATAAAAAAAA
>CANRHZ010000066.1 GCA_947630535.1 Candidatus Gastranaerophilales bacterium | reverse complement strand
AAAGATTTATTTGATTTTGAAAAGTAAAGCATTCTTGAATTCGCTTATACTGTCATGCTGAACTAGAATGCGTAAGCCAGGGCTCAAGGCGAGTCCTAATGAAGGACGAGCCGGAGCTATTGATAGGCGACGTTTCAAATTCTTGCCCGAAGGGCGAATTTGCCAGGAGTTTCAGCATCTTACCAATGGAAGTAACAGGTATTTAAACAAATAGAAGGGATGTAGAATTCTTAACCCCTCAGACCCTGAAATAAATTCAGGGTGACAGTATACAGGGCAGAAATTTTTGTATTTAAGTTATTAAATGTCATGCTGAACTCGTTTCAGCATCTTACCAAGTGAATTAACAGGCACATAAACAAATAGAAGGGATGTAGAATTCTCAATCCCTCAGACCCTGAAACAAGTTCAGGGTGACAAGGGAAAGTGTAAAGTTGTTAGTACATACTTCAAGGCTTTACAAGGCTCGTTTTTCGCCTGTTTGCTTTGCAAAGTTCAGGGTGACATTATACTAAGTAGGGATTTTTGTATTTAAGTTAATAAATGTCGTACTGAACTAGTTGAAACAATTTCCCGACATGTCATGCTGAACTGCGGATTTCCGTACGGACTAGGGCGAAGCCTAGTTTGGATAGCGAGAACATGGAGCGGACTTGAACCATAGGTTCAACCGCGGAACTGTTCGAGCGTGGAGGAAATCCAAGACAGTTTCAGCATCTTATCATGTTACAGGTATATCAATAAATCTTTGCAACCTTATTTCTACTATTCTTCACATCTTAAGACCCTGAAATAAATTCAGGGTGACAGTAAAAGTGTAAAGTTGTTAGTGCATACTTCAAGGCTTTACAAGGCTCGTTTCTTGTCTGTTTGCTTTGCAAAGTTCAGGGTGACAAGGAAGTTTAATGTGTGTTGCTTTACGTGCTCTGATTATAAAATGCTTTATACGAAGGGAATTTTGCCTTATGTGCTATTTTCGTGGTCAGTTCAGGGTGACAGAGTGGAGTTTAGTGTTTTAGTACATGTGGAAGGATTTATTATGGAGCTTAATATCACTACATTTACTTCCAATGAACCTTAAAATCTTCGATTTGTTTAATCGTATTTTGATAATCTCCGCTAAATTTAATTGCCCTATCGTCCAAATAGATATACGCAGGGGTTTTGACATTAGTCACGTCTTTATAATATTTATCCATTTTATTTTCCATCAACCAACGAGAAGCTTCAAGACTATTTCTTGTAGTAAACAATATTAAATCATAATCTTTATTTAATTCTTCAATAAACTCCCTTGCGCCAAGTCTTATATCAGGCAAATTATTTTCATCATACTTTCCATCATAATTATTTAATACCCCATCTAAATCTATCAGTATTGTTTTTCTTTTTTGCATATTTGCTCCTAGGTTTTAGATAAAATAAAAAAGCTTTTTTAAGAACTCAGCGCCGTAACTACTATTACTAAAAGTATAAAACATATACCATAAGGCGATAGAATTGTCAAAAAGATTTATCTATATTTAATATATGGTACTCAGTGAGGATATTAAAAATATCATAGGTTTAAAAGTCAAACAGTTAAGATCAAAACGGGGTTTGACACAAGAAAAACTCGCTGAATACATAGGTTTACAACCTCAAACGATTGCAAAAATCGAAACAGGTAAAAGATTTATCTCTGCTGATGTGCTTTCAAAACTGTCTAATTTTTTTGATGTTGCACCTTATGTATTTTTTATTGCACCTGAAACAAAATACGCTTCTAAAGATTTGGATTATATTTCGCAGATTAATTCAAATATAAAAGAGATTTTAAAAATTTTATCAAAGTAGCAGATAGAAAACTAAATGTAGCACATAAGTTAATAGTATAACATTTAACAAAATAATTAAACTATGTTAAACGCTTGTATAGCTCAAAATATTAGATTTTATCGAAAAATAAAAAATTTAAGCCAATTTCAACTTGCCGAACTTGCAGGAATACTTGAAAAAACCGTAACAAGAGCGGAATCAGGCAAGATAGAGATAAAGCTTAGCGTTTTAGAAAAAATTTCAAATGCTCTTGATATTCCTTTATTCAAGCTTTTTATTCCCGAAAATAACAAAAATAACTTAATCAATACTAATCTTGAAAATATAAAAATGCAGCTTGAAACACTTAATAACACAAAACTTACGGCACTTGGAAAAATAATTTCCGCAATAGATGAGCTAAAATAGGTTTATTATGCAAAAGGAAGAAATTTTACAAACAGTTGCTGATAATATCAGAATTGAAAGACTTAAAAAGAAAATTTCTCAGGAGAAACTTGCTGAAATGGCGGGAATTACGCAAAAATACCTGAATTTAATTGAAAACGCAAAGGCAAATCCGAGCATTATAATTGTAATATCTATATGTAAAGCGCTGAAAATAGATTTAAACACGATTTATAAAATTTAACCACAACAAGTGACAAGACAAAATTGAACCTGCTGCCAAATTTATAGTCTAAAACTGTAAGCTATCGAAATTGCCGTTATTGTGGGCAAGATATTTAAAATCCTCAATTAAATTATTTATATAGTTTGAAATTTGTCCTATCATATTTTTAGTTTTTTTAAAATCCTTGCCGGTAAAGGGTTTTAGTCATATTAAGCTTGATAAATTCAATTAAATCGTTTATACTATAAGTAACCGTTTGGTAATGGCCACGGAAGGTTCTTTCGGAAACCGTGGAGGGACTATCAAGTGAATTTTTGTTTTTCTCTTGAGCTTGCGAATACAAATCGTATATTGTAAATTCATTTATCTGTATGTCTTTAAAATCAGTTCTTTCTTTTACTGTTATCATAACAAAAAATATCAAACCGCCAATTTTTAAAGGCAGGGCAAATCTGTGAATAATTTGACAATCATATAAAATCATTTTTTTCAATTCCGGGTGCTTTAAAATCGGAATTGCTACATAAAAAATTGTATCAACATTTGAAACAATTTCTTTCTTTAAATAACCGTACTTACCTTCCGTATCTTTTAATTTTACCTAAATTTTTATTTGACAACCCCGCAACAATTTTAGACTTTTTATTTTGAAGATATAATTTTCCTTCACCTTTAAAAACAACATCTCTAATATCTGATTTTGTAATGTCTTTAGTCTTTTTGCCCTCAAACTTTAATTGTTTAATATCTAAAATTTCAATATTTTCAATATCGAAATTATCATAAAACACAACATCAACAGACTTTCCGTCTGTCCTTTTTAATTTCATTGGTTCTAAACTCACTCTATCCATTAAAAAATTGTATCATAAAAAACATTATTTATTGTCCGCCAATCTTAACTTGCTTTTTTGTGAGTTCACCTGTTTTTGGTTTTGCAATCTAACTTCGAAATATTATTCAGGCGAGCTGAAATTTGCCTTTAAAATTTTTAAAATTTTATTTTAACAACAAAAATAAAAGCGCAAAAAATAAAATTCAGACGATTTATACATTCGTTAAACAAACAGGATAAAAACTATGATGATACAAAGAATAAGCCCCTCTTTTCAAGGAAAGGCAATATTATATAACAACTTGCCCGAAAAATATGCCCTTGCAAAAGAAATTAGTAAAGCTCCAAACCTAAAAATCAAAAACGAAATAATCAAAGGTTTAAACGGATTAGCAAACAATATTCAAAAATCCACTCCGGATGATGAAGAATACAAAATAAACTATAAAGACAAAGTTGAACACGACAATGTTCATCTTGCAAACGTAAGAATTCAAGATATGAAAACAAAGCAAACCCTTGTTGATTATAATTGGCATTTGGGATTGAATTCTCAAAGGCGTATTTTCCCCAAATTAGGTTCAAAAGATCCCAACTTTGAAGCCATAGAATCAGAATTTAAACAACAAAGAGTTATTAGCTTAACGCAACCTGACAAAGCGGATTATGATAAAGATATATATTATTGTATTTGTAACTGCCACAGAGGAAATATAAGGCTTGGCGACAGTGATGAAGAAATGAAAGAATTTGCATCAAAGCTCACAAAAAATCTTGAAAAACAAAAGGCAATGATTTTGGCAGAATCTTTGAATAATACTTTAATAGCTACTAATACCGATTTCGACGGAGATGACGAATATGAAAAAGGTTTAATTGATATGAAAGTAAACCTTGATTTTGAAGGCGACAATATAACTTTGAGTGCATTTGACAATCTGCGCCAAAAAAACACAGTGCAGATAAACTTTAGCACAAATAAAAATGAAAGTGCCTCAACATTTGAAAATAAACTGCAAGAAACAATGAAATCCTTCAGACAACAAACATTTGATGCGGCAATTTATGATAGCATGCTTGATATTTATAAGGGTTTACCCGCAATTTTCGATAAAATTTAAAACTAATTATTCTCTTTTTGTATAAATACAAAATTTTTCAAAAGGAAAAAAGAAATCATAGCAATCGGAAAAACAAGAATTGCTTGGGATAAATACTTGTCAATCCCAATATTTACAAGCCCTTCAAGTGCGTATTTGTTTATTAAAAATGTTGTGAAATAAGATAGAAAGAATTTCACCAAAAGGCTATTGTTTTTATTTTTGAAAACAATCCTTCCTGTTGTTTGAAAATTAAATAAAATCCCTATTATATAAGAAACAAGCAAAGAAAATGTCGGACGGGAAGTTATTGTAACAATTAGGGCATATACAAGGTATGAAAAAACCGTGTTTCCAAACCCCACAAAAAGATATTTTACAAACTTTCTTTCAAAGCGACTCAATATACCGAAACAAAATTTTGTATAAAACCACTCAAAAATATTAAAAAGTACGGAGTAAAACTTTTTATACTCCGTACTTTCTTTTATTGAATTTTTGAGATTACTTATCATTTATTATTCAATATATTCTTTAATTTCAAGTGCAATATTTTTAGGATCTAATTTAATTCCGGGGCCCATTGTTGTAGAAAGGTATGCGGATTTAATATAAGTTCCTTTTGCAGAGGACGGTTTTGCCTTAAGAACGGCGTCGGCAAGGGTTGAATAGTTTTTCATTAAATCTTCTTTTGAAAATTTAATTTTTCCCAAAGGAACGTGAATCATCCCCTGTTTATCAGCTCTGAATTCAACTTTACCTGCTTTTGCATCTTTAACCGCTTTTGCAACATCAGGGGTAACCGTTCCTGTCTTAGGGTTAGGCA
>CANRHZ010000065.1 GCA_947630535.1 Candidatus Gastranaerophilales bacterium | reverse complement strand
GAAATCGGTAGACACGTTGGACTTAAAATCCAATGAGGCTAATACCCTCGTGCCGGTTCAAGTCCGGCCCAGGGCAATTTTCCCGCTTTATAAGCGGGTTTTTAATTATATGGTCTTATATGCCAAAATTATGTAAAGGAGTAGAGTATGCAATTTAAAGAGATAAACAATAACGTATTTTATGCAGGTCTTAACGATTCAAACAGGGTTATTTTCGATGAATTAATTCCTCTTGAACATGGTACAAGCTACAACTCTTATCTTATAAAAGGGAGTAATAAGACTGCCGTTATTGATACAATGTATCCTCCTTTTTGTGATATTTACCTTCAAAATTTTGACAAAAACGGAATAACAAATGTTGATTATATTGTTGCAAACCATGGTGAACAGGACCACTCGGGCTCTATCCCTTCACTTTTAGAAAAATTTCCGAATGCAAAAGTTTTAACAAACCAAACATGCAAACAAAATTTAATGGAAATGTTGCTTATTAACGAGGATAGAATTCAGGTTGTATCAAATAACGAAGAAATTTCTCTCGGTGATAAAACACTCCGCTTTATCCTTGCACCGGGGGTACATTGGCCCGACACAATGTTTACATATCTTGTTGAAGATAAAATGCTTTTTACTTGCGACTTTCTCGGTTCACACCTTACTTTTGATGATTTATATGCCAAAAATGATGAACTTTTGTATTCCATGGCAAAAAGATACTATGCTGAAATTATGATGCCTTTTGCATTTGTATGCAGGAAATACACGTCCTTAATTGAAAATCTAAACCCAAATTACGTTCTTCCAAGCCATGGCCCGCTGCATGATAATCCAAAATTCATAATAGATTGTTATAAAGACTGGGCAAGCGAAACACCCAAAAACCTTGTTTTAATTCCATACGTTTCAATGTATGGAAGCACTGAAGAAATGGTTAATTATGTCGACAAAAGGCTTAATTCGCTTGGAATTAATGTAATTTGTCATGATTTAGTCAGAGATGACTTGGGGGACCTTGCGGTTGGGCTTGTAGATGCAGCAACAATTGTTGTCGGAGCTCCTATGGTTCTTGCAGGCCCTCACCCGATTGCGCTTAATGCGGTAGTGCTTGCTAATGCACTAAAGCCCAAGGCTAAATTTGCATCCGTAATAGGATCTTACGGTTGGGGCGGTAAGCTTGCCGAAACAATTTCATCATTGTTTACGACATTTAAGCCTGAAATAATTGAACCTGTTATAGTTAAGGGTAAAATTAAAGAAACCGAGAAAAATTTATTGGACAATCTGGTTGATTCAATTGCTGAAAAGCATAAGAATATCGGACTTTTATAAAGTTTTACAAAAATTCATATATATTGAGCAAATAGTTTCATTTTCATGTTTTGTACCTTTAAGTACTTTGGAAATTGGGTTATATATGAGAATTGATGCAATTAACGCTCTTAATGTCGGTAAGATAGGAAAAATTCACACTATAAGGGGAAATTATAAAAACTCTAATTCAAATTTTAGAGTTGTTTCCTTAAGCGAATATAAATCATCACCTCTGTCCTTTACAGGCAAAAATAAATCGCAGGCAATTTTTATCGGGGCCGAATCAGACCCTTATTCAAAGGCCGGCGGTGTCGGAACAGTAATGAAAGATTATCGTGCCATCCCAAATTCAGTTCAAGTTATCCCTTATTACGGCGCAAAGTATAATAAAAATAAAGTTTTAGAGCCCCTTGTTGATAAAGATGGCGATTATATATTAAAAACTACGGGCGGTGAAATCAAGCTCGACTTGGTTTCAAAAAAACAAATGCAATGGGGAAAAGATAAAAATCAAGACATTATGCTCTTTTCAATTAAAAATGACCCCAAAAAGGACACCTACTTTGTCTTTAACGAAATGACCGCCGTTATGCCCAAACCTTATTCAAACGGTTTTGTTTACTCCTCGGGAGCAAAAGCCAATAACAACGGATGGCAGGGCGACGCTTACGCTCAATTTTCAAAGGCAGGTGTTGAATTTTTACCCGATATTATAAAAGACAAACCCGACTTTGACCCCGCAACAATAGTTTGCTCCGATTCTCAAACGGCCTATGTCGCCGAATATCTTGCTAAAAAATCCGTTAATGATGATGATGAAGCATACAAAGATATTAATCCCACATATGTCGGACACAATATGGGACCCGGATATTGCGGTGAAACCTCTAAACAGAATATGTTTGTAAACCTCGGGGCAACGCCAAAACAAATTGAAATGATTGAAAATGACCCTCTATATTATGAAAAAGGGGATGATTACTTTACTCCGTTTGTAAAAAAAGTTATAGACGAAACAGGTACCGCAAGTGCCGTTATGATACCCATTTATTATTCCGACCATGGAGCAAAGAATAACGGCGGCTATCTTAAAGCATTCAGTGTTGTTGCCGAAGAATATGCAAAAAGCCTTGTTGAAAATCCGCAAGCTGCTCATAATATTCATAATCACTTGGTTGAAATGGACAAAAAAGGTGCATTGGACGGAATTTTAAACCCGCTTGAAGATAGTTCCGTTGATTCTGCAAAACCTCTTTTAAATGAAAGATATAATGAGGATTGCGTTGATACAGACGGAAAAATATACCCGAAATTTGATGTATATCCATCTGATTTAACTTATAAAAAAATGCGGGAAATTAAAAACTCAAATAAACTTAAATTGTTGGAAAGATTCTCTGCCAAAGATAATACAATTATAACGGGCAATCCCAAAAGAACTGCAAAAATTAATCCTGAAATTCCTGATGCTGCAAGTCAGCCCCTAATAAGAAAAGATTTAATCGACCTTGTTAAATCAGGTCATGGAGATGATGTTCCGCTTTTTGTGAGCTGGGGAAGAATTGATACTCAAAAAGGTCATGATATAACGCTTGATGCTTTTGAAAAATTTGCAAAAACTCCTGAAGGTAAAAACGCTATACTAATTCTTGGTGCGGGATTAGATGGCGGAAATGAATCCAAAAAGGTTGAAGCAAAAATCTCTAAAATGTTATCAGACCCCGAATTAAAAGGAAGGCTTATCCACATTGACGGCTGGGCGCCTGCTTATGCTTTAGCAAGTGCAGCGGATGCCGCAATTTTTGCTTCGAGGTTTGAACCGTGCGGACTGACCGATTTAGAAGCCATGAAATACTATTGCACACCTGTTGTTACAAATACGCAAGGTTTAAAGCAAAAGAACTTTGACCCGAGAAATCCCGAAGAAAAAGATAAGGCAACTTCATACAAAACCAAGCATGAATACAACCTTACCAAAGATAAAGTTGAACTTATTATTGATACAATAACCAATAACAAGGATACGGATTCGTTAAGCAAAGAGTTTCCCATATTTAATATTTTGGATTCAAACGGCAACAAAATCGGGTATGATACGTCCGTATTCAATGAATTTGTGCAGGATTACCAAAAATATAAGTCCGCTAAGCTTGATGAATACAAATATAAAAATGAAAATCCTCCTAAAAATTGGGACGATTGGGACGAGCTTTCTAAAGACTACTCCTTTAAATTCGACGGCCCATCAAGAAAATTGAAAGATTCAATTCTCTCTTATGAGTTATCTGATGCCGTTAGTGCATGTGTAAGTGCGGATGAAAGCACTAAAGAAACCATTTTTAATAATTTGCACAAACTTGATACCACATGGCAGCATAACAATATGCTTCATCCCTCAGGAAAAAGTTCTCTTGATTTATATAAAGAAATTCACATGTATAAATCAGGCAATCAACCCGACAAATCGCAATTAATCAGCCTTAGTGATGATGAGGTTGAGTCACAAATAACTAAAAATCAAAAAGATGATTTAATTAAAAAATCGGCAGGATACTCCCTGTCTGCTATTATGGGTGCGGTTGGCGCAATGGCTGCAATTGCAAAATCAAAATTCAAACATGAATTTGGTGAAGCTCCGGATGAAATGCTTGAAAAGCTTAATAATGTTACTGCAAAAAATGAAGAACTTCACTCAGAGCTTGTAAAATATAAAAATCAGGTTGAAGAACTTTCATTTAAGTTACAGGAAAAGTGTGCAAGCAAAAAATTAAGAGCTGTTCTGATTGCTCTTACGTCAGCAGCCATTGGTGTTTTATGCACATATTTTTATATCACTCATAAACAAAAAAAAGAAACGAACAATAATCCTTTTAGTTTGGTAAAACCTAAACTTACCAATAATCAAAACGAATCGCCCAAACTAAATAACAATACTCTTTCTTTAAACGATTTTAAAAACAAATTATCATAATTTATAAGGGGCTAATAATTATACCAGCCCCTCTTTTACCGCCTTTACGGCTGCTTGGGTCCTGTCATCAACTACGAGTTTTTGAATAATACTGCAAACATGTGCTTTTGAAGTGTGCTCGCTTATATTTAATTCATTTGCAATTTCAAGGTTTGATTTACCGTCGACAACAAGTTTTAAAACTTCAAACTCTCTTTCTGTCAGGTTATTGTGCTTTGCTCGGAAGCTTGCTCTTGATGTCATTTTTTGCGGAATAAAACTCGATTTGGAATATTTTAGTGTATCAACGGCACGCTTATCAAGCCACATTGACCCTTTATTTACGCTTCTTACAATCATATTAAGTATATCGCTTGAAATGTCTTTTAAAACGTAAGCCAGAGCTCCATTTTGAACACAATTCACTACGTCTTGATCCCGAAGTTGCGATGTAAGGGCAATAATACCAATATCAGGCTTGTTTTCAAGAATTTCCCTTATAACATCAACCCCCGACATATCACCAAGCATAAGGTCAATTATACCGACATCTATTTTATGAGTCTTTGCTTTTATTATTGCATCTTTACCGTTTTCGGCTTCGGCAACAACTATCATATCGGGATTATTTTCAAGGCTGTTTTTAAGCCCCACTCTTATAAGTTTATGGTCATCTGCAAGCAGTATTTTAATTTTATCTTCTACATTCATATAAAATTCCTCCATTCAAATATTAAAAAAATCGAATGAAATATTCATTGAATGTTTTTAAAAAAATATGCCTATATTTTTTTTATTAAAAAATTAAAATAACTTTAATAAAATATTTGAAATCTATTGTATAAATCTATTAGCAATATAACGATAATAAATTGTTTATATCTTGTCGTAACATATTGATAATATCAATCTAATTTTATCTTAACAATTTTAAACAAAACATCTATTAGATACATATTGATAAAATTTTTGACAAATTTATAACAGAAAGTGAATAGATAAAAATTCTTCTTAAATTTTAATGATTTAAAATGTTATATATTTAATAAAAATTTTTTATGATTGCAGCATTCAAAAATGAATTATTTTATTTACCCCCCCCCCCC
>CANRHZ010000064.1 GCA_947630535.1 Candidatus Gastranaerophilales bacterium | reverse complement strand
AAAGCATGGAATGCTCAAAGAAAAGCACTTTATGCAAGAATGAGCCAGGCAATAGGAGAGATGGATAGTGTTGCAGGGTATGGAACAACAAACGGTGCAATTCCCGATAAAAATGATGCTAATCTAAAATCATCAGCAGCAGAAAGCTTTATTGTTGATGGTCTATCAAAAGTTTATCGTATTCAAAACGTATGCAATAAAAACAATTTAAAAGCTTGCGGAATACCATCAACTATAGTTACTTTGAACGGGAATAGCCTTGATTTTCCAACAACGGTTAATAAATTAAATGCTACATTAACCAACGCAAAAAATAATGCCATGGATACGGACGTTGCCGCCTTTGAAACGGTAAACGGTGAATCAATTGCACTATTTTATAACCCCTTATGCGAATCCGACCATCCTGATATAGGGCATTTTACAGGCCAAGTATTTTGCGTCAATATGATATATGACCTGAATGGTTTAAAAGGCCCGAATGAAGTCGGAAAAGATGTAGGAGCTATGACGGTATTTTATCGAACGAACAGTGTCGTTGCTGCTCCAAATCCCTTCCCGGGTGACGTTTCAACATCAGCCGTCACATCATATAGCGAAGATGGTAAAGATGCCGCATCCCTTTGTTCTGCACAAGGAGAAGATGCAAGAATAGCCGACAGAGATGAACTTGCTTCAATGTATATTAACCGCTATTTATTTGATATGACTTCCAGTGGTTACTGGTCAGGCTCCGTGATTTCTTCGGGGAAAAGCGGTCTTGCTTGGGGACAAGACTTGGTCAACGGTGTCGGGTTCCGTGGCGTATACCCCCGTACAAATACGGGCTTGGTTCGCTGCGTCAAAAGATAAAAAAGATAAAAAAGATAAAAAAAGACCCGCTTATTTAAAGCGGGTCAATTTTTCTTACAGATAATTTTCAATTTCCCATTCGGTTACCTTTGTTCTGTAATCGTCCCACTCTTTTTCTTTTGATATAAGGAACTCTATATAGATGTGCTCACTTAAGTCCTTTTTAATTAAGGGGTTCTTTTTAAGTTCATATAGCGCCTCATGGAGTGTTCCCGGCAGTGACATAATTCCTTTTTCTTCTCTTTCTTTTTGGCTCATGTGATAAATGTTTTCTTCCGTCTGGCTTGGAGGGGTTACTCCCTTTTTAATCCCTTCAAGAGCAACAGTCAACATTACGGCAAAAGCCAAATACGGGTTGCAAGAAGGGTCCGGGGATCTTAATTCAACTCTTGTTGCGTTTCCTCTTTTTGCGGGAACTCTTATAAGTGCGCTTCTGTTTGCAAGGCTCCATGCCAGATAAACAGGTGCTTCATACCCGGGAACAAGCCTTTTATAGCTGTTTACAAGCGGGTTTGTTATTGCGGCAAAGCTTCTTACGTTTTCTAAAAGTGCACCTATAACATTCATTGCTTCCCCTGATAGCTGATAGGGCGCTTTTTCATCATAGAATGCGTTTTTGCCGTCTTTGAATAACGAAATGTTACAGTGCATCCCCGAACCGTTAATTCCAAACACAGGTTTTGGCATAAATGTTGCATGAAGGTCATTCATGGATGCTACGGCACGAACGGCATATTTAAAACTAACCACGTTGTCTGCGGTTGTGAGGGCATCTGCGTATTTAAAATCTATTTCATGCTGCCCTGCCGCAACTTCATGGTGGCTTGCTTCAATTTCAAAGCCCATTTTCTTAAGGGTTTCAACCATTCTCCCTCTAACCCCTTCGCCTTTATCGTTTGGCGCAACATCATAATATCCTGAATCATCATGTGTTTCTAAAGTCGGATTTCCCCACTCGTCTTTATTAAACAAGAAAAATTCCGCTTCAGGCCCGACGTTTAAAACGTATCCCATATCGGATGCTTCTTTTATAACTCTTTTTAAGTTGCATCTCGGGCAGCCTTCAAACGGTGTGCCGTCAGGATTATAGATGTCGCAAATTATTCTTGCAACATTTGTGCCTTCCTCTTTGTTTGTTCTCCAAGGAAGAAGCGAAAATGTTGATAAATCGGGGTAAAAATACATATCCGATGTTTCAATGCTTCTAAAACCTTTAATGGACGACCCGTCAAGCATACATTCGTTGTTTAAGACTTTATCTATCTGTTCGCTCGGAACGGCCATATTCTTAACCGTGCCGTTAATATCGACGAATTGAAGTCTGATAAATTTGACGTTTTCCTCTTTGATAATTGTTTTAATCTCATCTTTTGTGAGCTTTCTTCCTTGTTCGGGTACAAATGACATATTTTTTCTCCTTTTTACTAATAATGCGTTTATTGTTACATAGGTAGTAAATAATGTCAAGAAAATTTTAATATATTACCTGCAAGGGTTGATATCATTTTTAAAAATATATGATAGAATGTTCTTATCAACATTTTTTAGGAGCCTTTATAATGAGAAGTTTTAAATATATAATTTTAGCCGGAGTTATTTTCTTTAGCTCTTATTCCGTCTTTGCTGAAGTGCAAACGCTGCCTGCGAAGCAAAAGACCGCAATTCAAAAGCCCATGGCTCAAAAACCCGCACCGATTAAAGTCATGCCGCTTCAAATTGTTTCCAATCCGCAAAATTATTTAAACAAAGAAATCACCATGGATGCTAAATTCGATAAATTTTCAACCCTCGGGCTTGATTACAAAAAGGCATTCAGGGATTCTTCCAAATACATTGGCTTTCTTATTCAAAGGGATGATGTTAAAGACCATAACATCCCTTTAAGCGAATTAAAATTATTTTTAACAAGAGAATATGCAGAAAAATTTATTGACCTTAATACGGGAGATAAAATTAATATGACGGGCAAAGTTTTTTCTAATGCCCTCGGGGATGCTTGGATTCAGATAGACAATATTAAAATTCTGGAAAAAGTTCCTGACAATAAAGAAGAAAAATAACACTAAATCATAATAGCAACGGGAGTAGTTTGTGCAAGAAAAGTTTTTAACCATACACGGGCATTTTTATCAGCCCCCGAGAGAAAATCCTTGGCTTGAAGTCATAGAAATTCAAGACAGTGCAAGACCCTATCACAATTGGAACGAAAGAATTTCAATGGAATGTTATGAGCCAAATTCCGTTTCAAGAATAGTAGACCATGACAACCGTATATTAAATATAACAAATAACTATCAGTATATGAGCTTTAATATGGGCCCGACACTTCTTGCATGGATGGAAAAGTATGCGCCTCAATCCTACAGAAGAATTCTTGAAGCGGACAGAAACTCCGTTTCTTTATATTCGGGCCACGGTTCTGCCATAGCACAAGTTTATAACCATGTTATAATGCCCCTTGCTAATACAAACGATAAATATACTCAGGTTATCTGGGGAATAAAAGACTTTGAAAAAAGATTTAAAAGAAAACCCGAAGGCATTTGGCTTGCCGAAACTGCGGTTGATGCAAGAACCCTTGAAGTGCTTGCGGACCTTGGAATTAAATTTACAATATTATCTCCTTATCAGGCCCAGCAGGTTAGAAAAATCGGGGACACAAACTGGCAGGATGTCAGCTGGGGAAGCATTGACCCTTCGCAGCCATACAGATATTTTATAGACGGAAATAAAAAATACGTCGATTTATTTTTCTATGACGGTGCAATCTCAAAATCGGTTGCGTTCGATAACCTTTTAACCAGCGGCGAAAAATTTGCATACAGGCTTCAAGACGGTTTTGTACAGAATAGAAACCGCCCCCAGCTTGTAAATATTGCAACGGACGGCGAAAGTTACGGACACCATACAAAATTCGGAGATATGGCACTTGCTTATGTATTAAGCGTTAAAGCAAAAGACCTTGGTTTTCAGGTTACAAACTACGGCGAATTTTTGGAAAAATTTCCTCCGACATTTGAAGTTGATATTAAGCCCGTTTCCTCTTGGAGCTGCTCTCATGGGGTCGGAAGATGGTCTGATGATTGCGGATGTTCAACGGGAGCTCAGGCGGGGTGGAATCAAAAGTGGAGAAAACCCCTTAGGGAAGCTCTTGATTATTTAAGGGATGAATTAATTAAACTCTGTACCAAAGAGGGTGCAAAATATTACAAAGATTTTTGGGAAGCAAGGAACGATTATATAGATGTCATTTTAGACAGGTCTCCAAAAACAATAGACTTATTTTTAGAAAAACATTCGTCCAAAAAACTAAATAAACAGGAAAAAATAAAAGCAATTAAGCTTATGGAAATGCAGCGCTCATGCATGCTTATGTATACAAGCTGCGGTTGGTTTTTTGCTGAGATTTCAGGTATTGAAACAACTCAAATTATGAAATATGCGCTCCGTGCAATGGAACTTGCGGAAGAATTTTCTAACACAAATTATGAAAAAAACTTCCTAACCATTTTGCAGAGGGCAAAAAGCAACATACCCGAATACGATAACGGCAAAAAAATATATGAAATGTTTGTTAAGCCTGCAAAAATTACGGTTGATAAAATCGTTACACACTGGGCTATTTCATCTTTATACAACGAAAACTCAGAACTTAGAGAAATATACTGTTATGATGTAAAAAAACTCAACTACAAAGTATATAAAAATAACGAAAACGAGCTTGCATTCGGCAGGGTTGAAGTTACATCAAAAATTACATTAGAAAAGTTTGATATGATTTTTTCGCTATTAAAGACATCCGAAAGCGAATACTATTGTTCGGTTAAACCCTTTAGTTCGCAAGAAGATTATCAAGAATCCAAAAATCAAATTCAAGAAATTTTCTTCCACAATTCAATGCTTGGAACGCTTGATATTATGAAGGCAAGATTTTCTCCGAACTTCTATACAATTAAAGACGTTCTTATTGATAAGAGAAAAATTATTCTTGAAAAAGTATTAATTAAGAAAATCTTAAAAACCGCAAAAACCTATCAGGAACTTTTTGAAGAATTAAAAGGCCCCGTTAGCCAGCTTGCGGGCATGGGGATGGATATACCCGATGTATTCAGGATTTCAGCAAAATTCTGCATTATAAAAGACTTGGAAGAAACCCTTATTAAGGCGGACAATTTCCTTGAAAAAGAATTGAATGAAAAACTCGATAAAATTAAAAAAGATGCGGATAAATTCTATATAAATATTAACAAATCAAGGGCGGGAATTATTATTGCAAAGAAACTTCAAAAGTTGATTGAAGATGTTGCCGATAACCCGAGTGTTGAATTAACCGAAAAAATATTTGCAATATTCGGTATTATTGACAAAATGGGATTGAATGTCGATATCAGGGTATCTCAAAATATTTATTACGAAAAAATATACTCTAAAATTGACTATTTAATTGAATACCTTGAAAAATCAAAACAGAAAAATAAGGATAGAAAAATTATTCTCTCTTTTCTTGAAATCGGCAAAAAATTAAATATAAGGGCAGATTTTTATATACCTTTAAT
>CANRHZ010000063.1 GCA_947630535.1 Candidatus Gastranaerophilales bacterium | reverse complement strand
ACTCACGTCAACAGATTTACAGTCTGCCCCCTTTAGCCACTCGGGCATCTACCCATAATCTATTTTATAAATTAATTTTGAAATTATCAGACTTATTAAGATAAGACCGACATGCTTTATAAATTTGCCCATGACGAGACTCGAACTCGTGGCCTCTCCCTTACCAAGGGAGTGCGCTACCACTGCGCCACATGGGCATAAATTTTGCTTAGCCTCATGCGCCTTCCCTTTCGGGGGTGCAAATTATTGATTTTAAGGCCTTTTGTTCGAAAGATGAACAAATGTCACTTTTTGCCATATAGGGCATGTTATCTTGAAGATAATTTTACCCCGATAATTGTTTTGTCAAAATCGGCATGCCAATTTCAAAATTTATTTATCAATGTGCAATATTAAGAAAAATTTTAAATAGCCGATGATGGGACTCGAACCCGCAACCTACGGTTTACAAAACCGTTGCTCTGCCATTGAGCTACATCGGCACTTTATATTTTTCTACATAATATGTTACGAAAGACACAACAAACTGTCAAGCAGTTTCAAGATGATGCTTAACCATACACTTATTACATATTTTACAATAGCAATGTCTGTTGTATAATATGACAAGGAGCGGAAGTATTTATGCTTTTAAAACAAGTTTCCGATTAAGACATGCGTGTAATTCAAACTGTAAACGATACAATAAGATTGTTGTTTAACCCTAAAACAGAGTTTTTCTGCTTGAGTGATTTTTTGCTTGTCAGGGATTCTAATGAAAATTTTTTGGCACAGGTTATTGAAATATACGACGATAAATTTGATCAGGAAGCAAATGTTGCAAAAATTAAACTTATATACAGAATAAAAAACTCAAACGAAATTGTCCCCTATGATAACTATACTCCCTCAAGAGAGTGCGAAGTTGCAAAAATAAAGCAATCCGAAATTGAAAGGTGCATAAATCTTCACAAAAATACTATTGAATTGGGAAAAAACCCAAAAACATCAGAGAGCGTTAAAATTAATACGGACTTTTTTGATAACAACCTTGTAATTTTTTCGGATAAATACGAACAAACAAACAGTATATTTGATAATCTGGCTTCAAGGCTTTCATCATATAAAAATGTCTTGATTTTGGATTTTTCAGGCTCCATGAATAAAAAGGATTCTTCCTCTTTTGTTGCTTGCGGTAATTTTAAACTTCCTTTGTCCTCAAACACAATAGATTACATTCAACAAAAAACTTTATTAAGGGCAAAACTTGAAACGCAGGTTGTATTAGGGGATGTTTTTGAAGAAGTCAAAAGTTACCTTGAATCAACCGAAGAAAATTACATACCCTTTCAAAGATTTATAAGGGTTATTCAAAACCAATGCAGACAAACCCCCTCTGTTGAACTGCTTGTTTTAATAAGTTGGCTTAAAAAGTATGCAAGAGCTGAAATTTTTGCAAAAAACAAAAGGGAAGTCGAAGGGTTGTTTAGGTCAATTGAAAAAAATAAAATCACAACGCTTGACCTGTCAAACATAAAGTCCGAATGGCAAAAAGAGTTTGTTGAATATATATTAAATAAAATTGAAAATGAGGTTTTTGTTTTTGTAAGGCTTAATGACAACAACATAAATAACGATATTATTAATTCAATTTATTTAAAAAAGAAAAATATTTCTTTCATACCAAGCATCTCTTACGGATACAAAAAAGCATCTTATATTATGGATTTTGCGCATAACTATCTTTTAATGCCAACCTTAAATCCAAAAAGAGATTTTACCCATGCAACCTTCCAAATTGAAGCGCTTAATAAAGAATCGTTTATGATTTTTGGGGAAGATACAAAAGATTTTATTTTCCTTATTGAAAATAAATCCCCGATTAAAGTTAAAAAAGATGAAAATGAGGCAAATGAAAAGCTTTTCATTTCTCTTAATTTACAACTTGAAGATATGACCCCCCTTGAATTAAGACCTGACGACTTTGAAATTAAAACTCAGGAGCTAAAGAAAAAACACGTTCAAAAAGAACTGAGCCTAAAAGATATTTTAGGAGAAGAAAAAAAAGAAGAAACAAAAGAAACCATTGAAAAAGCCCCTCCTGAGGTTTCTGTTCAGGTCGTTGACATTAATGAAAACGGGGAAGAAATTAAGCCTGAAGGAAAAGAAGAACCAAAAGAAATTGAAGAACATATTGAATTAAATCTTGAGCCGATTGAAGATATAAAACCAAAAGAAGAAGAAAATTCTAAAACCGATATTGAACAAGAAAAAAATCCTGTTTTAGAAGATAATAACGTTCTTTTTGAAGATGAGCTTGATTTTTTTGAACAGGAAGAAAACGAAGTTGAATCACAAAGCCAAACGGATGAAATTAAACAAAATGAAACAGATCATGTAAATGAAAAAGAAGAAACAATAAAACAAGAAACTATAAAAGAAGAAGCAACAAAAGAAACAACTATAAAAGAAGAAAAGCAGGAAGAATTAGCCAATCAGACAAATAAAGACAATTCTTCCATGCCAAAAATAAAAGAAATTGAACCAAATAAAGAGGAAACAAAAGAAGAAAACGAACTTAAGGAATTTGCAAAAGTTAAAAGTGTTGCATACGATAACGACAAAAAAGAACAAATTATATCGGATGAAATAAAAGAAGAATTTGAATCCATAATAGATGATGTTATTAAAGAAGATAGTAAAAAAGAAGAAAACTTAAATCAAAAAGCCCCTCTTGAACATAAATCGGATGAAAAAAGGGCTGAAATTACCATAGAAGAAATTAAACCCGATATTAAAGATGAAAAAGAAGAAAAACTAAATCAGGAAAATTCCCTTGAAACTAAATCGGATGAACAAAAAACAAATGAAGATAACAAAGACGAAGAAGATATAGACAAAAAATTTGATGCAATATTAAACGAAACAACCTCTGAAGAAATCAAAGCGGGCATTTTAAAAGTAAATGATGATGTCACCATTGATATAAATAAAATCCAAAAAGATACAAATGAAAGAAAACTTCCCGTTTTTGATGATGAAGATGATGATGCGGAAAATACTCCTCAGGCATCATTTAATGAGGGGGACAAGGTTTCCCATGAAAAATACGGCGAAGGAACAATTTTAAAAGTTATTAAATATTCTGAAAGATGCCTTCTTCAAATTGAATTTCCGCAAGTTGGCAAAAGGCTTTTAGACCCCAAAATTGCAAAGTTAACCATGGCAGATGATATTTAATCTGTTTTTATTTTAACAATTGCCTTTTTTACGTTCGAAGGTTCATTTTCATAGTAATAGCAAGGCGAATGAACATCATCGGGGTATAAAATAATAAATTTGTTTTTTGTTAAATATAAGGAATTAAGCCTCCTTTTTGGGGTTTGATAAAATTCAACATCTTTATTCTCATCATACTTTTCCATAACCTCTAAATCGGCTAAATCCGTTACAAAAACTCTTTCAGAGCCTTCTATCATAAATTGAATATCAATATATTTTTTGTGCGCTTCCAGCTTAATTTTATTTCTTGTTTGGTATTCATCAATGTTTATATAGGCGCTATCTGAAATTATATGCCTTTTTGCTTCAATATTTTTATCAATATTTAATATAAAATCCAGAACTTTTTTATCTATATTATATTTTTTAATGTTTTTAAAATCGTCAAAAATCATTATTTACCTCATTAATTTATACACAACGAAAGAACCATTATCTTCCCCTTTTATATTTTTTACAACTTCGTAATTTTTATTTATAAATTCACATAAATTAAACCCGTAATCAAAACATATTGCCCCCTTTTTATAACTTGAGGAGGGAAGGTTTGATATGACAAAATAATCGGGCTTGTTTTTTGAATAGTGTTCGATAAAAGTTTCTTCTTTGAATGTTTCTATGTATAAATAAATTAAAGAGTTATAAAACCCTTCCCCTTCATTTTTCTTATTCATTAAAAAGTTAATGCTTAGACCCTCAGGTAATATTACAATTTTGGGGTTATCTTCTTTCAAATTATTTAAAAAATCAATTAATTCATTTGTTATTTTTGCACTGCTTTTTTCTATATAAATATATCCTCTGTTTGAATTTATTTTTCCGTTTGATGCTTTGTTGAAATTAATATTAAACCCAAGAAAACTTAAGCTCAAAGACAAAATAATAAAGCTTAGCGCATAAAGCTTATCCTCTTTAAATAAATTTTTTATTAGAATTGAAAACGATATAAAAATAATACCCGAATAAAAAACCCCGTAATTTGCATAAGATAGCCCAAAAAAAGTTTTAAGGCTGACCAAAACGGAAGATATTATAAAAAAGTTTTCTATAAACGAATTTTTCTTTAAAGAAAACAAGAAAAAAAGGGCCGTAAAAAATGTTAAAAATAAATAAAAATCCGGTTTTGAGAAAATGTATATAAAAACTGTTGAAAAAATTATTAATATACTTCCTAAAATCTTTTTTATTTTTCCCTCTTTTAAACAAAGCAAGGTTCCGAAATGAAAAGCAAAAAACAAAAAAAGAGCATTTAAAATCAAATAAAACCAGCTTTTAAAAATAGCTTTATTGAAATAAACCCCTTGAGTAAGGTAAAAATCCTTTAGGGATTGGGTTTGAGTCATATTTTTTATGATATTCGATGTATTTATAAGGCTTTTTATGTCAAGACCCTGAACAAAAAGAATAATAAAGGGGAGAGCGAATGTGAATGTAAATAAAATAAGAGATTTTAGTATCAGTTTTTTATTTTTTGTATGAATTAAAAAAAATAAAAATGGGATTATATATAAAATAAATTCATATTTACAACTTACACAAATTCCGCAAAATACGCTTGATATCAAAACTTTGTATTCTTTATTATCCGTATAATAAGAAATTAAAAGATAGACGGATGCTAAGAAAAATAAAATCCCGTAAAGGGCTGCGTATGAATATGGAAGGGTATAATTAAAAACACTTGTGGCTAAAATTCCCGTAAATATTATAAAAAGCGTTATTGAAAACGATAAAAAGCTTGGCAGGTTTAATTTTTTTGATATAAGATAGGTCAAAATTACTATCAATAAAGAACTTATCGAACTTCCTATATATAAAGAATTTAAGTTTATTCCAAATATTTTATAAATAAATGCATTAATTAAATATGAAGCGGGGCCGTATATACAAAATAAATCTTTATATAAAACTTGTCCGTCCAAAATCGCTTTGGGGTAGTATATTTCCCGCCCGATATCAATAATAAGGTTTAAATAGTGCCCTATTGAATAATAAAGGCAAATTATAGCCAAAAAAAGCAGTATAAAAATTAACGAATGTTTTTTTATAAAATCCATTTTTAAAATTTATCAGATAATAATACCAAATACAACCATAAATTTATCTTGTAAACGGGGTTTAAATTTGATATAATAAAATTGTACTAAAATATAGATGGGAGTTTAATTTATGGTTAAATTGTTTGGAGCTTACCCCCCCCCCCCAAGG
>CANRHZ010000062.1 GCA_947630535.1 Candidatus Gastranaerophilales bacterium | reverse complement strand
TTCACCTATGCATTCGGAAACCAAGGCAAACCAATCAAACAAGGTGCCACCCCAATCCTCAAAAAAACAAACGTATCGTTAAATAATGTAAAGTAAAAAAGGAAAAACGATAAACGGTAGTATAATAAAACCGTAGACATAAATAGGGGTTAAAAATATGAAAACCAATACTATCTTAAAATATTTACTTGTTTTATCAATCGGCTTCAATTTGCACAACTTTGCGCTTTCTGATGTTCCTTCAAAAATTGCGGTTGTGAATATTAATCAGATAATTAACCATTCTTCTCAGGTTGCTCAACTCCAAAAAGAACAAAGCCTCAAAAACAAAGAAATTCAACAATGGCTATTAAATGCAAAAGCGGATGTTGAAAAACAGACTACAAATGAAGCAAAAGAAAAACTTGTAAAAAAATATGATAGCGAATTTAGAGCAAAACAAGAAAAAATCCAAAAAGAATACACTTCCAAACTTCAATCAATAGATAAAGACATAACTGCCATTATACAAAAAGAAGCTAAAGCAAAAGGGTATGATATTGTCTTATCAAAAAGCGTAGTTCTTTATGGCGGAGAAGATATTACAAAAACAATTTCTTCTCTTGTTAAATAATTTATTACCGCATAAAAGCCGTCCTTTATCTAAAAAGGGCGGTTTTTTTATACTTATATTAATTTTTTTTCTTTTTTTTATTTAAATTTTATTATTAACTGTTTTATTTATATTAATTATAAATTTAATACTTGATAGAACCCCTCAAATTTGATTTAATAATATATATAGGAGTTTAGACCATGTATTTTGAAAAAGTTTTAACAATGATTCTTGCGGGCGGTCAGGGTAAAAGGCTATACCCCCTTACACGTGACAGGGCAAAGCCTGCGGTACCGTTTGGCGGCAGATACAGAATAATTGACTTTGTTTTAAATAATTTTGTAAACTCCGGATTGTATAGAATCAAAGTTCTAACCCAATATAAATCAGACTCGCTTAATAAACACATTTCAAGGGGCTGGGATTTATCGTCATCAATTGACCAGTATGTTGATTTGGTGCCTGCCCAGATGAGAACTGACGGTAACTGGTATCAGGGCACGGCAGATGCTATATATCAAAACATGAACCAGATTACTGACGATAAATACCAAACTGTTTGCATATTTGGGGGTGACCATGTTTATAAAATGGATGTTAGACAAATGCTTGACTATCACTATTCAAAGGATGCAGATATTACAATTTCCGCCATTCCTGTTGATATTGAGCTTGCAAGCGAATACGGGGTCATTGAAGTTGATGATGATTGGCGCTTAACCGGCTTTATTGAAAAGCCAAAAACAAAGCCAAAATCAATGCCAAACAATCCTGATAAATGTTTGGTTTCAATGGGGAACTACATTTTTAAATCTTCTTCTCTCGTATCGGAATTGATTGAAGATGCAAAAGACGCAAATTCTGAGCATGATTTTGGCAAAAATATAATTCCAAACATGCTGCACAAAGGTAAAAAAGTTTATATATACGATTTTTCCACAAATTCTTTTCCCGGTATGACGGATTCCGAAAGGGGTTATTGGAGAGATGTAGGAAACATTGACAGTTATTTTCAAGCCAATATGGACCTTCTTGAATATGAACCGGAACTTAATTTATATTCAAAAGAGTGGCCGTTGAGGACTTATAACTATAACTTTCCGCCCGCAAAATTTATATGGGACGAGGATAAAAGGGTAGGTGTTGCCAAAAATTCCCTTGTGTCCGAAGGGTGTATTATATCGGGAGGTTCTCTTTCAAACTGCGTTTTATCCCCAAAGGTCAGAATTAATAGCTACTGTCACATATCCCACTCTATTCTGCTTGAAAATGTTAGTATAGGAAGATATTCAAAAATCCATAAAGCCATAATTGATAAAAATGTTGAAATTCCTCCGCATACAGAAATCGGCATAAATAAAGAAGAAGATATCAAAAGGGGTTTTTACGTTTCAAAAGGCGGCATAACGGTTGTTCCAAAGGACGCCATAATTAACGGGTAAATTAAAATCTTTTTGTCGGAACATACTTTATAATGGGGTTTTCTTTGAAAAATTCCAGAAATAAATCCTGTATTTTGGCATTTAAAGGTATAGCGCTATCTTTTAGCGATTTGATATCAGGGTTTGATGCTTTATCAAAATATTTTTCAACATTTGCTATTTTATAAGTTTCGTTGGGGTCTATTTTTTTGTTTGTTTTTTCAAATGTTATATATTTACAAAGCTCATCATAATCTAAACCTTTTTTATATCCGTTTAAAAGACCCTCTCTATCTGTTTTAATCCCGCTATAGTGGATAATAGCGTTTCTTTCCCCGTTATTTTCATTAAACAAAAAGTTGTCTGTTACCATCATGGCGAGTGTTTTTCCGGACACTTCGTTTGTAAGTATTTCCGCTTCGTTATATCTTATTCCGTTTAGAGCGCTCAAAACTTCAAAGTTTGAAATAGCAGGTTTATTTGAAGTTTTAAATCCGCCCCTTATTGCCGTTGAATTAAGCGCAAATATGTCAACATCAGGGTCTATATTTCTAATTTGGCTATATATAACGTCTACAACAAAATTTGCAAGGTTTGTACTTTTTGTCCTGATGCCCGATACATCAAATTCATCGGTATATTTATCGGGCTTCATTATCATATAAATATTTTTGGTATCTTTAGAAAAGAGATTTTTATAAAAATCATTAATTTCTCCATTTTTGATATTTGATTTTATCGGATTAAGCGAAGTTATGCTTGTTCCCTTTTTATTCCCTTCATCATCAATATATATTTTTGCGTTTACCATTTTTTCAAAATCTCTGTTTAAAGATACAATAGGGGTTCCGTTTGTTATTCTTGCGCCTGTTTTATGTTCATGACCGTCAAACACTATATCTATTTGACATTCCTTAGCGCACTCGTCCCCAAATTGTGCTCCCGTATGAGTTGTTAATATTACGATACCGTTCGGGTATTTTTCTTTAAATTCTTTAACTTTTTTAACCACAATATTCTTTGTTTTTTTATACTTTTCGGGTGTTAAATTTTTTTGCATATCGTGTGTGTTTTCTTCAAGGCTGATTCCTTCGGTATTCTTTTGGTAATAACTCAAATTAACGGGCATTATACCGAGATTTAAAATCGGATAATATACGTTTTCGTTTTTATCATCCTGTACAAAGCTTATTTTTGAATTTACCAGCTTTTCTCTTTTAATTAAGGGTAACAGTTTGGGCGATTTTTTTAAATCAATATTCGTTGCAACTATATTTGCATCAACTTCGTCCATGGCATCGAAAAATAAGTCAACCCCGCCATCAAGTTCATGGTTCCCGGGGACAAATATTGTTTCATTTTTCGGAACTATTTCTTTAACTTTTTCTATAAATTTATTCAGCATTTTTGTTTGAAAGAATGATAAGGGTTTATTCGGGTCTGTTTTATAACCCTTTCTGTCCCCTGAAATGTACCAATCGCCACCTATTACAAGGAAATTTTTGTTTCCTCTTTTTTCTTTTAAAAATAAATCATCCTTGTTTTCAAGCATATTTTGATACGCTAAATCCGTTCTCTCAAGTTTTCCGTGAGTATCAGACAGCGCATTTATATTAATTGTTGCACCCTTAAAGTTTAAATTTTGAATTGTCGGCATATTCATAAATTTATAAAACATTTGACATATAAAAATTGTTATTTTTTTCTTATAATTTTTATATGTCAGATAATTATATATCAAGGGCAAAAAATTTTAAAACTAAAAAAAGGCTCGGACAAAACTTTCTGGTTTCAAAAGAGATTATAGATTTTATTGCAAAATGCGCATCCGATAATGATTGTGTTCTTGAAATCGGTGCAGGGGCGGGATTTGTTACGGAAAAACTTGTTGACCGTGCAAAAAAGGTTGTGTCGGTTGAGCTTGATGATGATGCAATCAAAGTTTTAGAAAAAAATTTGGCCTCTAAAAAAAATTTTAAACTAATAAAGGGGGACATTTTAAAAACCGATATTGTATCTTTATTTGAAGAAAATGAAAGAATAAAAGTTATTGCAAATATCCCCTACTACATAACAACTCCCATAATTGTTCATCTCTTGGGTGAAATTGACGACATTAACCACAAGACAAGAAATAAAATTGATGAAATAATATTAATGGTTCAATATGAAGTTGCAAAAAGAATTGTTGCAGATGAAAAGTCGAAAAATAAAGAATACGGACTTTTATCAATTTTGTCTAATTTTTGGGCACAAACAGAGATTTTAAAGACGGTTTCAAAAAAAATGTTTTACCCTTCTCCAAAAGTAGATTCGGCATTGGTTAAATTTAAGATAAATAAAACCCCTAAAGTTAAAATTACCCCTTATTTAAAACAGACAATAAAAGCATGCTTTATGACAAGAAGAAAAAATATAAAAAACTGTCTTAAAAATTCGGGATTTATAAATGCTGATGAAGCCATTAAAAATTCTTCTCTTGAGCCCCGTTTAAGAGGGGAAAATTTATCACTTGAAGATTTTTACAGGCTTTCTTTGAATTTGAAAAGGAGCGAAGATGAAATTAAAAGTTAGATGCCCTGCCAAAATAAATTTAACACTAAAAGTTTTTAACAAAGATGAAAAAACGGGCTTTCACCCGATAGAAAGCGTTATGCAGTCTGTTAGTCTTTATGATTATCTTACGATTGAAACTACAAAAACTTTTAAAATTGAATTAAGCGGAAATTCAAGAGAAATTGAATACAACGAAAACAACCTTGTATATAAAGGGGTAACGGAATATTTTAAGGCTTCTGGAATTAACCATGACGGTGTCAAAATTTATATTGAAAAAAATATTCCTGTTGCAGCGGGCCTTGCGGGAGGCTCAACCGATTGTGCGGGTGTGATTTATGCTCTTAACTATATTTACCATGCTCTCGACTTAAGCAGAATAAAAGAAATCAACTCTTTGCTTGGCTCTGATATAAATTTTTGCTATGTGGGGGCAAAAGCCTTGTGTAAAGGCAAGGGGGATGAAATTTATCCTCTTGAATATGAAAAATTCCCCCTCACAATAGTTAAGCCAAAAAATTTAAAAATATCCACAAAAGATGCATATCATGCCTTTGACAATTTAAAAGAAAAATCAAACATGCCAAATGACTTAGAATTTGCAGTTAAGGATTTATACAATGAATTAAAATATCTCCATAATTTAGGGTTTCAAATGTCAGGGTCGGGGCCTTCTTTTTTTATAAAAAAACCTGAAATTGATTGTAATATAAGCAAAGACGACTACTTGATTTTTGAAAATCTAACTTCCGTGAAAAAAGGTGTTGAAATTATTTAAAAAAACGCTTGCAAAAAAATATTTTTAAGTTACATTAGTAATTAAAGAAATATAGCACATTCTCAAATACCACAAATTAAAGTCTACATTAACAACTATAATTGGAATTAATGAGCGAATTAAAATTTGAAATCGCTTGACAATAAAAATTGAAATGATAAACTTATTTAGCACGGCTGAAACCCGGTGATGCTGATGCAAATCTCAAGTGTAAACTTTAGTTAAGTTTTTAAAACAAAAGGGCTTGACTTAAAATCTTGAGGTGTTAACATAATAGAGCTTGCGCAAATTTTAGTGCATAGCAAATGGTAAGGATGGTTAAGCTTATTTTTTAAGCAGTTTTTTTAAACCACCTTTAAGTTGGAAGATTTATCCTGAACATTGAAAACTGAATAGCATTTAATTTACAAACGACAAATACCTGTTGATTTTTTTAAGAAAAACAATCGGATAACAAGCGAAAGCTTAAATTTTGAGTCAATCAGACCTTACGGTCTGTCAGACATAAATTTCTGACAACGGAGAGTTTGATCCTGGCTCAGGACGAACGCTGGCGGTGTGCCTCATACATGCAAGTCGAACGAG
>CANRHZ010000061.1 GCA_947630535.1 Candidatus Gastranaerophilales bacterium | reverse complement strand
TTAAACCCTTAGGTCCCAATATACGTCCTAATTTCCCTAAAGGAGCCATCATATCCGGTGTTGCAATTAAGGTATCAAATTCAAACCATCCGCCCTGAATTTTATCAATAATTTCTTCCGCTCCGGCTTCATCAGCACCTGCTTCTTTAGCAAGTTGGGCTTTATCAGCTTTTGCGATAACGCAAACTCTGACTGTTTTTCCCAAACCTGCGGGAAGGACGGTTGTTGATCTGACCTGTTGGTCAGCGTGTTTAACTTCAATACCTAATCTCATGTGGCATTCAACGGTTTCGTCAAACTTAGCGGTTTGGTCAGCAACCTTTTGAAGCATATCTATTGCATCAGATGCGCTTGCGGGCTGGGTGAAACCTTCCATAAGTTCTTGAATTTTTTTCTGTTTTTTAGTTAATTTTGACATTTTTTTCTCCTATCTTGCGGTCATAACGGCAATAAAATTGCCTCCCGACGATTATTCTTCGACTGTAACACCCATTGCTCTTGCCGAACCTGCAATCATTTTAACGGCAGATTCCATAGTGGTAGCGTTCAAGTCTTGCATTTTAGTTTTTGCAATTTCTTCCAATTGCGCTTTTGTAATTTTACCCACTTTGGTTTTATTAGGCGCAGCCGAACCTTTGGAAAGGTTAATTGCCTTTTTAATTAAAACTGCAGCCGGGGGTGATTTTGTAACAAAAGTAAAACTTCTGTCCTCATAAACATCAATTACAACAGGAATGATATAACCTGCCATGGAAGCGGTTTTATCATTGAACTGTTTGCAAAAATCCATAATATTTACACCCTTTTGACCTAATGCAGGACCGACAGGGGGCGAAGGATTTGCCTTTCCGGCTTCAATTTGAAGCTTAATTTTTCCTGTAACTTTTTTGTTGTTTGGTGCCATTTTTTTCTCCTTATCTTGTGGTAATAACAGGCTTTTTTAAATCAAATGACGAATGATTTTGCCCTTCCACCTATTATTTAAACTTTTTGTATCTGTTTGTATTCAAGCTCTACGGGGGTTTCACGTCCAAATATCGAAACCATTGCTCTTAATTTGGATTTATCGGGATAAACTTCCGCAATATCTCCGATAAATTCGGCAAACGGACCGGAAATAATTCTGACCTTGTCGCCGACTTTAACGTCAAGCTCAATTTTTTGTACCTGAGGTGCGCCTCTGTGGATGATTTTCTTAATTTCGGAATCTCTTGCGGGAATAGGCTTTTTAGATGAACCCACAAATTTGGTAACTCCCGCCGTGTGTCTTACAACATACCATGAATCATCATCCATAATCATTTCAACAAGGACATAACCCGGGAATATTTTTTCTTCTTTTTCGGTTTTCTTTCCGCCTTTTACCTGAGTTATGGTTTTTTGCGGAACTTCAACCCTGAATATTTTTTCCGTCATATTCATATATTCAATACGTTTTTCAAGGTTAACTTTAACCTTGTTTTCGTGTCCTGAATATGTATGGACAACATACCATCTTTTTTTCTGGCTTTTGTCCTTAATTTCAGATTTTTCTTCGTTCAATTGAACTTTGGGTGTTTCATCAACATTTTCAATGTTATTTTCTTTTTCAGCCATAATTTACCTTATTTTCCGTTATCTTAAATTTATTTTAATAAATTCAGCAAACCTATAAAAATTTTGTCCAATACGAATACCACAACAGTAAACATTATAACAACAAATAATACAACTCCGCACTCAACAATAACCTGCCTTCTTTCAGGCCATGTAACTTTTCCCCATTCGGATTTTACTCCTTTAAAATAGGTTACAATCTCATCCTTAACGGAATTGTTTTCTGTTGATTTTGTTTTTGTATTGTTTGCCATTTTACAATCCTTATTTAAATTCGCGCCCTGAAGGACTCGAACCCTCGACATCCGGTTTTGGAGACCGACGTTCTACCAACTGAACTAAGGACGCATAAAATAGGGTTATGCCCTATTTTGTTTCCTTATGAACAGTGTGTTTATTGCATCTTGAGCAATATTTTTTAAGTTCCATTCTTTCTTTAAGAGTCTTTTTGTTTTTTGTAGTTGTATAATTTCTTTCTTTGCAGTCTTCACAAGCTAATACAACCATTCTGTCATTTTTTCCTTTGATGCCCATTTGGACCTTCTCCTTTTAAATTTAGTCAATTAAAAATGCCCTCTAAAAGGACATTTTATCAATTCTTAAATCGGTATAACATAATTCTAACAAGAACAAAATATTTGTAAAGTGTTAAACCCCATGGTTTTATAGGGAATTTTAAGAAAAATTAACATTGTTTATTTAGTATAATTTTCCTATATCGTTTTGAAGCCCGAGCATTCTTTTTAATTCTTCAGGATGGTGAGATTTTGCAAGAGCATCATTTAAGTCGATTTTTCTTGTTGCAACCAAATCTCTTAAAGACATATCCAAAGTTTGCATACCTACCTGAGTCCCCGTTTGAAGGGCTGAATATATCTGGGCGGTTTTTTGCTCCCTGATTAAGTTTGCAATAGCGCCGGTTACAAGCATAATCTCCTGTGCCATAACACGGCCTTTTTTGGTAAGCCCGTCATCAGACAGTTTTTGAAGAAGGGTTTGCGAAAATACCGCAACCAAACTGTTTGAAAGTTGTAATCTGACTTGTTGTTGCTGACCTTCGGGGAAAACGTCCACTATACGGTCAATTGTCTGAGAAGCGCTTGAAGTGTGCAGAGTTCCCATAACAAGGTGACCTGTTTCTGCTGCGGTAAGTGCAAGAGAAATAGTTTCAAGGTCCCTCATTTCGCCGACAAGTATAACGTCAGGGTCCTCACGCAAAGCAGACCTTAAGGCATTTGCCATAGTTCTGGTATCTTGCCCCAGTTCTCTTTGGTGAACAATACTTTTTTTAGACGCATGAACAAATTCTATAGGGTCCTCAAGAGTTAATATATGTTCTGTTCTTGTAGAGTTAATATAGTCAATCATTGCTGCCAGAGTGGTTGATTTACCTGAACCCGTAGGGCCTGTTACAAGTATGAGGCCTCTTGGTCTGTTTGAAACCGTTCTTACAATTTCAGGAAGCCCGAGGCTTTCAAATGTAGGAGGGGTAGAATTAACCGTCCTAAATGCCGCAGCGTAGTTTCCCTTATCTTTATATATGTTAACCCTGAAACGTCCGACCCCGTGAAGTCCGTATCCAAAGTCAAGCTCCCATGTTTGTTCAAGCGTTCTTCTTTGTTCGTTTGTTAATATGGGAAAAAGCAATGTTTCTACATCTTCCGGTGTTAAAACGGGAAGGTTTGTTCTTATTAATTCTCCGTCTATACGCAAAACCGGAGGCAAATTAGAACTTATATGAAGGTCGGATGCTTTTTTTTGCACGGTGAGTTCAAGTATTTCTTCAATTATCATGATAATAAAACTCCAAATAGATAATAAAAGTATCTCACATTTACCTCTAATTTGTAAATAAGAATATTTTCAATATCAATCAAAATGCGTATTATCATTAAATTTGAGATTGTATATTAAGAAATGTAACAATATATACTGAATATTGAAATTTTATATACTCAAAATACTTTATATAAATGTAAGAAATAAAGAAAACATTTAAAAACAAACGAGATATTAAGATTTAAACACACAATATAACAAACCTAACTTCCTAACCTTCCCTTCCTATTTAAAGATTTACTCCCACTTTATGGGAGTTTTTTTTATGGTATTATTTTTATATGGTCAAAAATTAAGAATAGGAATTTTTATGAAAAGGGAATTATCTTTAATAGTGGCATTAATGCTTTTTGCTTCGGTTTCTTGCGTATTTGCGGAGGAATTAAATAACGAAAGTCCAAAAGCAATCCAAAAAATAGAAAAGCAGCTCCAAAAACAAAAACAAAAGGAACTTGAAATTCAAAAAAAACTGGAATTTCAAAAACAAAAACAAAAAAGATTGGAAGAAATCAAAGCAAAAGAAAATGAACTCAAAGAAATGAAAAAATCCTTTAAAGAGGGGGAAATTAAACCCGTTGATACGGTTCAGAATGAAACGGATGAAATTAAACAAGAAGCTTTGAAAAATGAAACCATAGAACAGACAAAAGAAACAAAAAATATTGATGAAAAAAAAGTTCAAGAGGATACAAAAAAAGAAGAATTAACCCCAAAAAAAGAGGACAACAACCTTAAAGCAGAGGACAAGGGAACTTTAGATGAAGTGTCACAAAAAAACAACGATAGTGAAGAAAATAACGAAGAAAAATTGGGCGAACCTGCGGTATACAGGCAAAATTTAACTTTTGCAGATATTGATAAAAATGCGGTCAGTATAAATGAGTTTTTGCAGTTTAGCGATTCTCAAAACGAAGATTTCAGCGTTTATTATTACAAAACAACAACTAAGCTTGAAGCCTTTAAAAAGGCGATTTCAAAAAAAGAAAAAGAAATAAAAGATGTTGAAAATTCGAACCTTTCTTCAAAAACAAAGTTGGAAAAAATTAAAAAGCTTGAAAAAGACCATGACTATTTAATGAAAGAAAGGGACTCTTTTTATAATAAATCCTTAGAAAAATTCAGCTCACTTTTAACAAAAAAACAAAAAACAAAATGGGAATTGTTGCAGGAGATGGGGTACAGATTTTTACCCGAAATGCAATAAAAGATGATAAAATTATATTTTTATGTTAAAAATAGATAAAAATGTCCTCGTAGTTCAGCAGGATAGAACGTCACCCTCCTAAGGTGAATGTCGGAGGTTCGAATCCTCTCGGGGACGTTTTTTAATATCCTTTTATAGTTTGTATTTAAGATAGTCGAATTATTTTTTATTTGGCGATTTTTTATTCTCACATTATGCTCACATTTTTTAAAAAATATTATTGATTTTATCTTGAGCTTTTGAAATCATATCAGAATTATTTTTGGCATAAATATTGAGTGTTGTTTCGGCCTTTGAATGCCCCGCCTGATTTTTTGTCATAATATTTTTTAATTGAAAGGCAGGTTTTATTCTGTCAATTTATTTAATAAAAAATAAAAGCAGGGATTTTATCTATCGCATTTAAAAAAATTATTATAAATTTACCCCACTCCCCTTTTTTTTCTTGCCATTTTTATTCCCATTTAAACTATTTAAATTAAGAATGCCAAATAGTATAGTCTTGAAAAAGAAAAAACAATTTGATAAAATGAAATTACTAAAATATAGATGGGAGTTCATTTTATGTCTATTTTGAAAAAGTTGCTACCACCCCCCACCAAGGGATTGATTGGATTTACTTTAGCTGAAGTATTGATAACACTAACAATTATAGGTATCGTTGCAGCAATAACTTTACCGTCACTCTTAGTTAATGTTAACGATAAGTCATGGAACGCTCAACGTAAGGCACTACATGCCAGAATAAGCCAAGCAATCGGTGAGATGGATACCATTGCGGGTATCGGTGCTTCAAACGGTGAATCTCCGCAAGATGTAAAAGAAACGGCATCAGAAATGTTTATTATTAACGGATTATCTAAAGTTTACAGAGTGCAAAATACTTGCGGTAAAAACAATATGAATGCATGCGGTATACCATCAAAGATTATAAAAATGAACGGCGAAGAAGAAAATTTTCCAAAAGAGTTGAGTGATTTTGATAGAATAATGTTCAATGACCCCTCCTATGACAACGAATTAACCACTGCAAGTAATTTTGACGGGGCGGCATTTGAAACCGTTAACGGCGAATCAATTGCGCTTTATTATAACCCTTTTTGCGGTTCCCCGTCTGTATCTTATGCTTATGACTCAATTCAAAAGAAAATGTGCGTCAATATGATATATGACCTAAACGGACTAAAAGGCCCTAATGAAATGGGAAAAGATATAGGTTTTATTACCGTATTTTATAGCAGCGATCCTGTTGTTGTTGCACCAATACCCCTATCAAGCGACCTTTCAACAAGTGCTGCATTGGTTCCTGATGAGGATGGTGAAAAATCGGCAAGCATTCTTTGTAAAGAGAGTGACGAAGATTCAAGATTACCGACCAAAGAAGAACTTGGAGCAATGTGTATAAATGATGAAGCGCTTATCGGAAATTTTAACGGTTCAACATATTGGAGCAGCACTATAATTACGGCAGGGGATGAAGGAAAAGCAATATCTATGAGCTTTAACGGTTCGGGTGATATATATAAAGAAACCAAATCCTATCACAACAGTATTCGCTGTGTTAAAAAATAATTTAATTTTAAATCCCGCAAATCACCTTGCGGGATTTTTTATACCTTGAAAATTTAAACACAATTTGATAAAATGAAATTGTACTAAAATATAGATGGGAGTTTAATTTATGACGAATTTGTTTGGAGCTTACCCCCC
>CANRHZ010000060.1 GCA_947630535.1 Candidatus Gastranaerophilales bacterium | reverse complement strand
TCCTGAAATACTTTTAAATAGGGATAAAACCTCAACATTTAAGATAACAATTCCAAAAAATACAATGAAAAAATAGATGCTTCTATTAAAAAAAGAGCTTACAAAATATGAAATTAAAGAGGTTAAAATCAAGGATAAATAAGCCACTTATTTTCTCTCCCATAATATAAAATCTTTAACCGTTTCATCTTCCCTTTTTTCAAGGTATTTTGGAATTTTTGCTTCAATTTCTTTTGTTTTTTTAAACTTTTCTTCCAAATATAAAGGATTAATCATGCATTTAGCATAGAGTGCCGATTTTATTTCATTATAAGATAGAATTCTTTTTTGTCTGTTATTGTCCATTCCTACAAAATAACACATGGTTTGATAATTTGGATTTGTCGGGTTTAGAATATCTTCTTTATTAATTGCTTCAATATTTTGCTCCAAGTTTTTTTGAGTTAATAAAATTTGATAGTTATCCAAATTGTAATTTTTCATATGAAGCATATTCAAAGTATCTGTTTTGCAGCTATTATTTAATTCAAGATATTTTGTACTGTATACCATATAGCCGTTTGAAACAAATATTGCTATATTATTATCATCCTTACAGTATGGTTCAATTGCGCTTTTCATTGTGTATGCTTCATTAAAGCTTGAATAAAATTTATAGTTTAAATCTCTCATATTGTTTTGAACAGTTTTAATTGAATGAGCTTTCATAAATTCTTTATACAAATGAATCATCGGACGTTGAGATAAAAATAAGGAAGAAAATCCCATATAAAAAATCATAAAAAAGATTAAAATAAACTTATAAAGATTTATTTTTTTATGGTAAGTAATGGATAAAACAGGGATTGAAAGAGCCACAAAAGAAACTATAAATCGTATGCTAAATATCATATATGCTATAGAAAAGCTTAAAACAAGAAGCTGAGCACAAAAAATAATACCAAAAACCCTTAAATCTTTTTTAAAAAACGATATAAAAAGGGCGGGCAAAAACCCTAAAAACCCTAAAACTCCAAAACCGAGAGTTTGCTCTAACATTCCTATATTTGTATAATTTAATCCGACATTTTCCCCTAATGTTTTTGGTATATGAAAAAATGAAAGTGTTTTATCCTGTGCAAAAAGGAGATATTTATTTAAATAAAACCCTATGGTAAATCCCGCAAAATCGAAAAATTGAAAAATGTATTTTATAAAGTTTCCTATTCCGCCCTTAATTCCGCCCCAGTATCCGTGGGCAAGCATGGAAGAATTACTCCCCAAAAAGTTCCCGTAATTAATAAAGTTTAGTATATAGTTATAGCTTGAAAAAATAATAAAATTAATGCATAAAAATAAAAAGAACTTAATAAAGTCTTTTTTTAATAAATATAAGTAATAAATAATTAAAGGAATTGAACCTATAACACCCGTACTTTTAACTCCAAAACTTATAGCTAATGCAAGGGATGAAAAATAAAGTAAATTAATTCTTTTATCTTTTTTATACTCTAAGATTAAGTATAAAGATAATACAAATAATCCTCCGATACACATATCAGTCTGTGTGCTTGATATTTGACTTATAACATTAGCAAATGAAGAAAACAGAATAAGTGCCCATATTCTTTTATTAAAATCAATATTTAAAATCTCCATTATTTTATAGCTTGAAATAAGGACAAGAATGTAAGAAAAAAATTCTAATAATCCAAAACAACAGTCATTTTTAAATAAAGAAAGTATCCATGTATAAAAAATCTCTGAATTAATCGGCATGCAATGACATCTTATATCTGCATTTTCAAAGTGATAAATAAACCCATCCCCTGCCCAAAATAAAGCTCTTAGAGCGTGATAACCTTGTGCATCAGGTTCGTTTACGGGCGATAAAATTGCAAGCATAAAACTTAAACCGACCATAAATAAAAGGGTTAAGATAAGTATTAAAAGGCTTTTATCTTCTCTTATCGCTTTATATAAATCTTTTATAAATCCTTTTATATTAATTTTTAACTTTAATTTCCCCCTTTTTATCCAAATAAAACCGCAAATAATGCTTTCAATTAAAGTTAATAAAAATATATTAAATCCTGAAATACTTTTAAATAGGGATAAAACCTCAACATTTAAGATAACAATTCCAAAAAATACAATGAAAAAATAGAGGCTTCTGTTAAAAAAAGAGCTTACAAAATATGAAATTAAAGAGGTTAAAAAAGCAGTTATAATATTCATATTTTTGCCCTTGTTATAAGTTTGTGACTTACAAAATTATCGTTATCTTTATCTATATATATGTATTCGCTTCTTTTTTTGTACCCTTCAAATGAAAGAAGTTTTTCATTAACCCTGCAAATATAATTATATGGAATATTGCCTTTTATAATAACCCCTTTTTTGCAAGCTATAATGTCTGATGTAACTGTATCATTTTTTATATCTTCTTTTGTTGTGGATACGGTATTTTGATATCCGCCTTCTTCCAGAATTATTGCATCATAATTAAGAAGGGTATCTTTATTTGCATGAAGAAGAACAATGGTATCAATCTTGCAATCATTTTCTAATTCAAGGTATTTTGCGCCGTATAAAACATTTGATACACCGGATATTATTCCTATTTTATTTCCGTTTTTACAGTAATTTTGGGCGCTTTTTTTGTAGGCGGTATATTCAGAGTATAAAGTTGGGGCCATAAATTTATAATCAAGGTTTCTTATTCTGTCTTGAACCGCTTTAATACTTTTTTCTCTAAAAACTTCATTTTTAAGGTATGAATACGGGCGCAACGTTGAATACATTGATGTGTGTACCATATAAAAAATTGCATAAATAACAATAATAATTTTTATTATATTTTGCTTTTTAAAATAACTCAGTGATAAGACAGGGTACGATAAGGATATAAACCCCAGCATATACCTTATGCCATAAACCGTATATCCCATAGCTAAACTCAAAAGAATAAAAGATGCGATAAAGAAGAATGAAAAAACTTTTGTATTTTTATTAAAAAAGCCTACTATAACACAAGGTAAAAATACCAAAAATCCTAAAATTCCAAGCCCCCCGACCTGTTCATCCATATTGACATTAACACGGCTCATACTGTCAATTTCGCCCATATTAAGCGGGATATTTAAAAAAGTTAAAATAGAATTCCTGAAATTCATAATATAATTATTTAAATAATTCCCGAGGTTAAGCCCGCTAAAATCAACAAATTGAAATAAATTTTTAATAAGGTTTGAAATAAAGACCTTTAGTCCCGACATTTTTCTATGATAATAAATAAAGCCTTCGCTTGAGATAAAGTTTCCAAAATACATATAGTTTAAAATATAGTTATAGCTTGAAAAAATAAGAAAATTCAAAATGAAAAATAAAAAGAATTTAATAAAGTCTTTTTTGAAAATACATATAAGCCACAAAAAAATAGGGATTATGATTACAAATGCACTTGATTTTACCCCTAAAGTTAAAGACAAAGAAAGCGAGCAAAAATATAAATCGGAAATGTTTTTTTCTTTTTTGTAAAAAAGCGCTAAATAAATCCCCAGCATAAATAGCGCCCCTACGCATAAATCACTCTGGGTACTTGACAATTGAACAATAACAAGGGCAAAAGAAGAAAATATTAAAGATGCCCAAATTCTCTTTTCAAAATTAATATTAAACAGCTCCATAACCTTATATCCGGATGTTATAAGGACAATAAACGAAGCAAATTCTAAAATTCCATACCCTATATCATTTTTTGTAAGCGCAAGAATCCACGTATAGAACAGTTCGGAATTAATAGGAAAACATATATTTCTTATATCCGCTATTTCAAAATGGTGAATAAAGCCATCCTTTAGCCAAAATAAACACCTTAGAGCATGGTAGCATTGCGCATCGGGTTCATTCGGGGGACATAACAGAGCAAGTAAAAAAGAGCGAAAAATAAGAACCATAAAGGCAACTAAAAGCAATAAAACGGTCTTATCCTTTATTATAAGCTCTTTTAGCGACGTAAAGAATTCTTTTGGTTTAATATCAAATTTGGGGGCTTTTCTTTTTTTCCAGATAAAAAAAGAAATAAATGCTTCAATAAAGGTTAAAATTAAAATAGAATTTGAGTTAATTGATTTTATCAGGGATAAAATTTCGAGATTTAAAATTACGGTCGAAAAGAAAATAAGAGAAAAAAGTATAAATCTCTTAAAAATAGCAGAAATAAAATAGCTTACTAACCCGTTTAAAACGGCGCATAGTATTATCAAATTATTCTTCTCCCAAGCTTAAAACCGCCATGAAAGCTTCTTGCGGAATTTCAACCTTCCCGACTGATTTCATGCGTTTTTTACCCCTTTTTTGTTTTTCCAAAAGTTTTCTTTTACGTGTAATATCGCCGCCATAGCACTTATCAAGAACATTTTTTCTCATTGCTTTGATTGTTGTTCTTGCTATAACTCTGCCTCCTATTGCAGCCTGTATTGCAACCTCAAACATTTGTTTCGGTATAATTTCTTTTAATTTTGCCGTTAGTTTTTGCCCGATACCGTATGCAGAATCTTTATGGCATATAACAGAAAGGGCATCAACCGTTTCGCCCGATAAAAGAATGTCCATCTTAACCAAATCGGAGCGCTTGTAAGAATGAAATTCATAATCAAGGCTTGCATAACCCTTTGTCCTTGACTTTAGTTGGTCGTAAAAATCGGTTATGACTTCGGATAGCGGTATATGGTATTCAAGGTTAACTCTTGCTTTATCAATATATTGCATATTGATAAAATTCCCTCTTTTGGATTCGCACAAGTCCATTAGTGCGCCCACATAATCGTTCGGGGTAAATAAATTTACTCTTACATAGGGTTCTTCTATATATTCTCTGTATTGGGCATCAGGCAAATTTGCCGGGTTATCAATTTCAACCATTGTGCCGTCTGTTTTGTAGACTTTATATATAACGCTCGGTGCTGTGGTTATAAGGTTAAGATTATATTCCCTCTCAAGCCGCTCTTGTGCTATTTCCATATGCAGCATACCCAAAAACCCGCATCTAAAACCAAATCCAAGCGCAGACGAGGTTTCGGGCTCAAAAGTTATGGAGGAGTCATTTAATTTTAATTTTTCAAGCGCATCTTTTAAGTCGTGATACTGGTCATTATCAACAGGATAAAGTCCCGAAAATACCATTGGTTTTGCTTCTTTATACCCTTCAAGCGGTTCATCCGCAGGAAAGTTTGCATTTGTGATTGTATCGCCCACAAACCTTGTTATTTCTTTAATTGAGCCTGCAAAATAGCCAACTTCTCCCGTCTTTAGTTCATTAACAGGGTTTCTTGTCGGGTTTAAGAACCCGAGTTCAACAACTTCAAATTTTTTGCCGGTTGCCATAAATTGAACGGTATCTCCCATTTTAATAGAGCCGTCCATAACCTTAAAGAAGCAAATTGTTCCCAAATACTGGTCGTATGCACTGTCAAAAACAAGTGCCCTTAAGGGTTTATTTGAAGTATCGGGCGGGGGCGGGATATATTTTACAACCGCTTCCAAAACCTCATCAATTCCTATTCCTTCTTTTGCACTAACGGGAATTGCAAGGCTTGAATCTATCCCTAAAATTTCTTCGATTTCTTTTTTAACCTTTTCGACATCTGCCGAAGGCAAATCAATTTTATTAATAACGGGGATAATTTCTAAGTTTTGTTCCATTGCAAGATAGACATTAGCAAGGGTTTGAGCCTCTATTCCCTGAGTTGCATCAACAATTAAAAGCGCCCCTTCGCAAGCCGCAAGCGACCTTGAAACTTCATAAGAAAAGTCAACATGCCCCGGGGTGTCTATTAAGTTTAAAATATATTCTTTGCCGTCATTAGCTTTATAATTCATTTTTGCGGCATTCAATTTAATTGTAATGCCTCTTTCACGCTCAATATCCATAGTATCAAGCAATTGATCCTGCATATCACGTTTATCAATAGTGCCCGTTTTTTCAAGCAGTCTGTCTGCAAGAGTGGATTTGCCGTGGTCTATGTGCGCAATTATACTGAAATTTCTTATGTTTTCAATTCTTTCCATAAGAAAAGTATATTATAAAAATATTTTTTTGATTATTTTATGCTGCACTAAGTTTATTTTGTTTCATATATGAATTATAGCCATTTAATACGTTACTGTGCGTTAAGGATATAAAAGCCAGTTGATTATACCTTATTGCTTCATTTTGGCTTGGTGTTGCAGCATCGCTTGATACATAATCGTTCATAAAATCATTTTGTTTTTCATCTTCAACATAAATTCCTGCTTTGTTTACTTTTGTGCAAAGTTGTTCACCTGCTTTAGCCGTTAAAAAATAACAATTGTTTAATGACATCTCTCTCTTTACCTTTTTTAATTTAATATCTCTCATTTATATAAAAACGATATATATTAAAAAAATGATAAATAAAAACACTATTTTAAAGTTTTGTAACAAACTTTCTTACAAATTATATTATTTGCCCACTTGAAAAATTCAACCTCATTTGATAAAATAAGGTTGTACTAAAATATAGATGGGAGTTTAATTTATGACGAATTTGTTTGGAGCTTACCCCCCCCCCCCAAGGGATTAGG
>CANRHZ010000059.1 GCA_947630535.1 Candidatus Gastranaerophilales bacterium | reverse complement strand
CCTTGGGGGGGGGGGTAACAACTTTTCATAATAGACATAAATTAAACTCCCATCTATATTTTAGTACAATCTTATTTTATCAGATTGTTTTATAAAATTCAACTTTTGTGTGGCAAATATTTTCTTTGCCCGAAAAAATAAAAAATAATATAATAGCAATATAATTTAAGGAATTATAGAATGAAAAAGATTTATATAACCCTTATTATTTTATTTTCAATTAATTTGATGACTTTTGCCAAAGAAACTCAAAGCACATACGTATCTGAAATATGTTATGAACATGATATGCCCATCCAGAAAAAAATAAATGAAATAGGGTTTAGAATTTTAAACGCTAACATGCTTGATAAGCATATAACTTTTTCATACAACTCAAAAGACGTTCTTATTAAGGGTGATTCTACCGTTTTAAAGAGGCAAATTACTTTATTTGGAAAAGATTTAAAGCATTTAGAATCGGATGATGAAGTTGCCGCCTTTTTATCAAGAGAAATTTCAAACGCACGAAAGTCGTTTGATGGCAGCCTTGGCGGGTTTGTTGATTCAATGCAAATTAAAATGGCACCTAAAAAATACGAAATAGTATCCGACTTAAGGGCGGTTGATTATATGGTTAAAGCCGGCTATAATCCCCTTGGGCTCATTACTTTCATTAATAAGGCATACCCTCAGGCAAGACAGGATACAATTTCAACCCACAACCTTTCATCAAAAAGGATGATGCACATTTATGAGAGGATTTATACAAAATACCCGATTTTTATATCGAACAATAGTTACATAAATAACGAATACTATCAAAATTTCCTTTTAAATTCATCTGAAAACAGAAAAAAGCTTCAAGCCAAGATTAAAAACAATTCCAATGAAAGAATTAAATATGAATAAAGGTATTATAGTTTTAGCTTTTATAATTCTATCCTTCTTACCTTCGTATGCTATTGAAGATTTTATGCTCCAAAATCTTGAGGGCAAAAAAATTACTTCGCCTGATACCAATTTGGATTATGATTACACATCAACACTTTCTATCCCTATTACATTAAAGGCACAAGAAAAGCTTTCCACAAGAAAAAAATATAACCTTTATGAAAATAAAAAAGTAAATTTTATAGTTCAAAATGATGTAGCATACGATGGCAAATTACTTGTTCAAAAAGGAACGGTAATAGATGCAAAAGTTAAATGTATAATATCAAGCGGAATGAACGGCATCCCTTATTCAATAATAATAGATGACTTTAATATTCCAAACATTCCATCCTCTAAATTAAAATCCGAATACAAAAAAGACGGCTGGAATCGAACCTATATAGTCCTTCCTCTTAAATGGGCACTTACGTTTTTGCCTCCGACAGGCTCTCTTACAAACTTTATTAAAGGAGGGCACGCTACAATCACAAAAAAAGATAAAATAATTCTTGAATACTATCCCTTGTGGGGAAAAAATGCAGGGGTAAAAACCCCCGCATAAATTAATGTTTTGGTCTTGGGCCATCAAAAGGTTTTACGTTTTTTTCGTCCTTCATTTTTTGCATAAAATCTTTAGGGATTATAATGTATTCTTCTTCTATAAATTCTTCATCAATTTTCGGGTGTTTTTTCATTTTCATCATCGGATGACTAAAAGGCATTATTTCTTCATTAAAGCCGTGGTGCCCTTTATGGTGAAAATGGTGATGAACCATAGGTTTTTGACAAAACATGCATATAAGCATACATGCAAAAAGCCCGCCTATTAACCCCGAACCTATCATTAAAAATAACTGTTTTAAAAAGCATTTTGTGCTATCTTCCATAAAATCCTCCTTTGATTTACAGATGAAATTCTATAAAATTTTTAAAATTAATTCAACCCCATATTTCCTAGCTATGCTCTCTATCGGTAGATTGACTAAGTTTATCATTATTTATAAAAAGATATAATTTTTTTATGAAACAGATATTGTCTTTAATTTTCATATTTCTTCTTTTCGGGTGCGTGGCTGAAAACAGGGAAGAAATTCCTTTTATTGTATATGAAAATGTGCAATATCAAAATTTATCTCCCGATAAAATCTTTCAAGGCTTTATAGACAGAGCCCTTGACGTTGATTTAAGTTTCGGATTATCAGGCATAATGAAATCTCTTTATGTTGATGAGGGAGAGTTTGTTAAAAAGGGAACACTTCTTGCAAGGCTTGACAATGATGAATATAACCTTCAAATCAAAAGAGCAAAAACCGAACTGGATGATGCCAATGTAAAGTATAACAGGGCAAAAAGTTATTTTGAAAGAATAACAAAATTGCATCAGGCAGGGGGGATTTCTTATAACGATTGGGAAGCGGCACAAACAAACTTAAAAACAAGCATTAATCAAATTCAGATTTTAAAAGATGCCCTTGATATTGCAAAAGATAAAGAAGGTTTTTCTAATATTTATGCGCCTTATGACGGTTATATAATTAAAAGATTTAAAGACCCCATGCAATTTGTAAACGCAGGGGAGAGGGTAATATATTTTCAAGGGAGAGGCAATCTTGAAGCAAGGGTTTTTGTTTCTCAAAACGATATAAATAAAATCAATATCGGAGATTTTGTGATATTAAAGGCAGATTCCATTCCAAATAAAGAATTTAAGGGCAAAATTAAAAGCAAAGTCAATTCAAGCATTAATGAAGGGTCGTATAGAATAACGGTTTCAATAGATGAAGATAATAAAGAGCTTTTAGATGGTATGAGCATAAATATTTATTTTGAAAAATTTAAAACTCCATCCTCTATAACCCTTCCCATATCCTCAATTGTAAGCGAAAAGGATGCAAAGTATGTTTACATTTTGAATAAAACAAGTTCAAATTTTGGAACCGTGAAAAAAACGCAAATAAAATCAGGTCAGATTATAAAAGACAGAATTCAGATAATATCGGGGCTAAAAGTTGGCGATAATGTTGTAATTGACGGTGTGAATAAAATAATGGACGGTTCAAAGGTTGAATTTTAATGTTTAATATAACCTCTTTTTTCATTAAAAATAATGTTTTTTTGATACTTTTAACCCTGCTTTTTTTGTTCGGAGGAATAGCAGGTTTTATTAATTTAAACAGAAATGAGGACCCCGGATTTAAAATCAGAACGGCAAGTATTATAACAGAAGCTAAGAACCTGACAGCCTATCAGACGGACAATTATATAACAAAGCCCATTGAAAATATTCTTTTGCAGATGGAAGAAATTGAAGATATAAAGGAAGAATCTTACCCCGACAAAAGCGTTATTTATGCCGATTTATACGAATATTACGATAATATTCAGCCAATCTGGGACAGATTAAGAAGAAAGGTGGAGCTTGCAAAAAATGCTATTCCTTCAAATCTTAATCCCGTTGTAAATGATGAATTTGCGGATGTTTACGGTGCTCTTATAGGAATTAGCAAAAAGGGTGCCAGCTATGAAGAACTCTATGACATTACAGAATCCATACGGGATGAGTTTTTAAAAATGAAAACAAGGGGAAAGGTTGAAATTTTCGGATTAAATAAGGAAGTATTATATCTCTATTTTAAAAATTCAAGCTTTGAAAATTTAAGGCTTACAACAACAAAATTAAAAAATTTTATCGACTCAATAAATTCAATAAAAGGCGGAGGGAATATTACCACAAATTATAATGCCGTTCAAATAAATTCCTCATCTTATTTTAAAGATAAAAATGACGTTATAAATTCAACGGTTAACATAGGGCAAACACCAATTTTAATAGGAGATATTTTTGATGTTAAAAAAACAGTATTGATGCCCATAGAAAAACAAATAAGAGCAAACGGCAAAGATGCTCTTTTAATAGGGATTTCACTTGAAAATAACGGAAACATTCTAAACTGGGGGAAAGAAATAAAAAAGAAGGTTTCCGAATTAAAAAAAATATACAAAGGGGTAAATATTGAAATACTTGCCCTTCAAAGCGATTACGTTAAAACCCTCACCGATAAATTCACATCAAGCCTTTTTGAAAGCATTCTTGTTGTTATTTTTGTTGTTTTACTTATACTCGGGGTTAAAACGGGGATAATAACGGGCGGAATTATTTTAGTAACCGTGTTATCGGTATTTTTTGTTATGAATGCTCTAAATATAGGGCTTGATAAGATATCGCTTTCCGCTCTTATAATTTCTTTGGGCATTCTTGTGGATAATTCAATTGTGGTTGCCGATGGGTGCTTAAAAGAAAACTATACGGATAAAGACAAAATTAAAGCCCATATAATTCAAACCGCATCAAAATTACAAATTCCTCTTTTTCTTGTGACACTCTCAGCTTCTTTTTCTTTTTTGCCCGTATTCATAGCAAAAAGTACGGTGAGTGAGTATGCCTCGAACCTTTTTAAAGTTGTATTTATTACTCTTATTTTTTCATGGTTTTATTCAATTTCTCTGCTTCCTTATTTAATGATTAAGTTCGGATATAAGGATGTATTAAACAAAAAAGAGTTCATTTTGGCAAAATTCATTAAACAAAAAATTGATATCGGGATAAACAACCCTAAAAAAACCGTTCTTCTTGCAATTTTTCTTTTTTTTCTTTCTTTAATTGTTTTTTTATTTGTACCTAAAACATTTTTCCCCGATTCAGACAGGAACATGTTTGAAATAAGGCTTAATTTAAAGAACGGAACGAGTTTTGAGGTGACAAAAAATGCGGTTATTAAAACGGAAGAATACTTAAAAACACAAAAAGATATACTGAGTTTTTCAAGCTACATAGGAACTTCGGCCCCAAGGTATGTGTTATCGGCGCAACCTGAAGCGGACAAGGTTAATTTTGGTATGCTTTTAATAAATACAAAAAACTATAAAACCGTTAATAAAAATATTCAGGATGCAAAAAAATTCATAAATAAAAATCTTCCCAATGTTCAAGCGGTTGTGAGAAAAATTCCTCTGGGGCCCCCGTATGATGCTCCCGTTGAGATTAGAATTAAAAACAACAATCAGGATAAACTCTTTATGTGTGCGGGAATTGTGGAAAAAATGCTAAAAGAGGTTAAGGGGGTTTACCTTGTAAAAAATAATTGGGGAGATTTTTCGCTTGAATACAAAATAAAGGTAAATCAAAACGCATCAATAATGGCAGGTGTTGAACCCAAATATATATTTGAATATCTGAATGCCTTTTATAACGGACTGACTTTAAGCGAATATTATAGAGGGGATGTTAAAATTCCCGTTATTTTAAAGGGTGATGAAAAATTGAGCGGGGACATCAACTCTATTAATTCTCTTTCTTTTTATTCGGAAAAAACGAACGGAATTATACCCTTATCTCAAGTTGCAAGCATAACTCCAGACTATACTTATTCAAAAATTCTAAGAAGAAATAACGGCTACGTTATAACCATTCAAGGGTGGATTGATGAGTCAACAACGGCACTAAAAGTGGCAGACATTTTAACCCCCAAATTGGATAAGGTTGAAGGGCTTGATTATGAATTCGGGGGAATAGTTGAAAAATCAAGAAAAGGAAATAAATCCGTAACGGATAAAATTCCCGTTGCGTACGGTTTGATTTTTATTATGTTGTGTGCTTATTTTAATGATTTTAAAAAGCCCGTTTTGGTTTTCCTATCCGGTATTATGGCACTAACGGGCGCAAACTTCGGCTTGTTTTTAACCGACTCGGATTTTGGATTTATAACTTTTTTGGGGTATATATGTCTTGTTGGAATTTGCATCAATAACGGTGTCATTCTTGTTAATGAAATTAAAGATTACACTAAAGAAGAAATTAAAGAAGTTGCAAAATCAAGGGTTGAGCCCGTTTTATTAACTTGTCTTACAACAATCGGAGGGATGCTTCCTTTGTGGATAAAAAATGACCCTATGTTTTCAACTCTTGGTATATCAATAATTTTTGGACTTATATCTTCTATAACAATTACTCTTTTTGTGCTTCCGTCGTTGTGTTTAATTAATAGTTATAAAACAAAGGTAACCGAAGGGGAAAATTAGAATTTTATCTAAAAAATTGACCCGCTTTAAAATAAGCGGGCCTTTTTAGTTTTTTATGGTTTTTATCTTCTAACGCAGCGAACGTAGTCCGAGTACGAGCGGACAATCCTGTTGCGGAGCCCACTGCTCATGTCCTGTAGCCATGCAAGGCCGTTTGTGCCTGATGAAAAGACTGAGCCTGACCAGTAGCCATAACTTATACCAAGTAAAGAACGGTTAATAAACATTGATACAAGTTCATCTCTATCGGGTAGTCTGGCATCATCTCCCTGTTCAATGCAGGCTGATGCAGCATCATTTCCATCTTCACTATATGATGGAATACGTGATGTTGAAGCATCGCTTGGGAATGGATTGGGGGATGCAACAACGCTATTTGTACGATAAAGGACTGTCATAAACCCAACGTCTTTTCCAACTTCATTTGGCCCTTTTAAACCATTAAGATCATATATCATATTTACACAAAATACCTGGCCTGCATAATGTCCTATATCAGGATGGTCTGATTCACATAAGGGATTATAAAATAGTGCAATTGATTCACCGTTAACGGTTTCAAAGGCGGCAACATCAGTATCCATTGCTTTATTATTTGAATTAGTTAATGTAGCGTATAATTTATTAACCGTTGTTGGAAAAGTAAGCGTATTCCCGTTCAAAGTTATTATTGTGGGTGGAATACCGCATGCTTTTAAGTTATTTTTATTACATACATTTTGAACCCTATAAACCTTGGATAAACCATCTATAATAAAGCTTTCTGCTGCTGATGATTTTAAATTTTCATCATCTTTATCGGGAATTGCACCATTTGTTGTTCCATACCCTGCAACACTATCCATCTCTC
>CANRHZ010000058.1 GCA_947630535.1 Candidatus Gastranaerophilales bacterium | reverse complement strand
CCCCCCTAAAAAATTGAGGATATTTTGCATATAGTTTATCTCGGGATTAAATTTAAATTTAAACCCCAAAATTGTGTACACCCTATGATGATGTTTTCTTGTTGTTTCCGTCACCACGGAATAAATTTTTTCTAAACCTCTGCCGTATACACCTTTATTAAACATATAAAAGTATTTATAGCCGTTTGATAAATAGTATGCAGCAATAGAGCCTCCGGCTCTGCCCCCGACAAAATATTTGCACTTTGACAGTATATATATGGAAGTTAAATATTCAAGCCCGAGATTATAATTGTGGTCTTTTCTGTTGCATTCTACCTGACTTAAAAATTTATACTTATTTTCTTTATTTTTATATGAAACTCTTTCTTGTCCGTTATCTAAAATTAAATCTTTAAATTCGTTTTTTAAGGCATTATAGATATCTAAATCTTCGGTTGCTAAATATATTTTTTTTATGTCAGGGTACTTTTTAAGGGTGTTTTTCACTTTTTTTATGAGTTGGCTTATGCTTGGTTGTTTCGGGTGAGCAACGGTTTTTCTTACCGCATAATCCGTTCCCCTTGCAAGAACACCGAGCACACTCTCATTATCTCCTATAATTTTTTTGTATTGTTCTTCAAGGTATAATTTCGTGTCTTTATTGAATTTTATATATTTATTAAAACACTCTTTATATTCTTGAAGTTTTTTTGGCAGTTTATAGTCTTGTAATTCTGTAGGAATTTCAAATGCACTTGGAGATTTCAATCCGTCTATGTCGTTACCTGCCTTGCTTATTATGACCTCTGAAAAATCATCAATATCACCAAGATTACATCCTACGGGTTGTTCAAAGTAATATTCCCATGCGTTATCTTTATATTCTCTATTGTCTTTAAAATATCGATTTGTATAGTGTTTCATATCTATTATCGGTATATATCCATCCTTTATTGCAGATACAACATAGCATAAATTATTCATCGCTATAGCCATCAGGCCTGCTGTTTTTCTTGGAATTCCAACTATATAAAACTTTTTATTCAATATAATCTCCTTTATTTAAAATATTTTTAATTACTGTTTAGGATTTTATTTTTTATGGAAAATTTCATTTTTATACCCATTATATTAACTACTTTATGAGATTTTTTGGGCCTTCTTTTGTTTTTTACATAAAAGATTTTTTCAGGCAAAATATGAAGCATACTATATTGCCACCAATATCTATATTTTAAAATCCTATCTATTTTCTTTTTTGCAACTTCATCAGGTAAGCTTTCTTTACTGTATTTTCCTAAAATGATTTTTAGCATATCCCGTGAACGCTCATAAATTTCTTGAGCATGTTTTTTATTGTTTCCGGAATAATACAAACAACAATCCGCTAAAGAATTTATCCAGTATTTAAGCACTTCATCTTTAAACAAACCGAGGTTGTGATTTAACATAAAATCAAAGACAACTTCACGGTTATAAAATGAATCTTCGTATTTTGCTATTCTTTTTTGAGCTACATTTTTTTTGTATTTGTTATCTTTGACAAAAGTTCTGTATGTGCAAAGAGGTTTATTTAAGAAGGATATGGATTTTGCATGGTATGTTGTTGTGACGGCAAATATAAAGTCCTCTCCGCATCTGGTATCCGTGAATTTGCAATTATTTTCAATTAAAAAATATTTTCTATAAATTTTAGTAAAACAAAACCCGTTAAGAGGGATTTTTGTGTTTGAAATGTTGGCATTTTTATTATCTTTTATTAAGTCGAGCTTTTCTCCGAATATGTCATCAACAAACCTTAGGTTGAGTTTTTCCGAATATATGTATTTATTATAAAAAACAATGTCGTTATTGTATTTTGTGATATGGTTATATGCAATTTCAAAGGCATCCGGTTCATACCAATCGTCAGGATCAAGGTACATAATATATTCACCCCTTGCAATATCAAGCGCAATGTTTCTTGAATACCCTTGACCTTTATTTACCTCGTTTTCTATTAAGACAATTCTTTTATCTTTTTTTGCATATTCTCTTAAAATGTTTTTACAATTATCGTCTGAGCAATCTTCAACACAGATTATTTCAATATCTTTCATTGTTTGGTTTATAATGCTATCTATTGCCTGATGAAGAAATTCTTCTACATTATAAACGGGAACTATTACAGATATTTTTATACTGTTATCAGACATTTTCTGTTTCCTCACTATTTATGTTTTCAATTTTATTCCATGGTATTTTTTCAATTTCTTCAGGACACCACCTGCAAGCATAATTTGGTTTTTCAATTATATTTATAATATCTTGAGCGTTTGCTTTATAAATATCAACGCTTGGGGGTAAGTCTTTATTTTCGTTTAAAATTTGATTTGAATAGGTTCTATAACATGCAGGACATACCCAAATTCTTTGATGCCATAAATTGGCGCAATGTTTTGAGTAGCAATTTTTAAATGCCTTTTCAATATCTGAATTGCCTTTTGGGTTTTCTATTGTGTGGAATTTTCTTGATAAATGAATGCCCCCCAAATTAACATTGTTGTCATCTATTAAATCTAAATACCGAGAGAATTTATCCCCTACAATGGGGTACTTTGATAAATCTATCGTTATTTTGTTTTCTCTGCAAGATTGCCAGAAGCTTTCTTTCATATTAGGTAAAAGTATGCCGTTTGTCACAAGTCTTATGTTGGAATAGCAAAAAGCTTCTCTTGTGGCTTTAAAAAATTCTTCAATATCGGGGTTTAAAAGCGGTTCTCCCCCCATCAGTCTTATTGTTTTAATGTTTAGTTTTTTTGCAAGCTCATTTATATCTTTTTTGTACTGTTTTAAATCCGTAAATATTTCTGATTGAACCAAATTACAATAGTGCGAGCACAACTTACACTTTAAGTTGCAATGGTCACAAAGGTGTACTTCAAGATATTTTATTGAAGGAAGTGATCTATATTTTTTATATTTTTTATCAATAATAAATTTAATTTTTATTCCAAATATATTAAACACAATGTGTCTGTTTTTAAATTCATATATTTTGAATATATTTTTAAATTTATCTGATTTTGTTTTCATTTAATAAAACCTTTTAGTATCTATATCGCAAGTTTAAAAAGTGGGTTTTTAATTCCCCCCCCCCCCAACGGGCGTTTTATCCAAACTTTTTCTATCCGTATTTTTAAAATCCATGCATTGGATTGAAAGACTTTTATTGATGTAGTGATGTTTTCTTAAACTATTTTTATTTTCTTTTTTGGTATTAAAAATGTAAAGTTTCATCTCCATAATAAGTCTTGTAAAATAATCGGAACATTGTTTGGATATTATAATTCCGCCCTTTGGAACGGGATTTTTCTTTAGGGTAAATTTGATTAATTCAAACAGGCTTAATTTTTTACCCATATTGGTGCTCTCTAAACCCCAGTATTGATAGCTTTTTGCACCTATTATTTTTGCAAAATCTCTGTTCATATCGGATGCAAGGTACTGTAAATATTTATCAACAATTATAGTGTCTGAAAAACAAACATTCGGGTAATTTCTTTCACATTCAAATAACGCTTTTGTTACATCCAATATCCCCATAAGATATTCTTTATCAAAGGGGTCTTTTCCTTTAATTATGTCAGAATCAAAAACGGGGTAATATTTTTCGTTTTCTTTTTTGTATCCGATCGTGCTTCCAAAATTAGGGCGCAATATTGCTTCAGCTGATGCAATTGATATTGCATTTTTTTCATTAACGGAAGAATAGTAAAATGTCTTGGCACCAATACTTTGAAATACTGCATTTGGAGCATACATAAAAAAGAATTTAATCGGCTTGGTGCCATAAAAATCTTTCATTAAATTTGCAATATTATTTGCGCTTAACCCTGAGCCGTTCAAATCGACAAAGGCAAAGTTGTCATCCTTAACATCCAAAATCTGTTTTAGGTATCCTATTGCAAGCTCCCTTTTTTCTTTATTTTTTTCAATTATTTTATTCAACAGTTCATTATTTGTATATAAAACTTTTGCTATTTTTTTCTTTTGTAATTTAAACTTCCTTCCTGCTAAATACTTGTAATTTAAGGGCAGGAAATTTTTTATTTCTTTTGTTTCTAAACCTGAAAAGAAACTTAGCATTGAATAATTGTCAAAAGATGCGCATATAAACTGTTTATATAATTCAATATTATCTTCAGTAATTGAAGGCGCTCTGAGGCTTGTTCGTGAGCAATAAATATATTCAGTTTTTATATCGAGCCCCATTTGCTCTATTAATGTGTCACAGGCTTTTTTAATTGCATAACAATCCCGCATTAAAAAGTAGAGCCTTTTTATTCCCATCTTTGTCACTTTATCCAATAACCAGCTTAAGAAAGGATATAAAAGTACTCCCGTGTATGATGCGCCAAGTTTGTATTTATCGCTTTCTATCCCGTTTAATCTAACCTGTCTTGATTGACCTAGGATAAGTTGAATTGAAAGATTGGTCGGATAAAGCCCCGCATAGAATTTTTCATGGTACATAGCTTCCGATTTTGTATATAAATCAATATTTATTCCATACGATAAAGCACTGCCTGCATCTGCCCATAAGTTATCTCCGGTATGGTGCCATTCTTTGTATTCAACTTTTTCTTTATTTTTCACATACTCATACATTAAACCCGTTGTTTTTTTGCATCCGGTTTCTGAAGATACATAAATCGGGATGTCTTTAAAAATTTCATCCGCTTTAAGCAGCATATTGCGTATTGTTTTATGGTCTAAATACATATCCGATATAAGTACAACACGCTTTTTGTTTTGAATTAAAAATTTTACCTTATCTATGTTTTCTTTTATTCCGACAGAATTATCGTATTCAACCTTTATTTCAAGCGCCATCAATTTTTCTATCATATCTGAAGGTATTAAAAAGGTTTTTTGTAAATCGGAATATATCTCATTTAAGGTAGTTTCCTGAAATTCGTTAATATACCTGCCTGATTTACTTGAACATATATGTTCGCTATATTTTCTATAGTTAAAGAAATTTGTTTTTACATCCTTATCAAGAGAAATAAAATTTTCATCAGAATTTATGATTTTTTGCATAATGGCAAAAATTCCATCCGGAGCAATAGTTTTCCTTGTTATTAAGGTATCAAATATATCGAAGGAAAAAAGTTTTATTTTATCTATGTTGCATATTTTTTTATTTTGCACTTTTTATTTTCCTATATTTGTAGTTATCTAGCATTTCAACGTTTTTCATTCTGAATTTTAATTTAAGCCCCATTATGTTTATTATTTTATGTACATTTTTAGAGGTAATCTTATTTTTACATGAAAAAATAGAAGGTAATATATTGCATACAAGATTATATTTCCAATACTTATCATATCTTAATATATTTTTTACTTCAGAATATTTTATTTCACTTTTAAATTCTTCTAAATCAAAGTCTGATGAAGCTTTCAAAATGGCTTCTCTTAAAAGCCCGTACATTTTATGCGCTGAAGATGGTATGCGTTTTTTCCATTCTTTAAAGTTTGCAATTGAACCGTTTATGTATGAAACTATATAAGATTTCTTATAATACCCCGAATCACAAGACATTATAAAATTATATGTGTATAACCTGTTTTCATAGGGTTCAGAATATTTTGCAACTCTATCTTTTATAACTCTTTTTCTGTACTTATTTTTTAAATCAAAGATGCGGTAGTTATAGAGCATTCTGTGGCAAAATGAAATTGAATTTGCAAGGACGGTTGTTTTCACGACAAAGATGGAATCTTCCCCGCACCTTGTTTCGGTGTATCTGCAATCGTTATCAATTAAAAAGCTCTTTTTATATATTCTTGAAGAATGCAGCCCCAAATACGGGAAATAATCTTTTCTTACGTTCATACTATGACCGTTTTCGTATTTTCTTAATATTTCCCCATGCCTGTCATTTGCCATTCTTTTGTTATATTTTTCCGAATAATGAAAGTAATTAAAAACTACAAGGTCGTTATCGTATTTTGTAATCTGGTTGTATGCAACTTCAAGCGCATCAGGTTCATACCAATCATCGGGGTCAAACATCATTATGTAATCCCCTTTTGCAATATCAAGCGCAATATTTCTTGAATACCCTTGACCCTTATTTACCTTGTTTTCTATTAAGACTATTCTCTCGTCTTTCTTTTTATACTCCCTCAGTATGTCCAAGCTGCCATCCGTTGAACAGTCATCTATGCATATAACTTCAAATTCTTTTAGTGTCTGGTTAAGTACGCTGTCAAGGGCTTTTTTAAGGTAATCTTTTACGTTATATACAGGAACTATTACACTAATTTTTATATCGGCTTCATTCATAAGTTTTATCCCCTTCGAATTTTTTTAAATATAAACAAGCGGGCCTTTCAACAAAATGATAGATTAAAACCCCAAAAAGTATACTGATTAATATAATAAGTGCAAAATTTATTATAGGGTATGTATGAACCCAATTAGGACAGTATTTCAGTACGGTATTTCCATATATACGAAAAACTATAAGGTGCCCCATAAATATTGCATAGGTGTATTTGGCAAGGTTTGTATATATTTGTTTATCTAAAATTTTTGATATAAACCCTTTTTTACAAACAAACAAAAATACACAAAGCGCAAAAACGTAGATAAAAATAAGTGTATCTCTTGTGCGGACCCTATGCAGCATTAAATCGTTTATTATAAAAAATACGCACATAAATTCAACCATTGAAATAAAAAAGTAAGATTTTATGTTTACTTTAAAAGCTTCAACTTTTTCTTTGTTATCCTTATACCAATCCCCGATTAAATACCCTATACCAACTCCGCCTATTGCTCTTAACATTCCCATATTAAATACATAAAAGAAAGTGTCCCCTATGCCGTTTATGTTTCCTGATTTTGCCTGAATTATAAAAGAATAGGTTAGAAAAATCAAAACTCCTATAAAAAAGTTAACTTTTTGTTTTTCAAAATTTTTTCTTAAACCGAAAATAAAAAGCATTGCATAAAGCATGGAAGTACAGTACCAAAACTGTCCTGCATGGAATTGTTTTATTTTATACGCAAGTCCCGTTCCCAAAACTCCGAATATGCCAAGCAAATTACTGTAATAATGCCATTTTATAATCCCTGTTAAAGATATCAAAAAAGATAAAACAATCAAAAATATCAAAACGGGATAAAGTCTTATTAGTTTGTGCCTTATAAATTGAAATACAGACTGTTTTATGTTTAATTTACACGCAAAAAAGAACCCTGAAATTATAAAAAATAAATCGACTGCAAAGTGCCCTTCACGTGACATCTGATAAAATGAATTATAAATGCTTATATCTTTATAAGGGTCAGTATTTAAATGCCCCGCAAGGTGAAAAATAATAATGACAAGGCACCCCACTATTCTTAAAAAATCTATATTTCTTATTCTCTCTTTCATTTTTGCTCCCATTTTTGATGCGTAAAATTAATTTAAGCTATTTTTAATTTTAGC
>CANRHZ010000057.1 GCA_947630535.1 Candidatus Gastranaerophilales bacterium | reverse complement strand
GAAATTTGTGTTACTTTTTCCGAAATTAGGTGTTAATTTTTCCGAAACTTAGTGTTAATTTTTTGCTAATTTTCAAAACGGTCTTTTCCGAAATAATCAAACTAAGCGTACACTTCAAACACACAGCCGAAATGCAGACAGGGGAATAGTTTTAATTCAACTTTCCGTAATAATCATACTAACCGTTTATCCAAAAAAAGTCCAAAAAGACCGTTTTGTAAACGGATAGTTTGATTATTTCCGACAGCTAAAATCCAAACAGGAAGCCAACTTTCCGTAAAAATCAAACTAACCGTAAATATCAAACTACTCAATTAACTACATTCTGATAGCAAAAAAGTATAAATGGGGTTTGATTTAAATATGGGCCCGGAGGGATTCGAACCCGCGACCAAGGGATTATGAGTCCCCTGCTCTACCACTGAGCTACAGGCCCAAAAAATTTCTATATACTTAAGTTACCATCTACATAGTATAAAATCAAGAGGGAAAATCAAATTAATCCTTTACAATTGATTTTACAACTTTATAAATAGTCCGAAGTTTGTCCGTATCGTTCAAATTTGTAATTATATCCACGAGCTCGGATGCCATGGACTTATCCTCTTTAAAGTGCTCAAAATCAAAAAGCTCTGTAACACTTATATGAAAACAATCAAGTATATTTTCAAGCGTCTGAGAAGTTAAAAAATTTTTGCCAATTTCAATACCGGACAAGCTTCTTTGAGAAATTCCAATCATTCCCGCAAGTTCACTTTGCGAAATACATTTCTTCTGGCGCAGATATCTTATTTTTTTACCCAATAATTCTTTGATATTCATAGTTATATGTATTTTATTATTAATTTTAAATTAAGTATAAAGCTCTTACTATTTAGTGTTATAGTGTTTATTTATTTTATTTTTAGATTTTAAATATCTTTTTTATTAAGATTTATTAAGCCAGAAAACCGCTAATAACGCTTAATATTAAAAAAATAGAGTTTTTAATTCTAAATTTTGGCAATTTAATACATAAAATTTTCTTTTCATGGATAAGAGCGATAAACAAAACGCAAAAGCTAGTACAAAGTTTAGAAGAAAAGGAGAAAAAATTATGTCAATCATTTCACAGTATGTAGCAACCCCCGGGCTTAAAGGTGCAACCCCATTAGAAAAATTTAATTGTACAAAAGAAAAAATGGGGAACAACTTAAAACACAACCTTGCAATCACAGCAACAACAATAGCAACGACAGGATTGGGCATTGCAGCCGTTAAAAATGATAAAATAGCTCAAACGGTGGCTAAATTAGCAAACAAAGTTTTGAATAGCGAAACTGTAACCGACTTTAAAAATGAGCTTGGTCCTATTGTTAAATACTTAAAAAATAATCCGACAGCTGCAAAAGCATTAGCAGTAATAGGTCTTGTAGGCACAACAACCGGCTTATTTATCGGAATTGACAGGCGACACAAAAACGGCAAAATTGAAGGAAAATACCAAGCAATTGCCGATATCAAATCAAAAAAATAAATTCATAAATATAACTACTCCCCCTTTAAAATTAAAGGGGGATTTTTTATAAAATAAATGCCAAAATCATAAGCAGCAAACTTGCGGCCTGAAGCCCCGTTGCCGCAAACTTTTGAAATTTATTGTTATCGTAATATTTTGCGGTTTTATTTGCGGTTGCGGCAGCTTGTATTCTTGAAATTCTTGTGAGATCTTCATCGTCTGAGAAGTTTCTTTGGAAAATTTTATTTTCAAGCCTGCTTAGCCTTAATTGAACGGGTTCCTGCGAAAAATCCATCCCGAATACCATATTTTCTATGGCTGCAAGCTGCAATTTTACGTCTGAATTGTCTGAATAAAAGCTATCATAGCCTTTTGGTGCTTTATCGTATAAATCTTGCGGGTTATTTTGGGACAGGTTAATTGAAGCATACCTGTTTAGTGCATCCGTTCTTTGGGCAAGTTCGCCGTCCTGTTTTGCTCCGAATGCCTTCTTTTCAAGTCTTTCTAACCTTACGTATATGTTTTCTTTGGCATAGGTTTTTCCCAAAATTGTTTTTTCAAGCGCATCAATTTGAGGATATTCAACCCCCTCGCCCGCTTCCTGTTGAACATACAGGTCATTTAAAGAGCTTTTTGCTTCTTCATAAGTTTCAAGCCCCAAAGATTTTGTAATTTTTTCAACCCTTTTATCGGGGGTCAATTTCGGGTTTGGTATACCGAAAATCTGTTTTTCAATTCTTTCTATTCGCTGAGCGTCATTTTCTTTATCGTATGAAAACCCCCACAATTCATTTTCTATTTTTGTAAGCTGAGATTGTACGGGCGTTATGGAATAAACGCACTCACCGTTTATAAAAAGCGATAAAATTAGTATTATTAAAAGTTTTTCAGATATTTTTAACATATAAACAATTATACCAGACTATCAATTTAAAAATATAGGATTTAAGCTTAAAATATTTAATAAGATTAAAGGACTATAAAATTTATTTATATTCTTCTTTTTATCATGTTCAAACCAAAATTAAAAGTTTATAAGAAAAAAAATTAAAATATATGAATTGACCTGTTGTTTATTAATTTTTAAGAGTTAGTATTTATTTATAAAAGAAGGAAAATAAACTATGTATAACCCAAAATCCGATAAAGCGGAAGAATTTATAGACCACAACGAAATTATCAAAACACTTGAATATTCAAACAATAATAAAAACAACAGAAAACTGATTGAAGAAATAATTGAAAAAGCAAAAGAAAAAAAAGGCCTAAACCACAAAGAAGCAATTTTACTTTTAGATAATGAATATGAAGATTTAAACGAAGAAATATACAAGCTTGCAAGGCAAATAAAAAAAGATTTTTACGGAAACAGAATAGTTTTGTTCGCCCCTTTATACCTTTCAAACTACTGCGTAAACGGTTGCGTTTATTGCCCTTATCATTATAAAAATAAGCACATAACAAGAAAAAAATTAACTCAAGAAGAAATTGAAAAAGAGGTTATTGCGCTTCAGGATATGGGGCACAAGCGTCTTGCGATTGAAGCGGGTGAGGACCCTGTTAATAACCCTATTGAATATATTTTAAAATCCATTGATACAATCTATAATACAAAACACAAAAACGGCTCAATAAGACGTGTTAATGTTAATATAGCGGCAACCACGGAAGAAAACTATAAAAAATTAAAAGAAAGAGGAATTGGCACATATATCTTATTTCAGGAAACCTACCACAAGGAAAACTATGAAAACCTTCATCCGACAGGCCCTAAGCATAATTATGCCTACCATACCGAAGCAATGGACAGAGCCATGAGGGCAGGAATTGATGATGTGGGGCTCGGGGTTTTATATGGCCTTTCTCTATACAGGTACGAACTTGTAGGGCTCTTAATGCACAAAGAGCATCTGGAAGCCGTTTTTGGGGTCGGCCCGCATACCATATCCGTTCCAAGAATAAAAAAAGCGGACGACATTAATCCTGAAGTTTTTGATAACGGAATAGACGATAAAACTTTTGAAAAAATAATAGCAATCTTAAGAATAGCAGTTCCGTATACGGGTATGATTATATCAACCAGAGAAAACGAAAACGTAAGGAAGCGTGCACTTGAGCTTGGAATAACTCAAATTTCGGGCGGTTCTAAAACTTCTGTTGGCGGCTATTATGAAGCGGAGCCCGTTGAAAAAAATTCTTCACAGTTTGATGTTTCCGATTTAAGGAGTCTGGATGAAGTTACAAACTGGCTTTTAAAATTGGGCTATATCCCGAGTTTTTGTACGGCATGTTATAGAAACGGCAGAGTAGGGGCAGATTTTATGGAAGTTTGCAAAAAAGAAGAAATACACAATTTTTGCGGCCCTAATGCAATTATGACTTTAAAAGAATACTTGGAAGATTATGCCTCAAATGAAACAAAAAAAACGGGTGATGAAATTATAAAAAACGAAATAGAACAAATTGAAAACCCGATTTTAAAAGAAAAAATAATTAAAAATCTGCAATTAATTGAAGAAGGCAAAAGAGATTTCAGGGTTTAGAATTATTTTTGAGGGAGAAACACTCTGTATTTTAAAACATTTTGATATTTAGAAGGGAGGTGTGCCCAGTCAAAAAGAACTATCCCTTGAGATTTGTGTGCCCTTGCAACATTTATTTGACGAAGCAAATCCTCGGGCTCCGCATCCAAAAACCCGACAAAAAGCCCCGTTAAAACTTTGGTTTTGGATGATGTTTTTGATTTTACCTCTTTTAAAATACTTTCAAAAAGTTCGTTGTCCGCAGTTAAAATTAAAGGAGTAACCGCATCAACAAGGTTATCTCTTGACCATTTTGCCCAATCCTGTTGTTTGGTTTCAAGACATACATCATAATCGGGGAAAATTACCGCAGAAAGCAAAATATTTTTACCCGATAAAATAAGGTTTACCCCCTTAACATATTCATATATCTTATCCTGCCTGTATTGAGACCACTTTCTCCAAAGTTCGCTATCAGGTTCAATTTCAATCGGGTCAACTTCATAGAGCTCCATAAACTCTTTTCTTGCGTTCTCGGTATATCCCCAATTTGACTGTTCGTAATTTTTTACCGTTGATTTATTTGAAGTAGGATACCTTGTATAATCAAGATTTATCCCGTCTATTTTATATTTGGAAGATAATTCATCAATCAAACTTAATAAAAACTCTTTAACTTCACTGTTAGAAGGGTCAAGAAAATATCCGTTGTGCTCTGTTTTATGAGAAACAAAGCTTTTTGAGTTATAGTTTGCAAGATTTTTATTCCCCCAGGCAGGATACTGAGAAAGTATACTCATATAATCAAGTCCGGGGTTTTTATTTCCGATATAATAAGATTCAAACCAGCAGTGTATTTTCATCCCTCTTTTATGGGCTTCATCAATATATATTTTTAGGGGGTCAAAGCCCAAAAATTTCGGATTTTGCGCCGTCAGATTGTATTTTTTCATAACTGATGAAGGGTAAATTGTAAGCCCGTGGAAATAAGTTTCAAGAAAAACTTCTTTTATTCCTGTTTTTTTTATCGCATCAAGAGTTTTCCTTATTTCATATATGTTTGTTTCAGTGGGCCTTATCCAGACCCCTTTGAATTCATCTTCTATATAAGGAAGTGCATAGTTAATTGCAAGTTTTGAAAACTGAATTGAAGATTTTGCATATTCTTTTTCGTAGTTATCTCCTGATTTTTCCGCTTTTTTAAGCTGGTCTTTTGCTTTTTTAAGATAGGCTTCCGCCCTTCTGTCCGTTTGCGATTTGTTAGATATTTTTTTAGAATTATTTACAAAACCTTCGGCGTCTTTTAATTTTTCTTTTGCCTGAAAAATATAACTTTCGGGAGTTGTATAGGCAATAAGGGTGTTTCCCTCTATTATAACTTTTGTTCCTATTTTTAAATTATTTTTAATCCAATTTTTTGATGAGCCATGCCCTGAAATTACAAAACCGTTTTTTGGAATAACGGAATTTGCACCGGTTAATTTAACTACCGTATCATCTTCAATAACGGCCTCTGTTCCAAATTCATTTGTTCCCGTGGTTTTAGAGAAATCGGGAAAATAAACAACAAGTTGCCCGGGGCCTCTAAATCCGGGATAATTCATTCCCACAATATCTATTTTTGATGAAGGGTAGGTGGCATTAATTCTTCTTGTTTCAAAAGTTAAAATTTTATGATGGAGCGAAATTTCCTGTTTAATATTTTCAAAAGGGTCATCAAATTGATACTCATGCGCAAAAACCGGTGATAAAATCCCTATAAGAAATACTGTTAAAATTAAAAAATTTTTTATCCTATCCTTCATAACCAATGTTATTTTACATTCAAAATAAAAAAATAGCCATATTTTAAAAAATGTAATATAATTATTTTATACAGTCAAAGAGGTTATAAAATGGCAAAAAACCAAGATACAATTCCTATAGAGGTTTATATTTTAACAAAAGACCACGACATTAAAGGAACAGTCCACGTTTCAAAATATACAAACACAAACCGTGAATTGACAGACCTTTTAAACGATAGAGAAAAAAGATTTTTGGCGGTCACCAATGCGGAATTGATGGGGAAAAACGGTTCAACCGCACCAAGAAAATACGATTTTCTTGAAGTGCATATTGATGCCATTATTATAGTCCATCCGGCTACTCAAGTTTTATTCAAAGAAACTTCAAAAGCTCAAGAAGATATTTTAAGGTTTAGAGAACTTAGAAACAGACTATCTCAAACTAAACCGTTTTAGTAATTTTAAAAGCATTTGTTAAAACTTTTTATTTTGTTTGCAAGTAAAAAGCTTGAATATTTGTATGCAATTTGATAAAATGAAATTGTACTAAAATATAGATGGGAGTTTAATTTATGACGAATTTGTTTGGAGCTTACCAAGGGATTAGGCGGATTTACTTTAGCTGAAGTATTGATAACACTAACGATTATTGGTATTGTAGCGGCGATAACTTTACCCAGTTTACTTGTTAATGTCAATGACAAAGCATGGAACGCACAAAGAAAAGCACTATATGCAAGAATGAGCCAAGCAATAGGAGAGATGGATAGTATTTCAGGGTATGGCTCATCAAATAACGAAACGGAACAACAAATCATAGATGGTGCGGCAGAAGCCTTTATAATTGATGGACTATCAAAAGTTTATAGAATACAAAATATCTGTAATTCAAATAATTTATCTGCATGCGGGATACCATCATCCATTATTGCACTAAACGGTACTAATCTTGATTTTCCAAAAAGTTTAAAAGAATTAAACCCTTATTTTACTCAATATCCTAACCCTGACAATTATTCAGAAGATGATTACAAACTAACATCCGATGTTAAAGCGGCAGCATTTGAGACGGTAAACGGTGAATCAGTTGCACTTTTTTATAATCCAAATTGCGGTTCAAATGTTACAAATACTTGGTCGTATGCTCAAACAAAAACTTGTGTAAATATGATATATGACCTTAATGGCTTAAAAGGTCCGAATGAAGTAGGAAAAGATGTTGGATTTATCACAGTCCTTTATAGAACAAACAGTGTCGTTGTAGCACCAATGCCATTTTCAAGTGACGCTTCAACAACCTCTGTTACATCATATAGTGAAGATGGAACTGACGCTTCATCAGTTTGTGCAAAACAGGGAGAAGATGCCAAATTACCCGATAGAGATGAACTTGCTTCAATGTTTGTTAACCGTTCTTTAACGGATATGACTTCAAGTTACTATTGGTCATCTTCAGTTATTTCTTCAGGGAAAAACGGTCTTGCATGGGAACAATGTATGATTAACGGTTTTCGGGGCAGATACGGTCGCTCAAACAAGTTTAGTGTCCGCTGCATAAAAAGATAATTTTTATTCATCCCGCAATTTTATTTTGCGGGATTTTTTATATCTTGAAAAGTTAAATTTAATTTGATAAAATGAAATTGTACTAAAATATAGATGGGAGTTTAATTTATGACGAATTTGTTTGGAGCTTACCCCCC
>CANRHZ010000056.1 GCA_947630535.1 Candidatus Gastranaerophilales bacterium | reverse complement strand
GGTAACCGCCGAGTTGAGCAGCTACGGGGCCTGCCATGATAGCGGGGTTGAAGTCATGGTAGGAGTTGCCGGTGGGGGAGAATAAAATACCTTTCCTGCTATCTTCTTCAATAGCTATAGCATTCATATACCTTAAAGGAGATAAAAACCTATGATTTGTTTTTGCAGAGTCGCCAAACGTCAAATTTAATTTTGCATTTTTTTCACTATCAACTCCTAAAGTTTTTTTCAATTCATCCATTGAAACAAAACCACGACTTACTTTTATATCAGCAATGGGATTAAAATCATCAAGAGTTATATTCTTAGGATTTCCGCCATCAACTCCAAACTGAAACTTATCCGTATCACCTGTTGCAGAGCTTATATCAAACCTGACTTTTGAATTATCTTTGAGCTGTACATGTTCTCCATACTTATTTATGGTTGAATTTGTTGCATCAAGTATACTGTCTTTTCCAACAATAACATAGCCTGTTAAATCATCGCCATTTGCGCTATCGTCAAAGAAAGATGCGTTTTTACCGAGATGAAATGTAGCCCCGCCATTTACATTTAAGTGTTCTTTAATTAAACCGTCCTGATTAACAGTTGTATTTGCGCCTTTAATAGTTACACCTCTTAACATCCCCGTTGAGTTAACAATTAAATCTCCTGTCTTTTTTTTGTTATTAATCTCGCCGGCAATTATTTTACCTGTGTTGTAAATGGTTGAATTATCAAGGTCTATATCAACCGTGTCAATTTTTCCTGCATTAAAAAGTGTGGTATTGGAACCTGAAATATCAGTCATTCCAAACTTTCCTGTTTCGTTATTATAAATTGTACCGCCATCAGCTATAATATCTGCTTTAATTATGTTGTTATTAATAATTTGACCTTCGCCTTTATTATATAATTCATTCGCACTAAAAGCGATTCTTCCGTCATTAACGAGCCTACCTTCATTATTTAAGCCTCCGTTTATGACACCATTTGATTGGTTATAAATCGTACCGTGATTATGAAAGCCTTTATCATCCTTTGCATCTACATCACTTTTAATCTTCTCCGAATTGTAAATTGTACCGTAATTGTTAAAGGTTCCCTCATCTTTATTTGCTATATCACCGGAGTTATTTATGGTTCCATAGTTGTTCAACACTGAATTTTCACCGGTATTTTTTATGTTTAATTCATTGTTTATAACACCTTTATTGTTATTATTAAAAGTTGAACTGCCTTTATTTATTATCTCGCCGTAGTAACCATTTTCAACCGTGGCATTATTTATTGTGCCATTGTTATCAAAGGTTGCACCCTCTTTATTTATTATTGTGCCGCCACCCTTAGCTGTACCGTTATTTATTACTCCGTCATTAGTATATTTTGCACTGGCGCCATTATTAACTATTTTAGCATCGCCTTTATTTTTACCGTTATCGATTGTACCTTTATTATTGAAGGTTCCCTTATTTTTAATTGAAGCGTCACCACTATTTTCTATAGCGCCTAAATTTTCAAATGTAGCATCATAATTATTAATAATCGTACCATTTTTGTTTTCAATTTTTCCGTTTTTACCATTTATTACGGTTCCGTTATTTTTTATTTTACTTTGATTCTTAAGTCTAAGCGTACCATTTTCATTTGAAAGTTTTTTACCCTTTTTTATTGTGACAGTTTTCTTTTTATCAACAATAACTGTCCCGCCCTCATTATTATTCACACCGGCATTAACATCTCCTAATGTCAATTCGCCCGTACCATTGTTTACGGTTAAATCATCAAACAAGTCACCTTCGGCGCTGACAAGTCCGCCTCCATTAGGAAAAGTAATTTCTATTGCGTCTGTATTTATCCGTAAATTATAATGAAGTGCAATACACATAAACAGGAGTGATAATAAAATTTTTTTCTTTTTCATAATTTTCCTCTTAATTCTAGACAAAAGTTTTATTAAAAGTAGTCTATCACAAAAAATAAAAAGTATCAATATTGTGCTACTTTTTAAAAAAATTACCAGAGTGTATTGTTAAATTTATAATAATATCCCCCTAAAATGTATAAAAAAGGGCATTATATGACAAAAGATAATACTTTTGGTAAAAAACTAAAACAAATAAGAAAAGCAAGGGGGCTAACTCAAGAACAACTGGCAGAACTTGCGGGAATCCATGAAAAACACATTTCAAAACTTGAATTGGGCACCTATAAACCAAGCTTTAAAACATTAAATAAGGTTTTATCGGCTCTTGATTTAGAAGTTGATAAACTTGGTTTAAGTTTAAAAGAAGTATCAGTAAATGACAACCCTTTCTATATAAAATCTATGCAAATATTGAATAGCGCAACAGAACAGGAACTTGAATTTTATTACGGTCTTTTAAAACAGGGTCAAAAGGCATCTGAAATATTCGGCGGAAATTAGCATGTAAAAAATATTTTTTTAAATAAAAAACCCCTCTTTTTTTAAAAAATCATTTTTTAGCTTTGTTAATATATAAGATTAAATCCAAAACTTTTCTTTTGGCTCAAAAAAATCAACCTCAAGAGTTTTTTTATCTTTTAATTTGTCATATATTTTTAGCGCATAAAAAACATCAAGGGCGGAAATTCCTATATTATAGACAAGTATTTTTTCTTTATCGTTTTTTCTTCCCTCGGTTTTTTTATTTAAAAGGTCTGAAATTTCTTTTTTATGTTTATATTGGTTAAAATATTTAAATTTCTTTATATGTTCCATATCATCAACAAAAATTTTATCGAATGTTAAGTCGCAATTCATAAACCCTCTTGTATGAATAGGAATAAGCGTTATACCGTCTTTAAAATATTTATCGGGACAAATATCATCTTTAAGATATGTTGCTGCACTAATTACGACGTCTGAATTTTCAATTGTTTCAATATATGTGTCTTTGTATTCAAATTTTACGTTTTTATAATTTTTAAATTTTTCATAAAATAAGTGTTCTTGATTTTTGTATTTAAAAAGCTTAAGAGTTATCTTATCTTCAGAAGATATTTTACCTGAAGTATTTAAAATAAATTCAACCGTTGCCCTCATAATATTTCCAAGGCCAATTAAACCTATTGATTTAACTTCTTTTTTAGCCAATAAATCAAAAGATAAACATGCAGCGGCTGCCGTTCTCATTGCAGTAATCCAGTTACCGTCAACAAGCGAAATAAATTCCCCCCCCCCCTATTTAAATCAAAGATAAGAATTTTACTGTTTAAGGAAGGAAAATTTTTGGGGTTTCTGACTATTGTTTTAACACCCCCCACACTTTTATTGTCCGTAATTGATGGCATAATATTACAAAACTGCCCTTCTTTTGGTACAAAAGAATACTTTGGAGGGAGTATATATTTATCTTTGTTTTTGTACACCTCAAGCGCCCACTCAAGGCATTCTTCCATTTTTATATTGAGGTTTATTATATCTTTATGAGTTATTAGTTTCAAAACAACAATCCTTGATTAATCAATCTTATTTTATACTTTTTTATTTGGTTTGTCTTTAGAAAATGTACCAGTCGCTTGTAAACTTTAATCTGCTTGATTGAGTTTCATTATTTTGATTAATAACGCTGCTTGCTTTAATGGAAAAGTTTGCGGTATCTTTAAAAAATCTTGGTTTATAATTAAGCCCGAGCTCTGATTCATAGTTTTTGCTTGTGCAATTGTATCTTGAAATATAATCCAGATAAAAACTTTCCGTGAGTTTTAATTTAGGGTTAAAAAAGAATTTCTTTGCCCCGATTGATGCGTTAGGGTTAACATACCAATTTTCATAACCCGTTTTTAAGGTTAAATATTTTGTAACATCAAAAGAAAGGTTTGTTGTTGTTTTGAGGTTATTTGTCATATAATCGCTCATTTCTTTTGAATTATCGGAATATATTTTTAAATTTTTACCCTTTAAAAGTTCAAAGCCCGTTTCCTGATTTTTAAAAACTTCCCTGTATGGTTCCAAAAAATCCGTTTTTTCAATTTTTAACTTTGTACCTGAAGATATATCGGGAACAATAACATCATCAGCCTTGTAATTTATATTTTCCTTCTTTTTTAATTCAAATGTATCCTCGCTTTTATCTTCGTTTATTTCATCCTCATCCATAAACCCGAGCTCAAAAAGTTTTTCATATTCATCCAATGACATATATGAAGAATCATCAAGAGAAAAAGACGGCACCGTTGTTAAAAAGAAAATAATAAATAAAAAAAGGCTTTTTTTAAACATTATTTTAAACAACCAATTCTTCGAGAGCCGCTATCTTCATTTTATCGACATTTGGAGTTTGTCCCGTCCAAATTTCAAAGGCTTTTGCCCCTTGATACACAAGCATATCAAGCCCCGTTCTGTAATTTTTTTTGTATTTTATTGCTTTTGCTATAAGTTCTGTTTTAATCGGATTATAAACAATATCGTATATAACCGCATCATCTCTAACCGACTTAACGTCCATATCCGTCAGAGGGGAAAGACCATGCCTGAAACCCTTCATTCCGAGCGGAGTAGTATTTACTATTATTGAAGCGTCGCTCAATGAGGACATAAGTTCATACTGTATAAGTTTTATTTGAATATCGGGGAACCTTTTTCTTAAGGTGTCCGCTACATCCGATGAATCGAGAGAGTTTCTTGTATACAAATCTATTTTATCAACTCCCTTTAAATGAAGTCCGCAGATAACCGCCCTGCTTGCCCCGCCCGTTCCTAAGACCACGGCTTTTTTACCTTTTAAATCAATATCTTCTATGGGTTTTGTAAAACCGTAAACATCCGTATTATAACCCTTTAAAGATTTATCGGGGTTTATTACAACCGTATTAACCGAGCCTGCAATGTTTGCAACCTCATCCACATCCGATAAAAACAAGGTTATGGGGATTTTATGGGGTATTGTGACGTTAAAGCCGTTATAATCATTAACTTTTAAGTATTTAATTCTTTGAATTAAGTCCTCGCTTTTAGTTTCCATAATATCGTATGTGCCTTCCAAATTAAGGTGTTTAAAGGCACTTTCATGCATAACTTTGCTTAGAGAATGAGAAAGAGGGTTACCTATAATTCCCAATTTATACGGCATTATTCAGCTTCCTCCATGGGTTTAGAATATTTGCAAGTCTTAGAAGAACATGCGATTTTATTTCCCGATTTTAAGAATTTTTTAACAAGGAGCTCTCCGCAATCGGGGCATTTTTCGCCCGTGGGCTCGTTCCATACGGCAAAATCGCAATCGGGGTATTTTGAGCATCCGTAAAACGTTTTTCCGTATCTGGAGCGCCTTTGAACAAGTTCGCCGTCCCTTCCTTCCTTTTCGCATTTTGGGCATTTAACCCCTGTGGATTGAACGATTGCCTTTCTTGTTTTGCACTTATCGTTTAAACACTGGTAATATTTCCCGTAAGGCCCCGTTTTAATAACGGTTTCACCCCCGCATTTTTCGCATTTATAATCGGTTTTTTCTTCCTTGGCCTGTTGAGTCGGAAGTTCCCCGTCAAGGCTCATCATGGTTTTACATTCAGGATAACCTGAGCATCCTAAAAACTGTTTATTAAACCTTGATGTTTTAACCACCATGGGCCTTCCGCAATTTGGGCATACCTTATCTGATTGAATAACAACCCTTCCCATATTGGTTTTTGCAAGCTCTACCGTTTCTTCAAATGGAGAATAAAACTCTTTTAAAACTTTTATGGAATCGGCTTTGTTTTCGGCTATTTCATCAAGTTTTAGTTCCATAGCTGCCGTAAATTCGTAGTTCATTATATCTTTAAAATATTCACAAAGTTGTTTTGAAACCGTTCTTCCAAGAAGGGTTGGTTTGAGCGATTTATCAAGCTTTTCAACGTACCCTCTCTGCTGAATTTTTGTAATAATCGGAGCATAAGTTGAAGGTCGCCCTATTCCGTATTCTTCAAGTTGTTTTACAAGTGACGCTTCTGAATACCTTGCGGGGGGCTGGGTGAAGTGTTGTTCCGATATAAGATTTTTAAATATGAGTTCTTCGCCCTCTTTTAATTCGGGCATGTTGGGTGAATTCTTTTCATCTTCATCGTTATATACCCTTAAAAAGCCGTCAAACTCTATTCTTGAAGAACCCGCTCTAAAAGTATAATCGTTTGCATCAATTTCAACTCCTATATTGTTTATTTTGCATGCTTCCATCTGAGAAGCCATAAACCTTGTCCATATAAGTTTATAGAGTTTATATTGTTCTTGAGTCAGGTACTTTTTAATGCTCTCGGGGGTTCTTTCAATGTATGAAGGACGAATGGCTTCGTGGGCATCCTGTATCTTTTTTCCGGCCAGACTGCCGCCGGTTGCCTGCGCCACATATGCTTCTCCATACTGGGCCGCAATATACTCTCTTGCCGAGGCCTCCGCTTCCTGGGACACGCGGGTGGAATCCGTACGGAGATAGGTGATCACGCCGACGGTTCCGTTCCCCTTGATGTCGATGCCTTCATAAAGCTGCTGGGCGATCCGCATAGTCTTCTGGGTGGCGAAATTCAACTGCTTGGACGCCTCCTGCTGCAGGGTACTGGTAGTAAAAGGAAGGGGTGCTTTTTTTGTCCGTTCCCCGTTTTTCACCTCTGAAACCTGATAGGTCTTCTCCTTCAGATCCGCCAGGATCCCGTCCATCTGTTCCCTTGACTGTATGGTGATCTTTTCTTTTTCTTTTCCGTAAAATCTCGCGGTGAGCGTGCGTTTGCCGCCCTCCGGCACCAGCAGCGCATCCAATGACCAGTATTCCTCGGGAATAAAGGCGTTGATCTCTTCCTCCCGGTCGCAGATGATCCGAAGGGCCACGGACTGTACTCTTCCCGCGCTCAGCCCCCGCTTGATCTTTCTCCAGAGCAGCGGACTGATCCGGTACCCTACCATGCGGTCCAGCATCCGCCTTGCCTGCTGGGCGTCCACCAGATCCATATCGATCTCTCTGGCGTTTTTGATGGAGGCCTTCACCGCGTTTTTTGTGATCTCATTAAAAGTAATGCGGTATACCTTTTTGTCGTCCAGCTTCAGCGTATGATACAGATGCCAGGAAATGGCTTCTCCCTCACGGTCGGGGTCCGTTGCCAGATAGATCTTATCCGCCTTTTTTACTTCCCGGCGAAGTCCCGCCAGCAGCTCGCCCTTTCCCCGTATGGTGATGTATTTTGGTTCAAACCCATGTTCCACGTCGATCCCAAGCTGGCTTTTCGGCAGGTCGCGCACATGGCCGTTGGACGCCGCCACAACATAGTTCGGGCCTAAAAATTTTTTGATCGTTTTCACTTTTGCCGGTGATTCCACGATCACAAGATTTCTTGCCATTGACAAAATCTCCTTGTATTACGGCAGAGATCCGGCTGTCAGGCTGTAATAGGAGCGTCCGGTCTCTGTGATATATCCTTTTAATTGTAATGTCAGCAGCACGGAAAGCACATGGGAGGCGGGAAGTCCAAGGATATCCACGATCTCATTCAGGCTTTTCGGCTGCAAATCGAGACAACTATACACCAATTTTTCATCCGTTGCAAGTGATAATTTTATACAATTTCTTTTCCCCGCGTTTTTATCGCAGATCAGGCCCATCTCCCTTTTCAGGTCCTCAACGGAGAACGCAATGCCCGCGCCCTGGGCGATCAGACGGTTGCAGCCCGCGCTGTTTTTGTCTCCTACACGCCCCGGCACCGCGTATACGTCCTTCCCCTGTTCGAG
>CANRHZ010000055.1 GCA_947630535.1 Candidatus Gastranaerophilales bacterium | reverse complement strand
CCCCCCAAGGGATTAGGCGGATTTACTTTAGCTGAAGTATTGATAACACTAACAATTATTGGTATCGTTGCAGCAATTACTCTGCCAAGTTTACTTGTTAACGTTAACGATAAAGCTTGGAACGCACAAAGAAAAGCCTTATACGCAAGAATGAGCCAAGCAATAGGAGAGATGGATAGTGTTGCAGGGTACGGGACAACAAACGGTGCAATTCCTGATAAAGATGATGATAATCTAAAAGCATCAGCAGCAGAAGCTTTTATTATAGATGGATTATCTAAGGTGTACCGTGTTCAAAACGTATGTAATAAAAATAACTTAAAAGCTTGCGGAATACCATCTACGATAATTGCTTTAAATGGGAACAGTTTTAATTTTCCAAAAACAATAGAGGAATTAAACGATAACGCAATAGAAGCTATGAATACGGATGTTGCTGCCTTTGAAACGGTTAATGGTGAATCAATAGCACTTTTTTACAATCCAATTTGCGAATCAGACCATCCTGAAATAAACCATTATGCAGATCAAGTGTCTTGTGTCAATATGATATACGACCTGAATGGTTTAAAAGGGCCAAATGAAGTTGGAAAAGATGTAGGATTTATTACGGTTTTATATAGAACAAACAGTGTCGTTGTATCCCCAAATCCATTTCCGAGTGATGCTTCAACAACACTTCTTCCATCATATAGTGAAGATGGAAATGACGCTGCAAGCCTCTGTGCAAAACAGGGAGAAGATGCCAGACTTCCCGATAGAGATGAAGCTGCATCAATGTTTATTAATCGCACTTTAATCGGATGGGATGTTAGTGCCGATTGCTATTGGACAGGCTCTATCATTTCATCGGGAAAAAACGGTCTTGCATGGAATCAAGCCATGGATAATGGGAGCCGCTATAGAGTCACCCGCTCTGTCACGGACCACATTCGCTGCGTTAAAAGATAAAAATTAAAGGCGGTTAAATTCCGCCTTTTTTAATATAAACCTAAATTTTGCCCGCAACCTTAAGCTCAAATTCGGGGGCAATTTCTTCATAACTAATGGTTGGAATATCCATATAAAGCTGAGATACAAGCGCAAACACAATTGCTCTTAAATGGGGCGGTACAACAAGTACAACCCTTTTTTTGCGATTGAGTTTTTCTATTTTTTTAATAAACCCTTCAAATTTATACCCGTCAATTTTAATAACAGACTCGTTTTCGTTAGTATCAACGGCATTCTCCTCAAGAAGGGATATAATATCTTCCGATAATTCATAAGCTTCAATTTCTTTATTTTGATTGCTTATTGACCAGCATATCTGCCTTGAAAGAGAAATTCTGAGCTTTTCAAGAAGGTCTGATTTAGAGTTATCATCAGCGAAATCATTTATCTTTTCAAAAACATAAATTACATCTTTAACAGAAGTCCTTTCTCTGATTAAAGAACAGAAAATATACTTTAATTCCCCGATTGAAATAAAATCTCCCAAAATTGTATCAATTATAAGGGGGTTGTTATCGGATACGATTTCTATGTATCTGTTCATATCGGAATAGTTAAAAATTTCATGGACATGTTTTATGGAATTATACTTTAAAACCCTTGATATGACTTCTGAAGGGTGCATTCCTTTTATCCAAAAGTTCTTTGTAAATTCTTCTTTAATCCATATAAAAGGACGTCCCGTAATAATATCAACATCTTCAATTGAATTTTCGGGGTATTCATCCATATCCAGTTCATCTTCAAAAAAGGCAAGATATTTCGGATACGCAAACCCTGAAGCAACGGGAACCCCGTGGACATTAACGGTAAAAATGTATGGTTCAAGGTTGTTATCTTCCAAAAATTGAACTTTTGGGATTATATATCCCAGTTCTTTCGTTAATTCCTGTCTTATTTTTATGGTTTGGGATAACAAATTCTTTTCAAAATTCGGGTCATTTAAAGAGTAGTTTTCCTCGCTTAATGAAATCGAAAGCCTTTCTTCGCCAAGATTAGATGCCATTTTGGACGGAGATAAAAGGCTTTTTAATTGTTTTTTTAAGTTATTTAACCTGTCAACCTCTTTTGCGATTTCTTCGTTTAATACTTCTCTTTCGTCATCTTTTGCACCGTCTAAAAAGTTTTTTATCTCCTCAATTTTTTCTCTTTTTTCTTTTATCTTTTTTTGAAAATTAAGGCATAATTCGTAAGGTTCTTCTTTAGATGCAAACATGCGCTCCATCTTTGTTTTATACCCTTGGATATCTTCATAGTTTTCATCATCTTCTATTTCAACTTCACGGGAAAAAATAACATTGTATACAACTTTGGAATTGAGCTCCCCTTCATAAATCGAATATAAATCCCACCCTCCCTTAGACATTGAATTAAGAGTAGTTTCAAGAGCTTGAAGCTCCTCTGTGGGTATTGATTTTATGCAAAATTCCTGTCTTTGTCCTCTAATCATATTCCAATTTTATCATATAAAATATTTTTTATGATAGAATTTTTTTATGTTTGAAATCAGAGTAGAAACAAATTTTTCTTCCGCACACCACCTTTTAAACTACAAGGGAAAATGCGAAAATATGCACGGGCACAACTGGAAAGTTGAAGTGACCGTAAGGGGAGAAAATCTTGATAAATCCAATATTTTAGTTGATTTTAAAGTATTGAAAAAAAAGGTTAATGAAATTATAGAATACCTTGATCATAAAGATTTAAACGAATTGGAAGAATTCTCGGGGGTTTCGCCAAGCTCTGAAATTATTGCAAAGTTTATTTTTGGCAGGGTTAAAAAAGAGTTCAAAAATGTCTATAAAGTAAGCGTTTTTGAAACTCCCACTTCATGCGCTACATATTATGAATAAAAGGCAAAATTATGCAGACACTTCAGGCTATAATTATGGGTGCAACACAAGGGCTTACTGAGTTTTTGCCCGTATCAAGCTCCGGACACATTGTTCTTTCCTCGGCAATTTATAAGCTCATCTATAATGCCTCGTTTAACACGGTAAGCAATGAAGAAATATTTTTTGATATTCTAATCCACCTTTCTACCCTTTTTGCGGTTATTCTTTACTTTTTTAAAGAGATAAAAGAAATAATTTCAGGATTTTTCATATCTGTTAAAAATAAAGAATACAACAACGATAGCTTCAAATTCGTCATATATATACTTTTTGCAACCTTTATGACGGGTATTATAGGCTTTTTGATAAAGGATACGGCGCATAAATTAACCGAATCGCCTTTTATTGTAAGCATTTTGTTAATGGTAACGGGATGCATTTTATACTTATCGGAAAAGTTTAAAAATAAAGAAAAAAAGATAAACCTTATAACTTCTCTTGTTGTCGGTATTTTTCAAGGGCTTGCTATTTTCCCCGGAATTTCAAGGTCGGGAATGACAATATCATGCGCCGTTTTTATGGGGGTAAAAAGAAAAGATGCCGCCAAATTTTCATTTATTTTAAGCATACCGATTATTCTTATAGCATCATTAATTTATCCGATTTTAAGCTTTGATATAGAAAATATGAAAGATTTTAATTACAATGCCATAATAACAGGGATGTTTGTTTCATTTATAGTCGGATACTTTTGTATTAAATACTTTATGAAATTCGTTGAAAAATACACCCTTAAAGGCTTTGCATATTATTGCATCTTGGTTGGATTTATTTGCGCAATTTTATTTCATACAAATTAAGGGGTCGCTTTGTATCCGCTCATTGCGCCCATTGAATTTATTCTTAATTGTAACAGAGGGCTGAATTTTAGATTGCTTTGAATAAAAGTATTTGTTTGAGCGGGATTTTCCGTTTTTTGTTCGTCATTTCTTAAGGCTGATAATTCTTGCCCGTTTTCATCCGTTATGACTGTTCTTTTGTCGTCTTTAACAACAAGATTATCTTTTGAAGGGTTTCTGTTGATTGCATCAATCAAAAGTTTATCTTTATCGTAATTAAATTGGGCATCAATTTGTGTATAGGTCATTTTTTCAGGAACAAAAACAGGGTATTCCGTTCCCTTTGCAAGAAAACTGTCATAGCAAACCGAATAAACCTTATCCGTCGGATTATTTATATCAATGGGTGTTTTGTTTCCGTTTTTATCCACAAAATTTAATTCGTGCAAATTACCTTTTGTGTCTGCCTTATAGCTTAATCCTGATGTATGCAAAATCCCCGGTTCGCCTGTTTTATTTGAAAATGTCATTTGCAGAGCATCTTTTATTGCCCTTACCACCTCTTTTTCGGTCATTTTTTTAACAAGGAGGGTGTTTTTTAAAGGTGTGCTTTCCGTTACATCTCTTTGAGTTAATTCACCGTTTTTTGGAACTTTTCTTGTGTTTGAAGCGTTTACAAATGCAATATCAACTCCGGTTTCACTTCTCATTGCATCACACAAAAAGTTTGTCCATGCGCAAGGAGTTATTCTCCTGTTTTGAGGAAGGGGGTCAGCTTCTTTTATAGCACCTATTACGGGAGATTTTCCCATATAGACATCTTTCATATAGTCTATAACGGGGCTTTTTTCCTGACTTGTTTTAACAAGATTATTTTCCGCCTTAACGGGAACACCGTTTTCGTCAAATTCTACATTCAAAACTCCTATATTTTTGGCATTTTCTCCGGTTTGGACTATTAAAACGGGTTTGCCGTCAGCGTTTGAAAGAAGATTTTCCCCCCCGTTAATTCCCTTTACTTCCGTATGGGAATGCCCGCCAACTATAACATCAACCCCATGTAGCATTGGGGCGATTTTTTTATCGTTATCGTTACCTATGTGAGAAACAAGGATTATTTTATCAACCCCTTGTTCTGCAAGCTTTTTTGTTTCTTCGTTTACTATTTTAATCGAATTTTCAATGCTTTCGGCTTTTATGCCTTCTGTTTTTTCTTCATTACCGCCCGTAACGGTTTCTAAATCAAAGGGTAAAAGCCCCACTATTCCGTATTTATGCCCGTTAACTTCAATAACGGAAGATTTTTGTACGTTATTATAAAACTCTGAATTTATGGGAGTTTTGGCGTTTGCAGCTAAAAATTTTGTTTTATCGGGGTTAATAAATTTGTAAAATTCGCTTATGGTGGAATCAAATTCGTGGTTTCCGACAGCCGAAAACTCAATTCCCATCCTTGATAAAAGGTCAACAACAAGTTTATTTTTCTTTTCATCTCCTCCGGAAAAATTATCCCCCGCAGAGATTTTAATAGCATCAGAACCGTTATTCAGGGTTTGTTTGTCGAATTTATCCGCTGCCGCAATCATGCCCGCCATATTATCAATGTTGCCGTGCATGTCATTAATATAAAATATGCTAAGCTTTGCTTTCTGGTTGTTTTTGCCGGTATTCAAAAAGTTTTGGCTTTGGTTTTGGATAGAATTCAACATACAAAGTTAAAACAACTAAAGGAAAAAAATTGCCATAACGAGCGCTATTTCGCTTTACATCCTTTACAATCTGTTTTATTTTCCCCCTTTGCGGCTTTTTCGATACAATCGGCACATTTATCCGTCATTTCACCATTTTTCAGGTATGAATTAAACCCTTCAATCCAATTCGGATGAGAACAGGGGCAAAATTCCAAAAAATTCAAAAACGAATTAAACCTTTCATAGAGATAATCATCAATTCCAAACTGTATATTCTCAAAAACTTTTTGAAGGTTATCATCTTCAACCAACAAGAACTTTTTTAAAAAGTCTTTTATGGTTTTTTCCCTTTCAAAATAAGTCTTTATGTACTTATTCATCGGAATAAGAGGTTTTATCCCTTTATATGGAAGATATTCTATAAAGCCGTGTTTATGCAATCTTTGAATAGCTTCCGTTGTGCTCTGTACGTTATGGTTTAATAATTTTGAAACATCTTTAACGGTTACTTTTTTATTTTCTTTTGACAATTTAAAAATAGCTAAAAGATATGATTCAAGGCTTTTTGTAAGTTTTTTCATATTTTCTCTTTTTTTAAGGTATGCCATAATAATACCACATAAGCCTTTATTTTTAAAAGTCCTTAATAAAAATGACTATATTGCAAATGGGCTTTAAAATGGTATATAATCCAAATTGTGAATTTTTAAAGGAAAAAAGATGAAACAAGATATTGATTGGTCCAAGCTAGGTTTTAAATACCATACAACTGATATAAGATACATTTCAAACTATAAAAACGGTTCGTGGGATGAAGGACAACTAAGCACGAATTCAAACGTCACAATAAATGAAAGTGCGGGTGTTTTACAGTATGCTCAGACCTGTTTTGAAGGGCTAAAAGCATATACAACAAAAGATAATAAGATTGTGTGTTTTCGCCCTGACTTAAATGCGGCAAGAATGGAGGAATCCTGCAAACGTCTTGAAATGCCTGTTTTCAACAAAGAAAGGTTTGTAAATGCAGTTAAAGAAGTTGTAAAGGCAAATGCTTCATGGGTGCCGCCTTACGGATACGGAGCTTCTTTATATATAAGACCGTATATGTTCGCTTCAGGCGCAGTTATAGGTGTTAAACCGGCGGATGAATATCAGTTTAGAATTTTCACAACTCCCGTTGGCCCATACTTTCAAGGGGGCGCCAAACCAATTGTTATAAGAATTTCAGATTTTGACAGGGCGGCTCCAAACGGCACAGGGCACATTAAGGCAGGTTTAAATTATGCTATGAGCCTTCATGCAATTGTTGATGCGCATAATCAAGGCTTTGCCGAAAATATGTACCTTGATTCAAAAACAAGAACAAAAGTTGAAGAAACGGGCGGCGCAAACTTTATATTTGTAACGCAAGACAATAAGGTTATAACTCCAAAATCAAGCTCTATCTTGCCTTCGATTACAAGACGCTCTCTTTTATATGTTGCAGAGCACTATTTGAACTTAAAAGTTGAAGAAAGAGAAATATATAAAGAAGAATTGAAAGACTTTAAGGAATGCGCCCTTTGCGGAACAGCGGCCGTTTTATCCCCTGTAGGAAAAATAAATGACCACGGAAAAGAAATCTCGTTTCCCTCAGGAATGGAAAATATGGGCGAGATTACAAAGAAATTGTATGATACCCTTGTCGGCATTCAGCTTGGAGAAATTGAAGCGCCAAAAGGATGGATTGAAGTTATCCTTTAGGGGTTAAAATAAAAAATTAATATGGTATAATATAAAATACTCGCACATTGAAATGGGGATGTATTGGAATTTGACAGGGCGATTTGTGTCTTTCGGATTGCATGCCGGAGGGAAGTTCTCCGTTATCAACAAGTCAAAAAAATAAACGCTAATAACGTTGTAGATGCTAGAAATGCTTTTGCTCACAGAGCACTTAAAGCAGCCTAACTGATTAGGTGTAGCCACTTCATAGGTTGAATTTGCAGGTCTATGGGGTCAATTTTGCAAATACAGTGCATATTATTAAGGCGGTATGCATCAAGAAATAGCCTTAAAAGTTGCTTTTCTTTAAAAAAAGATATGGTAAAATCAATCAGGTTTTGGCTTTTCCCTTGATTTTATCTAAATAAATAAAAGCCTAAGCTTGTAGAAGTTCGTGAAGGCGCCGTTTTGGACGCGGGTTCGACCCCCGCCATCTCCAGATTTATGTTTTTATTCAATGGTAAGCTAAGGGCGAACCCATCAGGCGCAAGCCTGATACGGAAGTTCGAGCGCGAGTGAGCCAAGGGTCGGTGTGAAAGGGGTAGATACCCCTTGAAAGAGACCCGTTTAATGCGAACGAGCAAGACACCCCCGCCATCTCCAATCTTTTGAAGTTTGAGCCCTTACTCCAAGGGAGTTAGGCGAAAACGAAAAAGAGACGGATTGAAAAGCGTGATGGCGTTGTGTTTAGCAACGGCAGATAGCTTGAGTACTCTGACAAATAGCGACGTAAGAGTTTTGCAAAGCAAAACTTCACAGGAGTATTTAGGGGTTAATTGTAATTTAGCTAAGGGCAAAAACAAAAATTTAATCTGCCCCCCTAAAAAAAGATTATTAAAATTTACCCCCC
>CANRHZ010000054.1 GCA_947630535.1 Candidatus Gastranaerophilales bacterium | reverse complement strand
GGGGGGTAACAACTTTTCAAAATAGACATAAATTAAACTCCCATCTATATTTTAGTACAATTTTATTTTATCAAATTGTTTTTTCTTTTTCAAGGCTATAAAATTTTTTTATTCTTACTAAAATAATGCAGGCAGGATGAAATTGGGGCAAAAACAAAAAAGTTTTGGGTTAAAACTTTAAATGAAATGACAAAAAATAAAAATCTTAAAGCTAAAACCCTAAAAGCATTATATTTTGCGATAATAAACAGAATCTAAACTACACTTTTTAAAGCTTATAAAATAAACATCAAATTTAAAAAAGTTATTTTTCATAAATTGCATACTCTTTTGATTCTTTTTCCCAAACGCTTCTATCTACCATAAGTGCGTGGTTCCAAAACTTTTCTATTTTATAATTTTCTCTTTGGTCTTTGTGCATAATATGGACTACCACATCCCCATAATCAAGAAGATTCCACGTATTTTTGGCGTCCGTTTCATCTCCTCTCGGGGTTCTTGATAAAATGTCCTTTATTTTTCCTCTTACGTTATTTGTTAGCCCCTTTACCTGAGGAGTTGAATTAGCACCCGCTATTACAAAATAATCGGACAACACGCTGACATTTGAAACATTTAAAATAACAATATCAAGAGCCTTATTATCATCCAGTATTCTTGCGGCAACAGAAGCCAATTTTAAACTTGAAATTTCTTCCATTTATATATTTCCCGTTGAACTGTTTTTGTCATTGTCAAGATTTCTTAAATCAATATTGTCGTCATTGTCACTGTAGTTTAGAACATTATTTGTCTGTTCAATTTCAATATTGACCTCTTGATCTATCATCTCGATTTCATCTTTTGAATACTCTTTAATTTTGCCATCCTCAAGTTTGGCAGAAACCTTTTGTTTTAAAAAGCATATAGATGCTACTTTTGCAACCCCGTCAGGTGTCATAATGCCTGAACCTACAGGAGGAAGCATTCTTGCAACTTCAATGTAGTTTGAATATTCGTAATTTAAACAACAAAGCAGCCTTCCGCACCCGCCCGTTATTTTGCCCGGAGTTAAGGGTATATTTTGATCTTTTGCAAGCTTGGTTGAAACAAACCCGAACTTTTTTAAAAATGTGCAGCAGCAATAATTTTGTCCGCAAATTCCCTTTCCTTGTAAAAGTGCGGTTTCATCCCTTACACCTATGTGCCTTAAATCAATCCTTACTTTTCTGAATTCCTGAGTTAAATCTTTTAATAATTCCCTAAAATCCACTCTTTCAGGGGCAGTATAATAAAAAGTTATTTTTTTTCTGTCAAAAGTATATGAAGCCCTTGTAAGGTTCATAACGAGCTTGCGATTTTTTGCAAATTCTCTGCATTTTAGAAGGGCTTTAACTTCAAGCTCTTTTTGCTCATTTAAGGTATTCAGGTCTTGTTCGGTCATAATCCTGATTAAAGAAACACCTTCCGGCTTAAATTTTTGCCATTGGGCCTGAATTTCTTTATTTACAATAAAAACGCTTAAGGCTTCTTCCCCTCTTTCGGTGTTTACAATAACCATTTGGCCTTGAGATAATTTAACATCATCTTGAACCTTCAAGGGATGGAATGTATTTTTTATAAGTCTTACTGCAAACTTCATAAAATTAATTATACAATAAAACTTTTTTATATTAAAATGTGTTAATGATGGAATTAAACAACTTAACATTTAAGAAAAACGACATAGAGAAGTTGCTTTTAAACCTTGATTCAAACCCTTATTCTCAAAAAAATAAGGATTTTAGGTATACGCTTTCTTTAATTTATGAACTTATTGAAGAAGAATTTTCAGACACCTTTGATACCAAAAATAACATCTTAAGAACAACAGATATAATTCTTGATACAAAAGGAACAGAAGCAAGAATTTTTATAACCCCGCCATACAACTTTGACTATTACCTTAAATCAAGGGGCTCTTTATACAGACTAAAAAGCGAATATAAAGACGGTAAAATCGGGTATAACATACCTTTGGATTTGTTTTTTGAATACTTTACGGGACTTGGTGAAAATACGGAGATTACTCAGGATATAAAGGACAGTTTTAAATTCTATTTTAACCTTACAAACTTTGTTAAAAAAACGGTTGAAAAACTCAATTTTATTCCCACGGTCCAATTTAGGAAGGATACCTTTTCTGTTATTTATGAACCTTATTTTAAAAACAACGACTATCTTGAAAGCTATACGGAAATAATAAATAACGGTTTTTTAGAAAAAGAAACAACAAAAAAACTCATAGAAAGGTATTTGAATTATCTTATTTTTACATTCTTGGGAATCAAACACTACAAATTCAAAGACCTTAAATCGGCACCGTATTTTGTAAAATATCAAAATAACAAAAGAATTTTTAAAGGGGTTGATTTAGCACAGGATATACAAATTTGGCTGGATGAAATGAGCCTTGGTACCTACAACATAGTTCCCGTCTTTAATATTGAAAAACTGGACGGTGAAAAGTTCCTTATGGTAATAAAGGCAAAAAATAAACAGACAAACGAAATAATTGAATTAGACGACCTTAAAGACACCGATAAAACCATAATTGAAAAACAGATAAACTGGGCTACAAAATACATTGAGGACCTTGAAGATGTTACATTAGAGCTTGATTTATCGGGTGTGTATAAACTTATAACTCAAATAACTTTTTATCTGGCACAGGCGGGTATGGAGGTTAACCTTCCTTCAGGCATGGAAAATGTTATTATTCCGAGAGCCTCTATTAATGCCAAGATAAAAGAAAAAAGAATGGGCGATATTGAAGAATTTTTCTTATCCAAAAACAATTCCACCATTTCTCTGGATGAAATTATGGACTTTTCAATAGAAGTTGCCCTCGGGGATGAAAAGATTTCAGCAGACGAATTCAGAGAACTTGCAAAAAACACAAACGGCTTAATTGAATACAAAGGGAAATTCATTCTTATTGATAAAGAAGAAACGGAAAAACTTTTATCTTCCTTAAAAAAACCCAATTTTGTCATGAACAAAATGGAACTGTTGCATCATGCACTATCAGGTAAAATTGATGAGTATGATTTTGATTATGATGGCGCTTTTGCAAGAATAGTCAACGATTTTACAAAAGTCGGCGAAGTTTCACTTCCGAAAAACTTAACGGGAACCCTAAGACCATATCAGGAGATTGGTTTCAGATGGTTATACACAAATGTTACAAAAGGGTTTGGCTGTTGTATTGCTGATGATATGGGGCTTGGTAAAACAATTCAGGTTATAAGCCTTATTTTAAAACTTAAAGAAGAAAAGAAACTGAAAAATCCGGCTCTGGTTGTTTGCCCCACTACGCTTCTGGGTAATTGGGAAAGAGAGCTTGAAACTTTTGCACCTTCGCTTAAAACACACATTTACCACGGTTTCAATCGTGAATTTTCAACAGATTGTGATGTAATTTTAACCACCTATGCAATTTTAAGAATTGACCTTGAAGAATTTAAAAAATATAACTGGGATTTATTCATAATTGATGAAGCCCAAAATATCAAAAACTCCTCAACCAGCCAAACTCAGGCGGTAAAAACAATTAAATCTTCAATGAAAGTTGCAATGACAGGTACTCCTGTTGAAAACAGGCTCTCAGAACTTTGGAGCATATTTGACTTTATTAATAAAGGATACTTAGGCTCAATAAATAACTTCTCCAAAAACTATTCAATGCCGATTGAAAAGTTCAAAGAAACCCAGAGAGCAGAAAAATTAAAACAGGCAATATCGCCCTTTATGCTAAGGCGATTAAAAACGGATAAATCCATCATTTCGGATTTGCCGGAAAAAATTGTGCTGGACGAATTTTGTTATCTTACCAAGGCACAAGCTGCCCTTTATGAAAGAGTTCTTGCTCAATCTATGGAAGAAATTCACTCGTCATCTCAAGGTATAAACAGAAGGGGTGCAATTTTTAAACTTATAACAAATTTAAAACAGGTGTGCAATCATCCTTATCATTATCTTAAATACGGGGATATGGGCGCTGCTGCAAGCGGCAAGACCGAAAAGTTAATGTCTATATTGAATAATATTATATCTAACGACGAAAAAGCGCTTGTTTTCACCCAGTATAAAGAAATGGGAAGCATTTTAGAAAAAATTACAAGGGACGAATTTAACTTTGACCCGCTATTTTTCCATGGTTCACTAAACGTAAAACAAAGAGAAGAAATGATTAGAGAATTCAAAGAGGACGATAAAAAGAAAATAATGATTTTATCCCTTAAAGCGGGAGGTTTGGGGCTTAATCTTACAAGCGCTTCAAATGTTATACACTATGACCTCTGGTGGAATCCTGCCGTTGAAGATCAGGCAACAGACAGAACATACCGTATCGGACAAGATAAAAATGTTATGGTGCACAGGTTTATAACCCTTTCCACTTTTGAAGAAAAAATTGATAAAATTATAAAAGATAAAAGAGAATTGGCTGATGCTGCCGTGTTTACGGGTGAAAAAATCATAACGGAATTATCTGATGATGAAATTTACGAAATTTTCTCGCTTTGCTAAATTTCTTTTTTCAGATATTTGGTTAAAATCAGTTTTTTTAGTGCCTTTGCATTAATTGCATCAGGCTCAATTTCAATTAACTCATCCAAATATTTTATTGCATCTTCATACTCTCCAACCTTCTTTTTTGCTGCCGCCATTGCATAAAGGGCATCAATAAATTTAGAATCCAATTTAAGCGCAATTTCAAGGTCAGATATAGCATTTTCAATTTTAGGGTTTTTTATGTCTTTTCTTGTAAGAATAATTCTTGCCCTGTTATAGTATGCATCCGTCATTTTGTCATTCAATTTAATTGCCTCGGTATAATCGAGCATGGCTTCATCCCACCTCTCAAGATACTGATATGCAACTGCACGATAAAAATATGAAATTTCAAAGTCCCTTTTTATTTCAATGGATTTATTTATCTTTTCAATTGCTTCTTCGAATTTTCCTTCGTTAATAAGGGCAATTCCTTCATCAAGATAATATTTATATTGAATTTTTTCTTCCATATTTTTTACCTGATAAATATAATATATAAAACAGTATAAATTAAATCCGCTAATAAAAAAACCGGAGTTTTTCTCCGGTTTTTTAAACTTTTTTGTTTTTCCTACATAAGCCCCAATACTTTTCGATACCAGCTAAATGCTTCTAGTTCAACCCCGTTGAATGTAGTTTTTAAGCATTGCTGTTTGAGGTACTTTTGGAAATCATCACTAAATTTGGATTTGATGGGTGATTTTACTTTAAGTTTCTCTGCTAATGCAACCATTTAAAATGCCCCCTTCCTTTAACAACAGCACATTTTTAACACAATATGAACAACACCATAAAAAGATTATAGCATATATTTTGTTATATTAAAATAGCCTGAAACTAATTTTTTGCTAGCTTCCTTGGTAAAAGAGGAAAAATAATTGTAAATTTTTGTAAAGATTATCTTCTGCCCCAAAAACCCCAATTTTAATTGTATAATTTTATTTTATGGGGGAGATTTAAATTTGATTTTATACCAAACAAAATTTTTAACCTTAAAATCAGCAAAACGAGAAGGCTCAAACGATTGGGTTTATGCTCACCGTCCGAATGCAAAAGATATAGCGGTTATTTTGCCCGTTATAAAAAAACAAGACGGGGATGAAATTTTATTTTTAATTACAAAAAGACCTCCCCTATTAGAAGAACATGTCGCCGAATTTTGCGTTGAAACACCCGCAGGGCTTGTCGGGGATGAAAATAAAGATGAATGCGTTGAAGATGCCCTCAAAAAAGAACTTTTGGAAGAAACAGGACTTGAAGCGGATAAATTCATAATAAAAACAAGAAAAATGGCATCTTCAAGCGGGCTTACAAGCGAAACTTCAACCGTTGCAATTGCAATAATTACGGATACAAAAATAAAAGCATCACCCGTTAGTGATGGCGGGGTGATTATAAATCGTGTTTATGTTAAAAAAGAAAATGTAAGAAATTTTTTACATGAATGTGAAAAAAAAGGCTATGCTCTAAGCTCTCAAATGCTTGCTTGTCTTTATTTGGCTGAACTTTAAACTTAGGGAATAAAAATGAAACTGGAATCTACTTCTGCCAAAACGGCATTTAACTATAAATATTTGTTATGGAGAATTTTTCCGTACATAAGACCTTTTTTGTTTAGGATTTTTATTACTTTTATTCTTGCAATACCTTTAGGGCTCCTTGACGGGGCAACGGCACTTGCCCTAAAACCCTATATTGATATAGTTGTAAACGGTAACAGTGTTGTATATAAAGGTTTTGAATTTACAAGAGAATTTTTATCCTCTATTATTCCTTTTGCTATTGTGCTTTTTGCAATGGCACAAGGGGGCTTAAGGTATATTAATTCATATTTAACCGATTGGTTAAGCGCAAAAATATCAAACAGTGTAAAAATTGACCTTTTCAAAAAGCTTACGACCCTTGATACAAAATTCTATGACGAAAATTCCTCGGGAATTATTCTTACAAGGTTTTTATCTGACCCCGATACGGCTTCAAGAACAATTGTGACTTCTCTAAAAGATATTATAACCTGTTTTACGGAAGCTATCGGTCTTGTTTTTGTTTTGTTGTGGGCATCATGGAAGCTTGCATTTGTCGGAGTTGCAGTATTAACAATAGCTTTTAGCCCTCTTGCCGTTATAAGAAAAAGAATTAAAAAAGTTTCAAACGAATCGGCCGTTTTAGGGGGCGGAATTACAACAAACTTTAATGAAACATACCACGGAAATAAAGTAATAACGGGCTATTGCCTGCAAGAAAAAATATATGATAAGTTTGTAGGGCAAATCAGAAAATCATTTGACCTTGCAATATCTCTTTCAAAACGTGTGAGCTGGATGAGCCCCATTATGTATTTGATTGCAAGTATCGGAATTGCAATAGTTATGTTTTTTGGAAACCACCTTATTATCACGGGCGAAATGACAACGGGCAGCTTTGCAAGCTTTATAACTTCGCTTTTGCTTTTATACAAACCCGTTAAGGCGCTCGGAAATACTTTAACCAGTTTGCAAAATGTGTTTGTTGCATCTTCAAGGGTGTTTGAACTGTTTGACATAGAACCCTCAATCAAAGAAAAAGAAAACCCGATTCAACTTGCAGATGTTAAAGAAAAAGTTGAATTTCAAAATGTATTTTTTGAATATGAAGAAAATACTCCTGTATTAAAGAACATAACTTTTGAGGCTAAAAAAGGCGAAACTGTTGCGCTTGTAGGAAATTCGGGCGGTGGCAAATCAACAATAGTTAATCTTTTGCCAAGATTTTATGATGTGTGCGGAGGGTCTATCAAAATAGACGGGATTGATATTAAAGATTATTCCTTATCTTCTTTAAGAAATAATATTTCTGAAGTTTTTCAGGACAATTTTTTGTTTTCGGGCACAATTAAAGAAAATATTCTTATGGGAAAATTTGATGCAACCGAAGAAGAAATCCAAAATGCAGTTAAATTGGCTCACCTTGACGATTTTATATATAAGCTTGATAGGGGGCTTGATACGGTTATAGGGGAGATGGGTGCGAGTCTATCAGGCGGCCAAAGACAAAGGGTTGCAATAGCCCGTGCCATATTGAAAAATGCTCCTATTATAATACTTGATGAAGCAACATCCGCCCTTGATAACAAATCGGAAGTAATTGTACAAAAGGCGCTTTATAACCTTATGCAAAATAAAACCGTTTTTGTAATTGCCCACAGGCTTTCAACAATTAAGAATGCAGATAAAATCATGGTTATAAACGAAGGTGTCCTTGTTGAACAGGGAAGCCATGAAGAATTAATGCAAATAAATGAAGGTCAATATAAAACTTTATATAATATGCAGTTTGCAAAATCAGAGCCACTAAACGCTTTATAGTCTCTTGTAAATAATTGTAAAAACAGTTTTGCTTTTATATAAAGCAAAAAACTTTTTGTGCCGAATATTAGTTTAGTGAAGAAATTAGTCGATATGGTTTATTACGGAAAGGAAACGATTAAATGGTAAAAGAAAGCCTCGTGAAAGACAGGGTTTGTGATATTGTTATGCAATTTGCAAGAGGTGAAACTTCCATAGATACAAAAGATAATATAAAAGATATAAAAAACGAAAAAAACTCCCGTTTCATTCCCATTAAATTAACCCCAAATGAAGCAAAAAAGATGCTTTTTTGTCAGCGCACAATGCTTGAATTTGCAAGAATGCAATATCAAAAAAGCATTGGTACGGATAAAGAAGAAATTATGCTAAGCATGTATAACGATTCAATAAGAGATTATGAAGCGTTTATTGACTGTTATAAATATGAACTCGGTATGAAATAGATTTAATTTTATATTTTTATAGCAAGGCATTTTGCCTTGCTTTTTATTTGAATTAAGGTTTTATTTGTTATAATATTTTATTGTTACCTAAGGGCAGGTGGCGAAATGGTAGACGCACCGGTTTCAGGTACCGGCGTGGTAAAACACTTGTGGGTTCGAGTCCCGTCCTGCCCAAACTTTATTTATTTTTGCAACTTATTATATTTTAATTTTGATAGAGTTTTTTAATACAAAACTTTTTTGTTTCTGCCCCAATTTCATCCTGCCTGCATTATTTTAGTAAAAATAAAAAATTTTATAGCCTTGAAAAAGAAAAAACAATTTGATAAAATAAATATGTACTAAAATATAGACAGGAGTTCATTTTATGGTTAAATTGTTTGGAGCTTACCCCC
>CANRHZ010000053.1 GCA_947630535.1 Candidatus Gastranaerophilales bacterium | reverse complement strand
TTTTAAAGGCAGACTTGCCATAATAAAGCAGGTTCAAATCCTAAAGATTTTTGTAATAAAAAAATATCGGGATGACAGGATTTGAACCTGCGACCCCCTCGTCCCAAGCGAGGTGCGCTACCAAGCTGCGCTACATCCCGATATTTATTATTCAATTGTCATTTCGTAGCGCACCTACGGTGCTTCCTCTCCTCAAAAGATACACTGTATCTTTTTCGTCGGCAGAGTCAAGCTGCGCTACATCCCGAAAAAGTTATTTAATTTTCAAATTCTTGGGCTCAAGCCTTGGTATTTTGTTATACGGCTTTTGACCTGAGCTTTCGCTCGGACATTCGCCTGCCCCACTCATAAAGTGACATTTAGTCACTTTCTTCGTAGGGACCCTGCTACATCCCGATTTTTATTCAAATTTCAATTTCTTGGGTGCAGCTTGGTCATTATATTATACGGCTCCGTCTAGGCCTTCGGCTAGACATTCGCCTGCCCCACTCATAAAGTGACATTTAGTCACTTTCTTCGTAGGGACCCTGCTACATCCCGATATTTATTATTCAATTGTGAGTATTTAAGGCCACTAAACCTGATTAAATAAGCTTTACTGTTGGCTCAAAATGCCGAGCTTGTATGCCAAAAAAAGAATACCATATCAATAGAGATATTCAAGTTTTATTTTATATTCTTTAGAGCGCCCTCAACATCAGCTATAATATCATCTATGTTTTCAAGGCCCACGGAAAACCTTACAAGCCCGGGATTTATACCGCATGCAACAAGTTGTTCATCCGTTAGTTGTCTGTGTGTTGCGCTTGCAGGATGCAAAACACAGGTCTTAATATCAGCAACATGAACTTCGTTGGATGCCATTTTTAGCCCGTCCATAAATTTAACCGCAGCATCTTTTCCGCCCTTTATGGTAAGTGAAATTACACCTGAAGCTCCGTTTGGAAGGTATTTTTCAGCCAAACGGTAATATTTGTTGCCTGATAATTTCGGGTATCTTACTTCTTCAAATTTTCCGGTAGACTCAAAATACTGTGCCATTTTCATTGCATTTTCACAATACCTCTGCATTCTAAGCGCAAGTGTTTCAAGCCCCAAATTTAATAAAAATCCCGAATGTCCCGAAGGATATGCCCCAAAATCACGCATTAACTGCATTCTTGCTTTAATTATATAAGGTGCAAAAGGGTAATCTTTTGTATAAATTGTGCCGTGATATGACTCGTCAGGTTCTGTAAAATCAGGGAATTTGCCGTTTGTATAATCAAATTTGCCGCTATCCACTATAACACCGCCAACCTGAACGGCATGTCCGTCCATATACTTAGAAGTTGAATGAATGACAACATCAGCCCCCCATTCGATAGGGCGACAGAGTATCGGGGTCGGGAATGTGTTATCCACGATTAAGGGAATATTATTTTTGTGGGCAACTTTTGCAAATTTTTCAATATCTAAAACTTGTAAGGAAGGATTAGTCAGCGTTTCGCCGAATATTGCCTTTGTATTGGGTTTAATTTTGGATTGTATCTCATCTTCATTTGCATCAACGTCAACAAAAATGCATTCTATGCCCAGTCTTTTCAAGGTTACGGCAAAAAGATTAATTGTTCCGCCATAAATGGAGGACGAAGAAATAAAACTGTCACCGGAGGAGCACAAATTTAAAATCGAAATTAAGGATGCCATCTGCCCTGATGATGTGCACATTGCGGCAACTCCGCCCTCAAGGTCTGCAATTTTTTTCTCTACGGTATCAACCGTTGGATTTGTAAATCTTTGATAGATGTGGGCTTTGGTGGGGTCATTAAAAACTGCCCCGATTTCATCGGTTGAATTAAATCTGAATGTTGTGCTCTGGTATATAGGCATTACTCTTGGTTCGCCGTTTTTTGGGTTGTAGCCTGAGTGCAGGCATTTTGTTTCCATCTGCATAAAAAATATTCCTTATATCTTAGTTTCTGCCCGGAAGCGGGGTATTAAAATTATTGTTAATTGCTTTTTCCTGATTAAATGGCATAGCAGGTTTACTTTTTTTATTTTTTGCATCATCAATTTTGTTTGCCTGAGGGTTATAGGAGGGTGAAACTATTGTTTCGTCAGGAACATAAATCCCGCCGTCCGTATTAGTTTGCATATTATCGGGTTCAACCTGACGTTCATCACCGTCAAAAATTTTATCCGTATCATCAAGATAAATTGCACCTTCGGCATCTTTTGTTACGTTCTCATCAACGTAATTTACTTCACTGTTTGATGAGGTTGGTTTGTTTGTAAAATCGGGATAGTCAAAAACAGATTCAGGGTAATCCTCAAGTGCGGTTTTCATGAACTTTCCCCAAACAACGGCAGGAAGCCCCCCGCCTGTTATACCCGGAAGTTTAGAATTGTCGTCATTTCCAAGCCAAACACCCGCAACAATATCGGGGCTAAATCCCATAAACCAAGCATCACGGTAATCGTCCGTTGTTCCAGTTTTTCCCGCTATTTCTCTGCCAACGGCAGCGCCTCTGCCTGTTCCGACTTCAACAACTTTTTTTAGCATATAAGTCATGCCTGCTGCAGTATCGTAGCTTATAACTTTTATAACTTTTGTCGGCATTGCCTGATAAATAACAACCCCTCTTGAATTTTCAACTCTTTCAACGGAATAGGGGCGAACCCTGAAACCGCCGTTTGCAAATGCGCCGTATGATATAACCATATCATAAAGTTTAACCCCGTTTGACCCCAAAGAAATTGTTAAATCGGGTTGAAGGGGGGTGGTAATGCCTAAATCTCTTGCGGTATTGATAACAGGGGAAATTCCCACCTTATCAATTAACCATGCCGCAATAACATTTGATGACACTGCAAGAGCCTTCCACAAGGGAATTTTACCCCTGAACACACCGCCATAGTTCCTTGGTGCCCATTTATTGAATACATACGGACGATCATTTACAATGTCGTTAACGCTGAATCCCTGTTGCAGAGCGGTTGCATATACAAACGGCTTAAAAGATGAACCCGGGGGCCTTATTGCATTAACTATTCTGTCATACTGGCTTTTTTCGTAGTTTTTCCCGCCAACGTATGAAATAATACGTCCGGTTGTAGGGCTAAATGCAAAAAGCGCCATTTGGGTTTTATCCTGAGTTAAGCCCGAAGAAGCAAGGGTACTGTTTATTGCATTATCTGCCGCAAGCTGGTCTTTATAGTTCAGGGTTGTATAAATTTTTAAGCCCCCTTGAGAAATCTCCGTTTCATCGAACCCTATATCAGTTAACTCTCTTAACACAAAATCAATGAAATAGGGGGCCTTATTAAAAGAATATATTCTCGGCTTTTGATTTAATTTCAAAGGCTCATCTTTTGCCTTTTCGTATTCTTTCTTATTTATATATCCTGTTTTATACATCCTTTTTAAAACTTGATTTCTTCTTTCAACGGCGGCATCCGGATTTGAAAAAGGAGAATATACACTCGGTGCCTGAGGAAGTCCCGCTATAAGAGCAGTTTCCGCAAGAGTCAATTCGTCCAGTGATTTATCAAAATAAGTATTTGCGGCAGAAAGCACACCGTATGTTCCCGAGCCTAAATATACGGAATTTAAATACATTTCAAGAATTTCATCTTTAGAAATTGTTTTTTCAATCCTGTGTGCGATAATGAGTTCTTTTATTTTCCTGTCAAAGGTTCTTTCGTTTGAAAGAAATAAAATTCTTGCAAGCTGCTGGGTGATTGTGCTTGCGCCCTGTTTCAATTTACCCGCTCTAATATTGGTAACGGCAGACCTTACAAGTCCGAATGTATCAAAGCCTCTGTGGTGGTAAAAGTTTTTATCTTCGGTTGCAATTATTGCATTTTTCAGATTATCGGGTATGTCGTCTATTGAAACTTTTTCAAATTTATATGCCGTAAAAGTTTTTATATTTTCCCCGTCGGATGAATAGATTGTGGTAACGGGGTTTGGTTTAATGTCTTTAAAATTATTAATAGGCTGCAAACTGGCAAGGTATAGATTAAATGCAACGATAACCGCCAAGCCCGCAGATAAAAGCGTTACAAATATATATGATAAACAACCTGTATTTTTTTTTCTTCTTCTTGCCACTTTTATTATTCCCGTATTTGTTAAATATAATTTATCAACTTATGTTATCCCGTGTAATCCGTTTTCTTCTTTTGGAGAAAAACAGTTGCAGGTGTTCCATATTAATGTTTCAAAGGTTTCTTTATTCTCTGCATTATTAAGAGAACATACTCCCTTTAATAAATCAACCGTGCCATCCGGAGTAGCCTGAAAGTATTTACAATTTTGACAGATTTTTAAAGTCAGCCCATGGGTTCTTACACGTTTTGAAATGTTTTCTACCGCATCAAACATTCTTATGGATTCATCCGATATAACACGTTTTTTTCTAAACCTTAATATAACCCTTCTCATGCCATCTTCGGATATTAAATCCATTTTGCACATAACATCTTTTTCGCCGTCTGTTACAATAGCGTTCATTGTTGCCGATTTTATATTTTTTTCTTCCGTAACGGAACGCTGGATTGCTTTTCGTGAGATATCTTTTGTAATTTTTCTAAAGTTAAATATAAAGGAGTAAAGCGGGTAAAATAAGAAAAATAAAATTTTAACAGGACTTATTCTTGATGCAATAAGCCCCAAAATCCAGACTATAAGATAAAATATCCCAAGGTGGATAACATATTTTATGCCGATTGTGCTCATGAATTTGAAAGAAAAATATAAAAGCAATAAGTATAAAATTCCAAGCACGGCAACATTTGGCTGAATAAGATACAAAACAAATTCAATAAAATACCAAGGCTTTCTGACTAAAAGCTTAAGGTAATATTTAAAAAGAGAAAATCTAACCCCGAATCCCGAAGTTGTAGGGTTAAAGTTTTCAACTTTGCAGGTGGTTTCCATAAAGGGGCAAAAGGTTGGCTTTATATCGTTTGAAGCAAGAAAAAGAGAATATTTAAGCTCATCTTCCTTTGTTTCAAAACAAATCCTGCCCGTTTTTTCAAGAATGTCGGTTGTTATAACACAGTTTTCGGAATCAATAATTGAAGCTAAATCAAACATCCTTCTTGATATGTTGACCGTATTATTTAAAAATTCCTGTTTTGCTTCAATGACTTTTGCCATTAATTTATGGGTCTTGGATTCTGATATAAGGGTTGTTTTGCCCGTTAATACGGCGGATTTATATTTATTTAAAATTATGTTTATATTCTCAAGATAATCTTCCTTAACATTCCTTGAAGCACCAAGAAAAACGTATGCATCAAACTTTGCTACGGGAAGCAATTTTTCTATAAAAACATTCAATGCTTTATTTTTTGAATAAAATTCGGGGTTTTCAATACAGTGTATTTGGGCACCTGCCATACAATCGGGGGTATATAAAAGAGAGTTGGAATCTTTTGCGAATACAACATGAGTTGAATAAAATTCCCTTTTATAGGTTTGATTGCTCAAAGAACGCAAAACGGGCTCAAGCTTTTTTGACTTTGAATTTGCAAAAATTAAAATACATATTTTATTATTTTTGTCTTCATAATCTCTATAGTTTTTCGGGGAATTTTCCATAAGAAAATTTTTTGATGAAAGAAGGGCTTTTAAGTTTATATTAAGCAAATAGATTGCATATAAAATTAAATATGCAAATACAACAATTGTTATTAAATTCAAAATTGTAGCCAGCATACCATAGATATTAAATAAAAATTTTTTAAAAATCCAGTATTTTTTAACTTATTTTGCTATAATCTTCATATAATTTATTAAAAAAGAGGACCACATGAAAGAAGATATTTATTTTTTGGACGGAAACTATATTGAAGCCTCAAAGGCTACAATTTCTGTTAGATGCCACGCTTTTTTATACGGAACTTCCGTATTTGAAGGGATTAGAGGATATTTTAACAAAGAAGAAAATCAGGTTTATTTGTTTAGAGCAAAAGAACACATAGAAAGAATGTTCAACAGTGCAAAAATTATGTTTATGAACCCAAAGTACAGTTTGGATGAATATTTAGACATTCTAAAAACCTTGATACAAATGAACGAATACAAAGAAAATTGTTATATAAGACCGGAAATTTTTAAAAGCGGAAAAGATATCTGCCCGGGACTTGATGAAAACGATTCCGTTTTGATTTTTACGTTAAAAATGGGGGATTACCTTCCGACGGATAAGGGTTTAAAGGTTTGTGTTTCAAGCTGGAACAGGCTTTCAGATAATATGATTCCGCCAAGAGCTAAAATCTCGGGCGCATACGCAAACACTGCCCTTATGATTGCAGAGGCAAAAAAATCAGGATTTGATGATGCTCTCTCAATTGGGCCTGACGGCAAAATTGCCGAGGGTTCTGCCATGAACTTTTTTCTTGTGGAAGGAAATAGCCTTGTAACCACTCCTCAGACAAGCAATATACTTGTCGGAATTACAAGAAATACCATAATGGAAATAGCTAAAAATGAGCTTCATATGGAAGTTGTTGAAAGAGAAATAAACAGAACGGAACTTTATATAGCGGATGAAGCCTTTTTCTCCGGCACGGGAGTTCAAATTGCACCGATAGGTTCAATTGACTACAGACCCATAGGAAATCAGAAGGCGGGAAAATACACAATTCAAATTCAAAAGCTTTATAACGATATTGTTCAAGGCAAAGTTGAAAAGTACAAAAAATGGTGTTTAGGGGTATATTAATTTCTTATGATTTCATTTTTGGGACTTTGCGTACAGAATTTTATAGATGCGCTTAAATATACTCTTAAAGGGAATGTTACACTTAAAAGCGTTATATCTCAGGCGGCAAAAATCGGTTTTGATTCGCTCGGGATATCGCTTTCCATTGTAATGATAGCATCCTCCGTTATTGCGCTTCAAGTTTCAAAACAGTTTCTATTATCGGGTGCCGACGATTACATTGGCGGATTTTTGGGAATTGCCCTTATAAGAGAGATTGCTCCCGGATTTGCCGCACTTGCAATGGGTGCAAGAGCAGGAACGGCAATTACCGCACAAATAGCAAATATGAAAGTAACTTCTCAGGTTGATGCAATAGAGGTCCTTGGGGTTGATTCGGTCGGATATTATTTTGCCCCGAGGATTATAGCGGGGGCATTCAGTTGTCTTTTTGTGGTTATTCTGGCAGAATTTTTCGGTGTTTTGGGCGGAATGGTGGTATCGTATTTTTCAATTGATTTACACCCCAACAGATACCTTAATTCGGTTTGGCTTATGTTTAATACAAAAGACATTTATATAAGTCTTTTAAAGGGATTTTTATTCGGAGGAATAATTTCAACCGTTTGTGCCACGGTAGGCTACGAAACGGAAGGGGGCGCAAAAAATGTCGGGGATTCAACCACAAAATCCGCCATATTATGCACCGTTTATTTGCTATTAGCAGACCTTTTAATAGGCTTTTTATTCTATGCAAGCAACAACTAAAGTTCTTTTAAAATTGAATTAAGAAGGGTTTTTACTTTATTTGAAGCAAGGTTTCCCGCTTCTATAACTTCACTGTGGCTTAATTTTGTATTTTTAACACCTGAAGCCCAATTTGAAACAAGGCTTATGCCTAAAACCTTTATACCTGCCCAATTTGCAACAATTGCCTCAGGTACGGTAGACATACCGACAATGTCTGCACCCATAAGCTTTAACATTTTTACTTCGCTCGGGGTTTCATAGGAAGGTCCCGTTGTTGCGGCATAAACCCCTTCTTTTAAATCTATGTTTGATTTATCCGCACAAGTTTTTGCAAGATTTCTTAAATCTTTTGAATAAACTTCTGACATATCGGGGAATCTTTCTCCCGTTGCATTGTCGTTCGCGCCGATAAGAGGGTTATTTCCCATAAAGTTTATATGGTCTTTAATTAAAACCAAATCCCCCGGCACAAAAGAATTATCAAGGGCGCCTGATGCATTGGTCAGTATCAGCGTTTTTACACCGATTTTTTTAAAAAGCTTTATGGGGTATGTTATTGTTTGAATTGAGTGTCCTTCGTAATAATGAAATCTGCCCTGCATAACTACAATTTTTTTATTGAATTTTTCATAGAAAAATAACGAACCCTTGTGCCCTTCGACATTTGAGGGCACAAAACCTTCAATTGAAGTATAAGGGATAGTTATTCCGCTTTCATTATCGGTAAAGTTGCCCAGTCCCGAACCTAAAACCAGAGCAATTTCAGGCACAAAAGAGCCCGTTTTTTCCTTAATTAAATTAAGGGCATTTTCCAAAACAAAAAATCCTTATTTAACCTACAAGACCGCTATCATCAGATTCTGATGCTTTAACCATAATTGCGTGTTGGACGGGTTTTTCTTTTTTTATGTTAGCATCATATGTTGATTCAAAGTCGTATCCGAAATCGTCTTTGTTCTTTTTAATTTGCGATTCGTCCACAAGTCTTTTTGCAATTTCGATTAATTCATATACTAATTGATATCTGTTTTCGGTTTTTTCGTTTAAATCCCATGCGATTTTTGTAATTTGGCTCATTTATTTTCTCCTTATAAATAAATATACAATGACAAAAATTTTCTTGCAAGAGTTAAATAAAGAAATTTGCATTTTTATTTAAAGGTAAAAATAAATTTATCTTTTAACGCAGCGAACGTAGTACGAGGCCGAGCGTGTGCTCCTGGCGCGGCCCCCATTGCCCATGCCCTGAATCCATGCAAGGCCGCCCGCTCCTGAAGAAATGACTGAGCCCGACCGGTAGTAACCGGAACCAAGCATGCCAAGCAGTTTAGCATTAATAAACATTGAACCTAATTCATCAATGTCAGGAAGTCTTGCATCATCAGATTGCTTAGCACAAAGAGATGCAGCATCATTTGCAGCATTACCTGATGCTCCGCTTTTTGGATAAGATGAACCTTGTCCTGCATCAGTTGGAAATGGATTAGGTGCAACAACGA
>CANRHZ010000052.1 GCA_947630535.1 Candidatus Gastranaerophilales bacterium | reverse complement strand
ATCGTATTTTGATAATCTCCGCTAAATTTAATTGCCCTATCGTCCAAATAAATATACGCAGGGGTTTTAACACTTGTAACGTCTGTAAAATACTTATCTAACTTGTTATTTATCAACCACTTTGTAGCTTCTAGATTGTTTCTTGTAGTAAACAATATTAAATCATAATCTTTATTTAATTTTTGCACAAACTCCCTTGCGCCAAGTCTTATCTTTGGCAATTTATTTTCATCATACTTCCCATCATAATTATTCAATACCCCATCAAGGTCTATCATAATCGTTTTTCTTTTTTGCATATCTGTCCCTTTAACCATAGGAATGCAAAAAACAAAAATCAATACCGCAATTAAAAGTTTTTTCATAAAAAACAAGTCGTATAAATTAACTATATTACATTTACTCATACTATGTAATATTATAAATAATTTTATAATATTAATATGATAAAGTCAAGTTAAATGTAGGTATATATAGATGACTTTTGACAGAAAATTAATTCGAAACGGCAACGGATGGGCATTGACAATAAATTCAACTATATTGGAATTTTTGGGCGTAAATCCTGAAATAAATATGATAAAATATACTCTTTACAATGATATGCTAGTTATTAAAAAAAGCAGTAAAAGAGTAGAGATAAAAAAATAATTATTATACATATAGGTATTAAGTCAGATTATTAAATGATACATACAAAATATATGATAATTAAAATTACTTTGTTAGGAAATTATCATATGGCACTTGACAGAAAATTAATTCGAAACGGCAACGGATGGGCATTGACAATAAATTCAACTATATTGGGCTTGCTGGATGTAGACCCTGAAGTCAACATGGTTAGATATAGCGTTGAAAATGACAAATTGATTATAACAAAGAGTGAAAAAACGGTCGAAAAAAAGACTGTTGATTAAAGCTATGCAATACATTAATCTAGGAAAATTCATCAAGAAAAAGCGCCTGGAGAACAATATTTCTATTAATTCTTTTGCATTTGAAAATGATATAGACCCTGCGATTTTATCCAGAATTGAAAACTTGAAACAAAATATTAAATTGAATATTCTAGAAAAAATCGCACATGGTTTTAATAGAACTCCCGCACAATTTTTGACGGAGTTTGAAAATGACGATGGTACTTTTATTAATAAGTTTGTTGGTTAGATAATTTAGTTTTGAAGGCAAAAATATTCAGGGGTAAATGCTTAATGCCTGCAATTGTCATGCTGAACTGCGGATTTCCGTACAGACTGGGGCGAAGCCTAGTTTGGATAGCGAGAATGTGGAGCGGACTTGAACCATAGGTTCAACTGCGGAACTGTTCGAGCGTGGAGGAAATCCAAGACAGTTTCAGCATCTGAGTAGTACATAAATCCCATGTTATATTCTTGCACTTGTAAGACCCTGAAACACCTTCGGCTTCGCCTACGGATACAGGCTCACAAGGCTCGTTTTTCACCTGTTTGCTTTGCAAAGTTCAGGGTGACATTATACAGGGTAGGAATTTTTATATATAAGTTAATAAACGTCATGCTGAACTCGTTTCAGCATCTTACCAATTTTTAAGATAAGTCCTTAAATTTGGGGTTCATTTCTTTTATTAAATTAATTTTCCATTGTCTGTGCCAACGCTTTAATTGTTTTTCTCTTTTAAAATACTTAGTAACAACGTCGTAATAAATTTTCTTTTTTGCTTGGTTGCACCTATAATCTTTATATAGGCATTTTTTCTTTTCATCAAGATTTAAAATTTCATCTGAAATATATTCAACATCTATGTTATAGATTTTACCTATTTCCTTAACTCTTTCAAAATAAATCATTTGTTTATTCTTGTATTTTTTATCAAGAATTAAAACTACTTTTGGCTTTTTACCTGTCAAGATAGCATAATGCAGGGCTTGACCTATTGCTTCATAGTATTTATTTGCAAAATCAAACTCAATTGCATATTTTTTGATTAAAAAAATATGCCGATTTGAAGAGCAGGGGGTAATTTTTTGTAATAAAAAAAGACCTCGACAGGTCTTTTGGTTTTTATATTTTAAAAAAAGACCTATTCAGGTCTTTATATAAATTACCCCCAAGCGAATTCGAATCGCTGTCTACACCGTGAAAGGGTGTTGTCCTAGGCCTCTAGACGATGGGGGCATAAGATAAACTATTTTTTATCAGTATACACGAAAAGTCCGATTATGTCATTTAGTTTTGAAAGTTGTTTTTGATAGCTTTGACTTTGTTTTTCAAGACTTCTTATGTTACTTTTATACTCTTGAATTGTGAAGTTGCAATCTTTAATTGAAGAATTTAAGCATTCTTTAACTCTTTGAGCATCCTGAAGAACGCTTTTCATTGGAATGCCAAGTGCTTCAATTGTTTGTCTGATGATTTGTGCGCCTGTTTGCTTTGAAACACCCGTAGGAAGTTGTGATATGAGCCTTTTTAACACATTGATGTTATTTGGCATCTCAAATTCTTCCATATCATCATCGTTATCTATGTTGAGTTTAAAATCGGGATTATCACTAATATCGCCCGATTCCATTTTGAAAATGGGAGCATAGTCCTCACTTTCGGGTTCAACATTAACGGATGGTGTATCATACATATCTAAATCATCATAAGGACTTTCTTCACTTTCGGATTCAAGATATGAATCGTAATCAGATTCATCTGATTCTATGTTTTCACTGTGCAAGTCGGAAACATCGGAACTTAATTCTTCTTGTGTTTTAACTTCTTCTTCCGTAACATCAAGCGTGTTTTCTTTTATTGCAGATTTGTTTTGCTTTTTAAGTGCGTCTGCAATTTTTCTGCCCATGTTTGAGGGTAATTCGTTGCTTGACATTGTCAGTTTCCTTTTTGTATTTAAGTTCTTAAACAATTATAAATAAAAAATATTTTATTTCAAGTAAGATTTTTTATCTAAAAAAAAGGACCCAAAAAAATTTGGATCCACTGTCTGGAATTAAGAATAGCTGGAAGTATGAAAAAGATTTAATTATATATAACAGCAAAATAAAGGGCTCAACAATCGCCCATGTGGATATAATTAAAAAATTGTTCTTTTATGCTTTTTTGTCGGGTTTTATAACATTAAATACTTTGTTTTCGGATATTTCGCACCTTGCAGACTTTATTCTGTCTTTGATTTCATCATTAACGGTGGAAGATAAAACAAGCTTATCTATAAATACATTATTTAAACGAACGGCTTTTTCCAAAACGCCTATTTCATTTAGGGCATCTTTAACCTGATCAAAATCATAGGCAAAAGATTTTTTGGAATTATAGGCCATTGTCTCACCCGAATTTGCGGTAATGGGTTTTCCGCCTTTTTCAAAATAAATTCTAAAAATTGATTTTAAATCCTGAATTTCAGACTGCAAAATTGAAATTGTTGATTGAAGTCTTAAAAATCTTTCAAAAAGGTATTCAACGTTATCTATCTGACTTAATTGCCAGTTATACTTTTCAAAGTACATTTTTTTTAATTTGGGATAAGCTTTTGCAAGCCCTTCGGCATCAGCCATAGCTCTATGACGGGTCGAATATTTAACATTAAAAATATCCATAAGGCAATCAAGCCCGCAAGATTCCATATGCGGGTATAATTCCTTAAACATAAACTGGGTGTCTATGTATCTGTTTTCAAAAGGTTTATTGAAAAGCCTTTTTGAGGTGCGATTTAAAAAACTGTAATCAAAAATTGCATTGTGAGCGACAATGGGGTTATCGCCTATAAATTCGAATATTTTCGGGAAAATTTCTTCTTCATCGGGCGCATCAAGAAGCATTTTGTCCGTTATGCCATGAATTGCCATTGAAGATTTTCTTATTTTTTGATGGGGATTAACCAGACTTTCAAAATAGTCTACTATTTTGCCGTTTTCAAGACGACATCCGGCAAACTCAATAATTCTTTCTTTTGTATAATCCAGCCCCGTTGTTTCAACGTCTAATACTATTTCTACTTCTTTTTTTCTTGGCATCTTTTTCTTCTTTGTTTGATTAAAATCATCATATCACACATTTTATTTCATGCCAATTTCGTTAATTTTTATAAAAGATTGCCCTCTTTTAAGTTCATATAAAATGTGCAAAGTTAAAATCTTTGTTTTTTGTTTTCATATTTAAAACTCTATTAAACATATCAAGCTAAGTATAAAGAAAAAATCGCCTGCATAATCTTACATTTTTGCAGATTTTAAGATACTTATTGATAATGCCGCTTTTCTAACATGCAAAAATATTCAATTTCCGGCCCTATTATTTTTTTTACGGTTTTTTTCTATGCCATATAAAAGGGCGAAATTAAAATCTTTTGGTTTTTGTTTTTTGGGTTTTGCTAAGAGTTTGTCAATATTTTCCAAATGGCGACAGTCAAGGTGAGGAATACCCGAATAAGGGGAAATATTTGAGTGCTTTAAATATTCATCCACATAATCATTAACCATCACATACTTATCAACGCTTTCTTTTATCGTAAGGTCTAATAAATCATAATTTAAGGAACGAAAATCAGTCTTTGAAGAATCAATACCCAGATGGTTTTCCATTGCATTTTTTACCATATTGAGTGAAATACCCGAGAATGTATAGTCATAAAAAATATACTTTTTATTCTGGTTATTGATATTGGATGGACTTATTCCCGCACCGGAAAGAAATTTTTTATATTTTTTCGTATTGATTTTTTCTAAATCTTTTTCCAGATTTTTAGACGAGTTTAGAACATAAAGATTTGAAATCGGAATATATCTCACATCGCTTCCCATAAATTCCATTGCTCTCATAACGCCTGCGGGGCTTGTCCCTATTGATACAAGAACATAGTTATCTTTATATTCATCATCCAAATATTTTTTCAGCATTTCAGCACACTCAAGAGACTTTGCAGCCACGTCTTTTGTGTGTTTGTCAATGCTTAAATATTTTAATTTTTTTAAAACAAAGTTCATTTTATTAAATTTTAAAGCATCTTCTTTAGCATCAAACGGATTATTTACATTATTTTTCCGAGTTTCATTCGTTGAAATGAAAACATCACCGGTTGCTTGTTTGAAGTGGGGGCTTGTTATTGGTGAATATTTTGAAATTGATAACTTTGGACTTGTTATTTGAACGGGGTTTATTTTCATACTTAATTATTCTTATTTAAATGTTGCAAGAATACAAAACTTGTAAATATTCTATTTTGCCAAAAAAAGATTAATTTTACAATTTAAAAGGATTAAAAATCCCCATGTCAAGCAGATAGTTTTCTATACGCTTTCAGGCCCTTAAAGGTTCTTTTCGTTAAAAAAATCGTAAGATATTTAGCTTCTTTATTGTACACCCCAAGAGCAAAAAGCGGGGTTTATTCCTAATTAAAAGTCGGGTGTAGTTATTTTTTTCATACTTTTTTATCAAAAGATTTTTAAAAAACAAATCCTTATATCATTTGAATTATATTTAAAAGTTAGGAAAATAGTCGCAAATCAGTTTAGGTTGCTTTTTAAATTTTAAAAGATTAAAAATTTTAGATAGTATAGGCTTTTTATACAATAGCTTTTTGTACTTATCAATTAGAATGGCTTTTTTAACAAGAATTCTGTTATAATTTTCCGCCACTCCTGCATTTGAATATATAAGCGGCTCTAAATCCTTTAATTGGGACTTGCATTTTTCGATTTCAAGTTCAATACTTTTAAGTACGTTTTTTGTCATAACCTTCTTTTCTTTATTTATGCGGGGAAAATTTGTTTTATAAGAAAAGTATAGCAATTTTAAATTTGAAAAACTCCCCTAAAAAATGGATTGTAAGTTAAAGATATGATAAAATAAGCTAAAAATATTATTTAAAGGAATTGTTCTTGAAAAAAAATAAAAAGCAAGTAATAGCCTATATTCATACACACTGGGACCCTGAATGGTACAGAAGCCTTGAAGAATTTAATGTTCGGCTTGTTGAAGTTATGGATAGAGTGCTTGTTGATTTAAAAAACAACAAAATGCCTTCCTTTTATTTTGACGGACAGGTTTTAGCTCTTTTAAATTATTTAAAATTCAGACCAAATAAGAAAAATTTGATTAAAAAACTTATTAAAGAAAAAAAGCTTTTTATAGGCCCTTTTTTTGTTTCTGCCGATAGCTTTTTGGTTTCAAAATATTCCCTGGAAAAAAATCTTGAACTTGGAATAAAAATATCAAAAGAATTTGGCGAAAATGAATTTATAGGATATCTTTCAGACACTTTTGGCCATTCAAAGTCGATTTTTGAAATATTAAAAAAATTCAATATTGACCATGCAATATGCTGGAGAGGAATAGGGGACTTACCTTCCGATTTTACCTTTAACGGGATTAAGACTACAAGGCTTGTTTGGGGATATTATCAGGATGTTTTGAACTTATGTTTGAGTTTGGATAAAAAAGCGGAAATTATTGAAAGCATTCTGGATAAAATAAATGAAAAATCAAAAGACATTCTCCTTTTGCCTTTGGGGGCAGACCATATGGCGCATTTTAACAACCCTAAAGATACAATTTGCGAGATTAATAAAAGGTTGAAAAACTATGAGATTATTCTATCAAGTCCGTTTGAATATATAAAAAGAGCAGATTATTCAAAATTAAAGCTTGAGGGGGAATTTCTTGACAATTCAAAAACCTATATACTCCCGGGGGTTTATTCAACAAGGACGGATGAAAAAGCGGTCAATTCAATTTTAGAATTTGAACTATATAAAAAGGCCTATCCCTTTAATAAAAAAATGGGGAATAAATATGAAAATGAACTTAATCAGGCAGCAATTGAACTTTTAAAAAACCATGCCCATGATTCTATTTACGGATGTTCAACGGATACCGTACATCAGGCGGTAAGAGCAAGGCAAAAATCCGTTGAAGAAACAATTAAGGCGGTTCAAAACAGGCTTATAAGAGATTTTAAGAAAAAATATTTAAAAAAAGAAACAACGGAAAAAATCGGGGTTTTCAATTTTTCAAACTACAATCAGGAAGGGGAAATAAAAGTTCTTGTTGATAAAAAAATAAAAGAAGGGGAACTTATACAAAAATTTAAATCAGTTAGCAACGATATATATTATGATATTTATAAAAACCCTATGACAGAGGATTTTCATTGGTTTTACGAATATTTAATCGAGGTTGATTTAATAAATAAAAACTCTTTTAAAAATGTTAAAATTAAGGCACCTGTAAAAAATCATATTATAGGGGATGATTTTATTGAAAACAAACATTTAAAGCTTTTTGTTTCGGAAAATAAAATATATGTAATAAACAAACAAAATAACGAACTCTACAAAGATTTTATATCAATCCAATCCACAAAAGAATGCGGGGACAGTTATAACTATGCTCCGATTGAATACGGCAAAATATTAAAAATTAAAAATTCAAAAATCAAAAAAGAGGGTAAAATAAAATCAACATTAAATATTCTTTTTGAAGAAAACATCTCTTTGAATATTTCTCTTACAAATAAAAGCGAATTTTTTGAAATAGAAGCCGATTTTACAAATAAAAAGAAAAACAGGAAACTGCAAATTCTTATTAATACAAATAAAAAAGTTAAAAAAACCATAGTTCCCTATAGCGAAGGTACCCTTGAGAGAGTTCATGATGAAAATTACCTTTTATTTGAAAATATGCCCTCAAAAGATAAAGAAGAATTAAAAACAAATTCCTACCCGATGAATTCGTATGTATATACAAACGGCATTGGTATAATGACAAAGGGATTAAATGAATATGAAGTTTATAAAAATACAATAAAAATCACCCTTTTAAGAAGTATTGGAATTATATCTAATCCGAATAATAAAGCAAGAGGAGTGCCTGCGGGCCCGCCGATTGAATGCACCGATATGCAAGGAATAGGAAAACATAAATTTTATCTCGGGGTTACATTCAACAAAAAAGAGGACATAAAAAGGCTTGCTGATAACTTTTTTGGGTCAATGGTCGGAATATTGGGAGAATTTAAAAGTTTTAACAAATAAGTCCCATAAAATTCTTTATGGGACTTAAAATATCTTATTTATCTTGATTTATTGCTTGTTTTGGAACTATAGTAACCGTGCCTTGCGATATGCAAGCATCAGTATGATCCATATAATACTTTCCCCTCTCGTCTTTTTCCCATGAAAAGGGAATATTATTATTGCAGCTTAATATAACGCCATCATTAATTCCTAAATCACTTTTAAGTTCTTCATAGGTTATGTTCGGTTCAAGTGCAAGTATATATACATTAGAATCACAGGGAGCTTCATAAAATTCATACAGTTCATTTAATTTGTGTTCTTTGTTAATTGCTTCCAGAAGCTTTTTATTATTTTCTTCTTTATCTTCAGGATTGGTACTTTTATTCATTTTTTCAGCATATTTCTTTATGGATTCTTCCATAATGGAGGTTTGTTTCGGGACTTTAATTTTTCCTTCCAGTATTTTATCATTAGGTGTTTTTTCAATATTCATATTGTTTGCCAGTTTAAGAACTTGTGCATTTACCCCGAGAAAATCTGCCGTTTCTTCAATCGTGTGGCCGGATGCATCAAATTGATGACTGTCTGTGTAATTATGAGCCGCAACCCCTACACCGCCTGTTGCCAAAACTGTAGCAAGCAACCCTGTAACTTTTCTGTACAATTTATTTTTTGATTGTAAGTCACGAATTTGTTTACGTTGTTTATCAATGGTATCATTTAGTTGCACACGGCTATGATATGTTGTATGTTTTATATTTTTAGCAGGTGCGGATGGATATGACGCATTTGTTTTAGAGGTTCTTTTTGTTTTGCTTCCAAAACTAGGATAAGACATACTAACAGGATTTATTGAAACCATTTGTTCACCAACTTTCACTATAATTTTTCCTACTACAATAAGTATATAAAAAATAAAAAGATAATAAATTGCATGTTCAATACATTTTTTGCTTAATAAAATTTAATATTTTTAAAATGTTTATTTATTTTCTTTAATATAAGGGGCTGATGGTTGAAACAAACAAAAAAATCTGTTAAAATAGAATAGTATTAAAATATAGATGGGAGTTTAATTTATGGTTAAATTGTTTGGAGCTTACCCCCCCCCCCC
>CANRHZ010000051.1 GCA_947630535.1 Candidatus Gastranaerophilales bacterium | reverse complement strand
AAAATAGACATAAATTAAACTCCCATCTATATTTTAGTACAATTTCATTTTATCAAATTGAATTAAAGTTTTCAAGCTGGGGGAGGTTATTTTCTTTAAAAAAAATTAAAATCATCCTTGTATACATTAAAAAAATTAAGAACAATCGGTATATTAAAATAATTCTGCATAATTTATCATAAGTTTATATAAAAGGCAAAAGTTTTGAATAAAATTTGTCCTAGAATAAAATTTATACTACAATTAAATTATAAGAAGCTAATAACAGAATAATTTTTATTAGGAGTTAGATTTTATAAATGAAGAACTTATTAAAAAAACTTTCAGTATTTATTGCCCTTACTTTGCTTTATTTTTGTACAACTTCGTATAATTCAGTCCTTGCACAAACTCCGCAAGTTTTATACGACAGAGCATGGAATTTAATTAATTCTAAATACGTTGATCAAACAAACAACAATCAGGATTGGAAAAGATGGCGTCATAAATATGACGATGTTATTGAAACCGAAGAAGATGCCTATGTTGCAATTGAAACCATGGTATCAAGTTTAAATGATGTATATACAAGATTTTTAAGCCCCAAAGAATTTCAGGAAGAAAACGATTCAATTCAGGGAAAATTGTCCGGCATAGGTGTTCAAATCGGAGTTAGGGACGGCAAACTTTTAATAATTGCTCCCCTTGAGGACACCCCCGGAGAAAGAGCCGGATTAAAAGCGGAAGATGAAATTCTTGAAATAGACGGCGCTTCAACAAAAGGCATTACCGTTGATGCTGCTGCCGATAAAATAAGAGGGGAAGAAGGAACTCAGGTAAAACTCCTTGTTAAAAGGGGAAGCGAACAACCTAAATTGTACACTATTACAAGGGCGAATATTGAACTTAAATCGGTTTCAGTCAAGCTGCCCGAGAATATAAAACTTGCTCCAAACATTGGATACATAAGACTTAGCTCCTTTATAAGCAAAAATGCAACCGAAGAATTTAAAGATGCTCTTGCAAAAAATAAAGATAAAGATGCCCTCATAATAGATTTAAGGTCTAATCCGGGCGGGCTTTTAACCAATGCCATATACATTGCCGATTTTCTTTTGGATTCTAAAACCATTGTTTCAACGGTAGACAGGGACGGTTACAAAGAAACCCAAACGTCAACAAAAGCTATTCTTACGGATAAACCGATTGCCGTTCTTATAAACGGCGGGTCGGCTTCTGCAAGCGAAATTTTATCGGGCGCTCTTAAAGACAATCACCGTGCGGTAATAATAGGTAAAAAATCATTCGGAAAAGGGCTTGTCCAAGAAATAAACAGACTTCCTGACGGGGCGGCAATGCACATTACAATTCAAAAATACTTAACTCCAAACGGCACCGATATCAACAAAAAAGGAATAGAACCTGATATTGTGGTTGATTACACAAAGGAAGATGCCGATAAAAATATAGACCCTCAAATATCAAAGGCAAATGAAGTTCTAATTCAAAAACTCGGAAAAATTTCATCAAAATAAACCAAAACCCCTTATAAATTTATAAGGGGTTTTTTAAACCTTTCGATTTTGTCTGTTTTATAATATAATAGGCAAAAAATAAAGGGTTTTTTATGAAAAGAAGAGAGTTTATTGTAAATTCGGCAGTTGCCATAACCGGTGCCATGGTTTTATCGGGCTGCAAGAAAAGAGAGTTATTAAAATCCGAAAATCAGGTTACCAAAAGAAAATATAAAGACATATACGTTCCCCTTCTTGCTCTCGGGTGTATGCGCCTTCCTATGACAAAAAACAATGTTGTTGATATGGTTGAACTTGATAAGATGGTTCAATACTGCATGGAACATGGCGCAAACTATTTCGATACGGCCTATATGTACGTTAACGGTACAAGCGAAGAATGTATGGGAAAAGTTTTATCAAAATATAAAAGAAGCGATTTTTTCCTTGCAAGTAAAAGTCCCATATATAAAATGAATTCAAAAGAAGATGTAAGAAAAATATTTGACGAGCAAAGAAAAAGATGCAAAGTAGATTACTTTGATTTTTATATGGCGCACAATATTAACCAGAATACATACGATACTTATAAAAAAGTTGATATGTATAATGAACTTTTAAAATTAAAAGACGAGGGGTTAATTAAATATCTGGGCTTTTCATTCCACGGCACACCCGACATTTTAAAAGAAGTCGTATCAAAAGATAAGTGGGATTTTGCGCAGCTTCAGGTTAACTATCTTGATTGGGATGTGGTTAAAGCCCATCAGCAATATGATATAGTTCAACAAAAAGGTATCCCCGTTACCGTTATGGAACCTTTAAGAGGGGGCGGGCTTGTTAATTTAAGCGAAAAAGCTCTGAATAAATTAAAAGAAAAATACCCAAATGAAACCCCCGCATCATTCGGATTAAGATGGGCTGCAAGTCAAAACAACGTAGTGACGGTTTTAAGCGGCATGAGCAACTTAGAGCAGGTTAAACAAAACATTGATACTTTTACTAACTTTAAGCCCATGGATAAAAATGAATTAAAGGTGGCGGATGAAATTTCAAAAATAATTCAATCTCAGGGAGAAATTAATTGTACCGCTTGTAAATATTGTCTTGAAGTTTGCCCCAGAGAAATAAACATACCCGCAATATTCCAAATTTATAACCAGTATAAGGTGACAAAAAATAAAATGTTCTTTGGAATATACTATAATACTTTAAACGAGGACGAAAGAGCGGATAAGTGCATAAACTGTTCTTTGTGCACAAAAAATTGTCCTCAGGCTCTTAAAATTCCCGAACTCTTGAAAAAAATCGATTCGGAAGTTAAAACTTTGGGTTAAATATGAAAAAAGCTTACTATATAAGATTTTTAATTGCACTTGTTATCTTGTTTCTTATTGTAACGGGGTTTTTAGGCATAGCCTATCCTATAGGCTTTCTTAACATACAATTTGTTCCTCTGATAGAAAAAAATCTCTTTAATTTTTCCATACTTTCAATATCCCTGCTTCTTTCAATTGTTGTTTTAACTTGCCTGTTCGGACGGTTATACTGTAGTCTTTTGTGTCCGCTCGGTACATTACAGGAAATATTTTCTTTAATTTTTAACAAAAAAGGGCACTATATAAAAAATTACCCTTATAAATATTTCTTATCTGCGGTTTGTTTTGGGGTTTTAGTCGGCGGGTCGGTATTAATAATTAAATATTTTGACCCCTATACAATATTCGGCTCGTCTGTAACCTTGACTCTGTTTAATATAATAGTGCTTTTTTTGATTTTAGCCCTCGTGTTTTATAAAAACAGATTTTTTTGTTCAAATATCTGCCCGACAGGAACTATTTTAGGGCTTTTATCCAAGTTTTCTCTTTTTAAATTGCGTTTCATGCTCTTTGTGTGAAAAATCCTGTCCCGTATCAGCCGTTAATTCAAAAGAAAAAACTGTTGATAATGAAAGGTGTATTGAATGTTTCAGGTGCATAAATGAGTGCCGCTTAAAAGGAATTAAATACGGGATAAAACCAAAAAGCGAAGTTAAATTCAATATAAAAAGAAGGGAAACTGTAAAATTTGCTTTCGCTGTTATGCTTTTTGCTTCTTGCGTAAAAATAGGGAGCTTATTTTTAGCTGAAAATATAAAAAAAATAAAAGAAATAATAGTTCCGCCGGGGGCAAAAAATGCACAAAGAATGCTTGATAAATGCTTAAACTGTAACTTATGTATAAATTCCTGTCCGAATAAAATTCTATCAAAGGCAAATGACAAATTTGGCGCCGTTCATATTGACTATACTAACGGCAAAAAATACTGTGATTATGATTGTAACAGGTGCTCAAATATATGCCCGTCAGGCGCCATTAAAAAATTAAACATGGAAGAAAAACAAAACACAAGAATTGCAATGGCATCTATAGATGAAACCTGTTTAAATTGCGGAAACTGTATCAATGAATGCCCTAAAGGCGCAATTAAAAAACTTGAAGGAAAGGTTGTTATTGACGGAACAAAATGTATAGGTTGTGCAAAATGCTATTCTGTCTGCCCTAAAGGCGCAATTAAAATGTTTTCGATAAAAGAACAAGAAACAATATAAGGAGAAAATATGTCACTTGGTATAACAGAAATTATTTTAATTTTGGTTGTGGTATTGCTTTTATTTGGCGGCAAAAGAATACCCGAACTTGCAAGAGCGCTCGGACGAGCTGCAAGCGAATATAAAAAAGCAAAAGAAATGTTTAAAAAAGAAGCAAATGAAATAAAAGAAACCCTTGAAGATAAAGAAAAACCGACGGAGTATCAAATAAAAGACGATTTTAAAAACCCTGAAGTATAAAAATGGAAGAACAAGACACAAGCCTCATATATCACCTGGAAGAGTTGAGAAAAACGCTTTTAAGCTGCATTTTTTCACTTCTTATTGTCTTGCCTTTTTGTTTATATATATCCCCTTTTTGTTTGAATAAATTTATAAGTTTTATAATAAAAGGAAATAACATTTCTCTTAATTTTTTTGCACCGGTTGAGGTTTTTATTATTCAAATTAAAATTGCCCTTTTAACAGATTGTATTATTTGTTTTCCCTATATTGCAAAAAAATTGTGGGATTTTATACTCCCCGCTTTGTATGAAAATGAAAAAAGATTCATAAAATCCGCTTCTTTTATATCGAGCTTTCTTTTTATTTTGGGGGTGGCATTTTGCATAATTTACATTCTGCCCCTTATTATAAACTTTGGTATCGGTTTTCAAAGTTCAAACATAAAAGCGGTTTTTGGAATTTCTAATGTAATTAATCTTTCTTTATGGCTTTGTCTTGCTTTCGGGCTAATGTTTCAAATTCCCCTTATAACTTGCGCTTTAATTAAAGGAGATATAATTTCTTATGAAATGATTTCAAATAAAAGACCTTATGTTGTAATTATTCTTCTTATTGTTGCTGCCATATTAACCCCGCCCGATATTATTTCTCAAATTTTGCTTTTTGTGCCGACATATACCCTTTTTGAACTTGGACTGTTATTTTGCAGAAATAAAAAAGAGGATAAAAACCAATGAAAAGAAAAGAAAAATATTTAGACATAGGTTTTGCAAAACTTGATATAGAAAGACAAAAAAGAAAAAAAGCGGTTGAAACCATATACTGTGAATCAAAAACAGATGAACAGTTAATTGAAATATTCAAAAAATTTGACGAACTAAAAATCAATGCCATAGGAACAAGGGCTTCAAAAAAACAGTATGATGCCGTAAAAAAGGTTATCCCCGAGGTTGAATACCATAAAGAAGGAAAAATAATAACCCTTATTAAAAAAGAAATTAAAAAAATAGGGCAAGTTGCAATTTGTACGGGCGGAACGGGGGATATCCCCATGGCAGAAGAAGCCGCAATAACGGCGGAATTTTTCGGGAGCAATGTAAAAAAGTATTATGACATAGGAATTGCAGGTATAAACAGGCTTTTAGATAACATAGACAAAATAAGAGAGGCAAATGTGATTATAGTTCTTGCAGGAATGGAAGGTGCGCTTGCGGGAATTATTACGGGTCTTGTGGATGTGCCCGTTATTGCAGTTCCGACTTCAATAGGTTACGGAAGCTCATTTAAGGGGTTATCCGCACTTTTAACAATGCTGAATTCCTGTGCGGAAGGAATGATGGTTGTAAATATAGATAACGGTTTTGGTGCGGGCTATAGCGCAAGCCAAATAAACAGAAAAATAGCAAAGGAATAAAAAATGAACTTATATTTTGAATGTAACTCGGGTATTTCAGGGGATATGACGGTTGCCGCCCTGATTGATTTGGGGGCGGATGTTGAAAAATTAAAAAGGGCTCTTAATTCAATGAATTTGAATGATGAGTTTTCTTTTGAAATAAAAGATGTTCTTGTAAATTCAATAAAAGCAAAGGATTTTAATGTCATTTTGCATCATAACGAAAAAAATCCCCACCATCACACCCACAGAAACCTTAACGACATAAATAAAATAATTGATTTAATTGATATGAGTAAAAACGCTAAAAATATTTCAAAGGGTGTGTTTAAAATAGTAGCCGAAGCGGAAGCAAGGGTGCACAATAAAAATATTGATGAAGTTCATTTCCATGAAATCGGAGCAATTGATTCTATCGTTGATATAGTAAGCTTCGGTGTTTTATATGATAATATTAATCCTACAAAATCGTATTTTTCGGCACTTTGCGAAGGATACGGCACTGTAGAATGCGCCCATGGAACATTAAACGTGCCCGTTCCCGCCGTGGTTGAAATTGTTTCAAAATATAAACTGCCCGTAAAATTTGTTGACAATGAGGGCGAAATGGTTACTCCGACGGGAGCTGCAATTGCCGCATTTTTATATAACGGTGAAAAATTAAAAAATGGTTTTATAATAGAAAAAGCGGGTTGTGGCGCAGGCAAAAGAAAATATAAAAACCCTGTTTTAAGAATAATGAAAATAAAGGAGGATTTATGCATTTAGGAAATTCAATTATATGCCCCGTAACAGGAATTCCCATGATTGCGGTTATGGGCGCTGTGGCATTTTATGCCTTTAAAAAAGCAAAAAAAGAGTTCAAAAAAGAACGGATTATGCCGTTTGTATTGTTGAGTGCCTTTGTGTTTGCGCTTCAAATGATTAATTTTTCAATACCCTCGCTTCCGATGTCAGGGCATATTATAGGGGGCATCTTGCTTTGTGCCCTTTTGGGTCCTTATTTGGGCTTTTTATCAATGGCATTAATACTTATAGTTCAGGCATTTTTATTCTCTGACGGCGGAATTATGGCGCTCGGATGCAACATATTTAATATGGGCTTTTTATCTTGTTTTGTTGCGTACCCTCTTTTGTATAAACCCTTAGAGAAAATGAACAAAAAGGGTTTGGGGATGGTTTTATCCTCAATGTTTGCCCTTCAGCTTGGTTCGATTATGATAACAATTGAAGCTTTGCTTTCAGGCTCAATTCAAGGAAATTATATGTCATTCATATATTCTATGACATCAATACACCTTGTTTTGGGAATTATTGAAGGGGGATTTACTTCAATTGTATATATGCTAAAAGATAAAAAATATTTTCTTTCTTCAGTTGGAATTGTATCTCTTTTGTTATCGGGTGTAATTGCAAATTACGCTTCAAATAAGCCTGACGGGCTTGAATGGTCTTTATTAAATTTAAATGACTCATTTAATGCTCAAACCCAAAGTTCTTTATATATGCTCTTTGAAATGCTTCAAGCCAAAACCTCTGTTTTGTTTTCACTTGATAATTCATATGCAAACATTCTCGGGGTTTTTGCGGTAGCTATTCTCAGCTATCTGTCATCAATAACCTTAAAATCCAATCATAACAATATATAAGGAGAAAAAATGAAAGTAATGCTTATAAACGGTTCTCCCAAAGAAAAGGGGAATACATATCTTGTGCTCGAAGAATTTGCTTCGGCTCTTAAAACATACGAAATTGACTCTGAAATATTTCAGATAGGTAAAGACCCTATATCTCCATGTATGGGCTGCGGGGCTTGCGCAAAATTATCCAAATGTGTTATAGACGATAAAGTTAATGAATTTAACCGAAAAATGAAGGACTCTGATGCTCTTGTTGCGGCATCTCCCGTTCATTATGCCTGCGCAACGGGAAGTTTACTAAACTTTATGGCAAGGGCATTTTTCTCAGGGTTCAGGTCTAATTCCGATGTTTTCCGTCTTAAACCTGCCGCAGCTATTGCGGTTGCAAGAAGGGCGGGAACAACAACCACGCTTGATCAAATAAATAAATTTTATACAATATCTGAAATGCCTATAATTTCGGGCCGATATTGGAATATGGTTCACGGCCAAACGGTGGGGCAAGTTAATGAGGATTTGGAAGGGATGCAAAATATAAAAATTCTTGCAAGGAATATGGCATACTTTCTAAAATGCAAAGAAATAGCTAAAAAAGAAGGAATTCTTCCGCCCGAACCCATATCTAACGTCCAATTTACAAACTTTATAAGATAAATTTAAAATGCGGGAAGTTAACCTCCCGCATTTTTTATATAGAATGTTTAAGAATTTGGCCTGTTTTTATAACTGTAATATAAAACCATATCCGCACCCACAAAAACGGAATTTAAAATATATAGCCAAATAACACAGTCATAATGATAAAAAAGTTTATATGTAATTCCCAAAATATATCCGATTAAAACAAGCCATATAAAAAGAATGCTTTTTCCTTTAACGTTTTTTGTTCTGTAGGTTTTTGCAACCTGAAAGGGCCAGCTTATTCCCCAGCATATCATCATTGAACCTTCTAAAATTGAACCAAAATTCATTTTTAAAAACCTTTTTTTCTTATTATACTTTAAAAAAATCTTGTTAAAAAAGCTTATGAATAATATAATGGCTTAATAAAAAGGAGGATTTTATATGGAATTAAGAGGCACAAAAACCGAAAAAAATTTAAAAGAAGCATTTGCGGGCGAATCACAGGCAAGAAACAAATACACTTACTATGCAGCACAAGCAAAAAAAGACGGATACGTTCAAATAAGCAAAATTTTTGAAGAAACCGCAAACAACGAAAAGGAACATGCAAAAATTTGGTTTAAAATTCTAAACGGCGGAAGCGTACCATCAACGACGGAAAACCTTTTAGATGCAGCCGAAGGCGAGATGTTTGAATGGGTTAATATGTATAAACAGTTTGCAAAAGAAGCAAAAGAAGAAGGTTTTAGCGAAATAGCAGAACTCTTTGAAAAAGTGGGAACAATTGAAAAAGACCATGAAGAAAGATACAGAAAGCTTTTAGACAATATTAAAAAAGAAACGGTTTTTGAAAAAGATGAAGAAATTGTATGGGAGTGCGCTAATTGCGGTTATTCTTACAAAGGAAAATCCGCCCTTGATGTTTGCCCCGTTTGCGCTCATCCAAAGAGCTTTTTCTTCCAAAAACCAAAAAATTACTAATAATTTGATTTTCGCTCTTATTTTTAAGGGCGAAATTTTTAAATGGAGTGAAAATAATGTCTATTGAAAAAGTTAAAGATTATTTCAAAAAATTTAATATGGAAGATAGGATTATTGAATTTAGCGTTTCAAGCGCAACCGTTGAGCTTGCAGCAAAAGCACTGAATTGCCCTGAAGAAAGAATTGCAAAAACTCTCTCTTTTAATATAGATGAAAACCCCGTTTTGATTGTGGTGGCGGGGGATGTTAAGATTGATAATAAAAAGTATAAAGAAACATTTAAAACAAAAGCGAAAATGTATAAAAAAGAAGAAGTAGGAGATATTATAGGACATGATATCGGCGGAGTTTGCCCGTTTGGAGTTAATTCGGGGGTAAAAACTTATCTTGATATATCGCTAAAAAGGTTTGATGCGGTTTATCCCGCCGCAGGAAGCTCAAATAGCGCCATTAAACTAAAAATTGAAGAACTTGAAAAGTATTCCAATTTCATAAAATGGGTAGATGTTTGCAAAAGATAAACTATAAGGTATATTCCATAATATAATCGTCCATCACATAATCGGACCCTATATCTGTAACAACGGCATCAATCGTTTTAAATCCCCATTTAAGGTAGGCTTCAATTGTGTTTTTATTTTGTTTATTTACGGTTAGGCGGATTTTATTATAATTATTGTTTTTTGCAAACTCTTTTATAAATTGAAAAGCCTTTGTCCCAAGCCCTTTATGCCTGTATTCTTTTTTAATGTATAACTTTGATAAAAAAAGGTATTCCTTAGTTTTTTGCATTCCCGTATACCCTGAAATTTTATCCTCAAATAAAATGTAATAGTATATATAATTTTGATTTTCTATCTGCTCTTTTATTGAGTTTGGGGATTGAAATTTTTCAAGCATATAATCAATCTGGCCCTTTGATAAAAGGCATACCCAATATTCATTCCAAATTTCATAAGCAAGGTTGGAAAGGGTTTCTATATCTTTTGGGATTTTAAAAGTCACATTATCCATAGTTATGTTATACAAAAAAATAAGTTAAATGTAAAAATCCCGCAAATTTTTTTGCGGGATGTACTAAAACTATCTTTTTATGCAGCGAACGTAGCTCGAGCTCAAGCGGTAGTTCCTGCTGCGGCGCCCATCGTCCATGTACTGCCCCCATGCATCGCCGCTTGCTCCTGAAGAAACGACTGAGCCTGACCAGTAGCATCCGGAACCAAGCATGCCAAGTAGTTTAGCATTAATGAACATTGAACCTAATTCATCAATGTCAGGAAGTCTTGCATCATCAGATTGTTGAGCACAAAA
>CANRHZ010000050.1 GCA_947630535.1 Candidatus Gastranaerophilales bacterium | reverse complement strand
TTATAAATTACAATGCACGAAATTTTAGGAGCAGGGCTTGAGCCGTTATAAAATCCTTCACTTGCATAGTGAATAAAGTAATAATCCTTATTATTTAAAAAATCTTCGAGCTTGTTATCCATATTCTAATTATACAACACATTTATGTCAAAAACGGACAGAAGAGATAGTTAAATATTTTGGGATGTTTTATTTTTTATTAATACGCAAATTCTTTTGAATAAAGTGTTATAAAATCTCAGTTCTATTCTTTGAGTAACAATTAAAGCACCTTTTAATGAAATTAATTCTTTATAAGATAGTTCTTTTATATTTTTACCTTGCATTATTGCTTTAATTTTTAATATATTTTTGATTGGAACTTTTCCTTCACTTTCCGCCGAAATGCCATGTCCTGTAATAATTTTAAAATCATCCGGTTTATACCATTTTGTTTTCTTTTTCTTTAATAAAAGTCCCTGTAGTTTCATTCGTTTTTCTACAAAATTATAAAACGATTTTGGTATAGGATTTTGACTTGAAAATGTTACATCATCAACATAAACACTCATATCTATATTTAATTCTTGAGCTTTTTCATAAATATCTTCAAAAGTTTTTGCATAAGCGAAATATGCAAGGATGACACTTGTAGGAGCCCCTGTTGGTAAATGCCCGTCAAAAGTCGTTAATTCCGTTAAAATTTTTGCAATATCATTTGGAATTTCCAATGAATGTTTATAAAATTGTAGAACTTTTTTGCTGTCGGTACTTGGGTAAAAACTATGTATATCAACGCATAATATATATTTATTTTGTACATGAAGAAGAGCATTATCTATAAAGCTTTTACCTTTTATGCCTGAAAAAAGATACGATGGTGTCTCTATTTTTTGTAACTCTTTATTTAGTTTACGCTGAATGGACTTTAATTGCTTTGCAGGTGCTTCAATAGTTCTAGAACCTGTCCCATTATGCTTTGGTTCATCATAAACTTTATATAAATCATCATTGCATAAATTTAATAACTCTTTTCGAGTAACACCAAGATATTTGGCTAATTTTGATTTATTCCCTATTTTGTGTAAAAAACTATTTTTCAACATCGTTGTTAATTGTTATATGTTCAACTATTTGTAAAAACTTCAATATTTTATTTCTAATACCAATTTTTAAATCACTTCTGTCTTTATCTAATTCTTCTGAAAATAACATAATAGCAGAAGTCGATATTTTAAATCTTTTTGAATATTTTTCTATCAGTTCTAAAGACGGTTTCTTTTTTTGCGATTCAATTTCAGAAATATATCCTTTTGATACATTAAGTTGCTCTGCTAACTCATTTAATTTAACATCATGGAAAACTCGGATTAATCTTAAAGCTTCACCTAACATTTGATAAAATTCCTATTATAGATAAAAAAAGGTATTCTAGCCTTACTTAAAATGCTTTAATAATTCCAAAACAAGAATTATGGCTCTGATAATGGTGTAAAGCAAACCAGTCCATTTTTTGATTTTGAGTTTTTTCCTCATCTCGTTTCTCCTTTCTAGCAGACTTCTGCCTGGTTCCCCACCTAAAAAGGAGCAATTGGTCAGGATTAGTTTGTTCGAATACCCTATTATCATGCATAAACAAAGTTCCCCTTGTTAATGCATACTATGGTAACAGTTACAGTACATAACCTGATTAACAATAAATACAACCTATATATAACCCACATATGTATTTATGGTATTATGATATAGATATTATTATAGTTATCAAGGTACGAATATACATCGCCGTCCCATTTGGTGAGTCGTTACTACCGACTCTCAAGAGTTTTACCTCTCATGTCAAAGCGGGAAACTTTAACCTAAGACTAGTTTCTGACAAATAAAAATTTTTGTCAAGAACAATGTTAGATTTTAGAGAACTTTGTTCACAATAATTTACATTTTATGTTTGGTTTTTTCTGGAAATTTGTGTTACTTTTTCTGTAACCTCATGTTACTTTACATTTTTATTACAAAAATCTTTAGGATTTGAACCTGCTTTATTATGGCAAGTCTGCCTTTAAAACCGCAAGGGTTTTAAATGTCCTTGTCATCCCGATATTTTTTTATTACAAAAATCTTTAGGATTTGAACCTGCTTTATTATGGCAAGTCTGCCTTTAAAACCGCAAGGGTTTTAAATGTCCTTGTCATCCCGATATTTTTTTATTACAAAAATCTTTAGGATTTGAACCTGCTTTATTATGGCAAGTCTGCCTTTAAAACCGCAAGGGTTTTAAATGTCCTTGTCATCCCGATATTTTTTTATTACAAAAATCTTTAGGATTTGAACCTGCTTTATTATGGCAAGTCTGCATTGGAGGCATTATGTCTGATATTAAAGCTCAATTAGGAGCAAGGATAAAAGAGCTTAGAAAATCTAAAAATATTACTCAAGAAGAACTTGTTGAGCTTATTGGTTCTGATACAAATAATTTAAGCCGTATAGAAAACGGCAAGAAATTTATGTCGGCAGAAAAACTATCAAAAATTGCGGATGCTCTTAATGTTGATATAAAAGAGTTATTTGATTTCGGACATATATTATCTGATGATGAATTAAAAACTGAAATTATTTCTGATATAAATACACTATCTACAAAACAGTTAAAATATATTTATAAATCTATAAAAAATATAAAAGAACTGGACTAATTTTTGTTTTTATATTTAACCAACAATTTTACGCATTAAGGTTAATTATTTAAAATACTTTTAGCTATATTATTTCTATTTATGTCGTCTTTTAGGTAGGGAAAAGCTTGTTTTAATAATTCAGACAAGGTGGCTTCTTGCATATTTAATCTAAACTCAAATTTATTTCTTGATTTCGCAATTTTGCAAGCCGTTGTAAACATATTTAGTAATTCTAAAGCATCTTTATCTGTCATTATTTTCTATTTTATCCTTTGCAAATTGAAATATACTTTCAAATTTATTTTGTAATTCTTTATTTATTATATCATAGTTATCTTTTTGTCCAAAAGAAACTATTGAAGGAGCATAATCATATCCGTTATAGAATAATGTCCATTCATCGGTTATATTTTTATATTTTGTCCAAAAATTCATTATACTTTTATAATATCTGCGGATAATATCGGCTTCAGCAACATTGTGTCCGCCGTTTTTTACTCTTTGTTTAACTCTTTCAATACAAGAAGTACAATTTTGCAAAAAAGAATATACCAAAATAATTTTATAATTTTGCTTTTTAGCTTTTTCTATTATTCTGATAATATTATTGCCCGATAATGTTGATTCAACGGCAAAAGACTTATTGTTATTAAAATATTGTTGTAATCTTTTAAAATAAACTTTTCCTGCCGATATTGGAACTTTATCAATAGCATTAGGCGAAATTTCTTTTGCAATTTCATCAGCATTTAAAAAATCAAGATTTTTTTCTTTAAGCAAAACCTCAGCTAAAGTACTTTTACCTGAGCCGTTTGCACCTGCTATTATGTATAATAATTTCTGATTTTCCATAGTTGAATTTTATCATAAGTGTTGATTATGTACTAATTACTTAGAATAAGATTTAATAGTAATTATAGCCTTATCTGGTTCATATCTTGTCATTGCAACATCAAACTAAGTTTAAAAATAATCAAACTGCATGTTCTTGTACAGTCATCCCGATATTTTTTTATTACAAAAATCTTTAGGATTTAAACCTGCTTTATTATGGCAAGTCTGCCTTTAAAACCGCAAGGGTTTTAAATGTCCTTGTCATCCCGATATTTTTTTATTACAAAATACATAAAGAAAGGTTAATCTTACATAAGTTTCAACAAATTTTTGCGTAATCTATTATTAAGCTCTTTTAATAAAACAACAAAAAGTTTTTTTGAGCTTTTTCTTTGTGTTAATATTGTTCCAAGGATTTTAATAAAGCTTACTTAAGATAATAAATATTATGTTGGGTTGAAAACCAATCTGCAATAGTTGATACTCTAATAAAAGTTTTTTTAGAAAGAACACAAAAAATGACACTGTTGGCAAATGAGATAGGGAGTATAAAAAAGCGGCTAGATAATCTTTGTATTCCGCAATCAAACGGAAACCCGAAAGTTTCCGTGGTTATTCCCGCATATAACGCTAAAGACTATATAGCAAGGTGTTTATTCAGTTTAATTCAACAGAGCCTGAATGATATAGAAATTATAGTTGTAAATGACGGCTCAGTCGATAACACGGTAGAGATTGTAAATCTGTTTTTAAAATACGATAAAAGAATTAAATTAATTGAACAAGAAAACAAACTTCAGGGTGCCGCAAGAAATGCAGGCATGGAAATTGCAAAAGGCGAATATATAGGTTTTGTTGATAGTGATGATTGGGTAGATTTAAATTATTTTGAAAAACTATACAATGCCGCAAAAAAATATAGTTCAGATATTGCATTCTGTACAAACGTAAGAATAGGAAACGGAAAAACCAAAAAAAGACTGAATATAAAAGAAGAATGCTTTAATACAAAAATGCAGGATAAATTTGATTCCTGTGCACTTGCAAAAAATCCATGCCCGACAAATAAAATATATAAAAGAGAATTTTTAAATCAAAATAACATCAAATGGCCGCAAGGGTGTTATTGCGAAGATAAACTCTTTGTAACACAAGCCATATACTATGCAAACGGAACGGTAAGTGTACCTGATATTAATTACTATTATTTCAGAAACCCTAATTCAACCGTAAACTCTAAAAAAATTAAACACCGCACCAAATTAAATCAAGATAAGAAAAATTCAAGGCTCAGTGTTTTAAAATTCTTAAAAGAAAAAAATGTAAAAATCAGGGATAAAGAGTTTTGGGCAATTACAAAAGAAATAAAATTTTTTAATATCCCTTTCTATCTTGAAAAATCAAGCCTTCATACAAAGAAAATTTATCTTTTGAATTATATAAAAATCAAAGAGGTAAAATATGATTTATAAAATAATATATAATCTAACCTCTTGGCTTATTCCCTCTAAAGAAAAAAGAAGGGAATATAAAAATTACCTTATACAAAGCTTCATTGATAAAAATATTAAACCGACCCAAAACAGATACATTGAAACAATTAAAAAACTCAAACAAAAGATAAAAAAAGACAAGATAAAAGTTGTATTTTTAAACAGTGACTGTTCAAAATGGGCATATCAATCAATTTATGAAGAATTTAATAAAGATTCAAGATTTGAGCCGCTTGTTTTAGTTGCGGTAAATAAGCTTTTACAAAAGAAAAAATTTGAATGGCTGAATTGGGAAAAATCGGCCATGGATAATTATGAATTTTTTAAGGGTTTAGGGTTAAATGTTGATTTAACATACGATTTTAAATTAAAAAAAGAGATAGATATAAAAAAGTTCAAACCCGACATAATCTTTTATGATGAAATGTATGAAAGAACAAAAAATCAGCACCCGATTGAAACTTCAAAGTATGCTCTTAATTTGTGTTGTTCATACGGTTCTTGCATTAGTAACGGGATAAACGAATATAACCCTATATATAAACTTATGTATACCTATTTTGTTGATAATTCATACATAGAAAAGCTTCTTATCAAAAAAGGATTTGATGAAAGACATATAAAATTTGCGGGTCACCCGAAAATTGACGAATACAGAAAACCTGTTAATCCAAACAACACAATATGGAAAAGCGACAAAAAGCGTATAATTTATGCACCGCACTATTCCTTTTTTAAATCAAGCGCACTAAAATACGGCACGTTCTTATGGAGCGGAAAGTTTTTATACGATTTTGCTTTAAGCCACAAGGAGTATGAATTTATAATAAAGCCCCATCCGCAATTAAAGCGTCATCTTGTTAACAGAAAAATTATGAGTATTGATGAAGTAAACAAATATTTTAACAACTGGAATAAATTGGAAAACGCTCAAGTTTACGAAAAGGGAGCATATTTTGATATGTTCAGAACCTCTGATTTATTGATAACCGATTGTAACTCGTTTTTGTTTGAATACCTGCCTACTCTAAAGCCCGTCATTCATCTTGTGAGTGAAAATTCGATAGGCCATAATGAATTCGGGCAAGAAATAATAAAAGGATATTATAGCGCACACAACACTGAAGAATTATCAAAATATCTTTATGACATTTTGGTTCTTAACCTTGACAAAAAAGCAAACATAAGGAAAGACATAATAGAAAATAACATAAATTTGGGTCAAATGCCTTCATCCAAAATAATAAAAGATTACGTTTCGGGGTTAATAAATGAAGAATGAAAAATATAAAAAACTGAGTTTTTTAGAAAAACTGTTTTCAATAACAAACACGAAGAATAACAAAATGATTGTTATTCTCGGTATTCCGTTTATCATAAACTATTGCGACCAATATAAAAAATTATGCCTTAAAACAAAGGTCAAAGAAAATAAAATTGTATTTTGCAATTTTAAGGGCTTAGGATATAGCTGCAACCCAAAATATATTGCTCAGGAAATTATAAAAAGAAAACTTGATTATGAGCTTGTTTGGCTTGTTAATAACCCTAAGCAATTTGAAAAAGATAACTCCTTTCCAAAACAAATCAGACTGGTAAAATTCCGCTCACGTAAAGCTTTTGTTGAACTTGCAAGTGCAAAATTATGGGTGGATAATCAAAGAAAGCTATACCATACCTTTAGAGGTCTTACAAAAAAAGAAAATCAATATTATCTTCAAACATGGCATGGCAGCTTGGGGATAAAACAAATAGGCTTGGCTTCTCCTTTAACAAAAAAAGAGAACGATTGGGTACCTCTTGGCATTAAAGACTCAAAAATGATTAATATCGTTTTATCGAACAGCAAGTTTGATGATGATGTTTTATATGAAAATTTCTTTCATAATGTAAAAACAGAAAAGCTCGGGCACCCGAGAAATGATATTTTCTTTAAAGATAACGCTCCCGAAATAAAGAAAATAAAAAGCTATTATAATATACCCCATGACAAAAAAATAATTTTATACGTGCCCTCATTTCGTGACTATAAGGGCTTTGAGTGGAACATTCTTGATTACCCCAAAATTTTAAATGCCTTCAGGGCAAAATATCAATCTGATTTTATATTCTTATCAAGAATGCACCCGAGGAATATTTATCAAAATAAAGTTTTAATTCCAAAAAGCAAGGATATTATTAATGCAACACATTATCCGGATATTATGGAATTACTGGCTTCGGCAGATGTCTTGATTTCGGATTATTCTTCATGTATGTTTGATTTTATCCTGACAAAAAAACCGATTTTTGTTCTGGCAGCCGATAAAGACAAATTTACGGAAGAAAGAGGGCTTTATTACCCTCTTGAATCAACTCCCATTCCTATTGCGGAAGATAACGAAACTCTTGAATACAACATATTAAATTTTGATGTTGAAAAATACAAAAAAGGCGTGGAATTATTTCTTAATGAAAAAGGTTGTATAGAGGACGGCAAGGCCTCAATAAGGGTGGTTGACAAAATCGAAAAAATAATGGAAGGCAAGATTGATGAATAATATTGCAGTTATATTTGCAGGGGGAGAAGGAAAAAGGCTGAATGCATCCGAAAATGCAACACCAAAACAGTTTTTGGAAATAAATAATAAGCCTATCATAATTCATACCCTTGAACATTTCCAAAACCATAGCGAAATAAATAAAATTTATGTTGCAATACATCCAAATTACATTGATTACATGCAAGAACTTATAAAAGAATACAAAATAACAAAAATTTCAAAAATTGTAAAAGGGGGATTTTGCGCTCAAGAATCAATTTATAATGCACTTAAATGTGCAAAAGAAGAAAACCCTGAAAATTCAATAGTTCTAATCCATGACGGTGTAAGACCAAATATAACAAAAGAAGTAATAACAAAAAATATAGAAAGCACAATAAAAAACGGTAACGCAATTACTTCCACTCCTTGTTTTGAAACAGTATTGGAAAGCACTGACGGCATAAAGCCGACCAATATACCGTACAGAAAAAATACCTACTGCGCTCAAGCGCCTCAGACTTTTTATCTTGGCGAAATTATTGAAGCGCATGAACAAATAAGAAAAATTAACCCGAACTATACTGATATTATTGATTCTTGCACAATGTTTGACAGGCTAAATAAACCAACTTATATGATAAGGGGCAACTATGGGAATATAAAAATCACAACAATTGTAGATTTATTTATCCTTGAAGGGATTATAAAATACAGAAACGGTTACCCCCCCCCCGCCACCTTCAAGAACCTTTATTCGGGGAAAGAAAGAGGACAATATGAAGGGGTATTGCACAATGAATAATTTGGTAAGAAATCCAATAGTAAAAAATGATATTCAAACAATCTGGCAAAACCCGTTGTTTGATTGGGAACTATACAAAAATAAAACTTTTTTTATAACAGGGGCAACGGGTATAATAGGAAGTTTTATAGTAAGGTGCATTTTAGCTGCCAACGACAATTTAAATTTGAATATTAAAGTAATAGCTTCCGTTAGAGATTTAAAAAAGGCAAAAAAGTTTTTTGTAAGAGAGCTTGTTGTTTCAAACAAAAATTTAAAACTTCATATACAGGATATAAACGAACCTATAAAATATAAAGGAAAAGTCGATTATATAATCCACTGTGCAAGTAATACCCATTCAAAATATTTTGTTGAATACCCTAATCAAACATATAATACAATTCTTGACGGTACAAAAAATATACTTGAATTTGCAAGAAAAAAGAATGTAAAAAAAGTTATAAATCTTTCTTCCATGGAAGCATACGGACAAATTGATACCGAAAAACCGCTAAAAGAAGATGATTTAGGATTAATAGACATAAATTCTCCAAGAAGCTCCTACCCGAGGGCAAAGCGTGAGGCTGAAAATTTATGCAAAAAATATGCAAAAGAATACAATCTGCCCGTTCTTAGCGCAAGACTGGCTCAGGTAATTGGTGCAAATGCTGACTATAACGATTTTCATATATATGCTCATATAGCAAGATGTGTTGTTGAGAAAAAAGATATAATCTTAAACACCACAGGGGAGTCTGTCAGAAGTTTTTGCTATATAACAGACGTTATAAATGCGATATTTATACTTTTATCAAAAGGAAAAAACGGGGAAGTTTATAATGTTGCAAACGAAAAATGCACATCAAAGATAATAGATACGGTGCAAAATATAGTAAAAAAATATTCATTTATTTCATACAAAATTGATTTAAAAGAAAACTCAATATACCCTAAAACCACCCATTGGAACCTTGATACATCAAAAATAAGGGATTTAGGCTTTAAGTGTTCCGTTTCTATTGAGGATGCTTACAGTTATTTAATAAGCAGCTTTTATTATCAGCTCGATATAAAAGAAATTTTTGTTATGCCCCCTGAAGTATACAAACACCCGCTTGAGAAAATCTTTTCCATAAAAAACAAAGACAGAAAGAAAATTCTAACCCTCTTTGGCAAAAACTTTAATCTGGATAACGACATAATAAATAAAATCCGCTCATTTATATATAGAATGCAGCCTTTAAAGAAAAATAAAATTGTCTTTGTAAATTTAAACGGAAAAACATATACCTGCAACCCAAAATACATAGCGGAAGAAATTATGAGGCGAGGGCTTGATTGGGAGCTTGTTTGGCTTGTTAAAGATATTAAAAAAGAAATTGAATTTGACAACTTTCCAAAAAACATACGTATGGTTTCTTTTTTCAATAAAAAATCGCTCAAGGAACTTTCAAACGCAAAAATATGGGTAGATAATTGCAGAAAAGATGAGCACATAAGGCTTGGGCTTGAAAAAAGAAAGGGGCAATTTTATATAAACACTTTCCATGGTTCCTTCGGAATAAAAAGGCTGGAAGGGCATATGAATACCTTTATAAACAAAAGAAATAACGCTGAAACGCTTAAAGTCTATAAAAAAGAAGGAACTCTTGTTGATTACTTTATTTCAAATTGCCCGTGGGAGAGCAAGATATTGCCTGAGGCACTTTATTATACGAATTGCAAGATAAAAGAATTCGGACATCCGAGAAACGATATTTTCTTTAAACCGGAAGAAGAAAAACAAAAAATTAAAGAAAAAGTGTATTCAAAGTATGGAATTGAAAAAAATAAAAAAATAATTTTATATGCTCCGACATACAGAAGCGAAAAAATACTTGATTGCTATGCAATTGATATAAAAAACTTATTAAAAGTGTACGGCGAAGATACGGTAGTTTTAATTAGAATGCACCATATACTAAGAAAAGAAGCGCCAAGAATTTTTGAATTCAGTGATAAAATTATAAATGCAAGTTTATATTCTGATATACAAGAGCTCATGGTTGCATCCGAGATGATGATTACGGATTATTCATCCTGTATATATGATTTTATTTTGACCAAAAAACCGGGGTTTATCTATGCAACGGATATTGAAAAATACAATACGGATAGGGGCTTATATTATCCTCTTGAACAAACTCCGTTTTCAATTGCAAGAAACAACGCTGAACTTATAGAAAACATCAAAAACTTTGATTATGACTCATACAAAAGAAAAGTTGATGAATTTTTAAAAGAAAAAGGAAACTTAGAAGACGGCAATGCCTCTAAAAGAGTGGTCGATTTGATGGAGGAAATTATAAACAATGCCTGACAGTTTTATTCAAAGCATATTTTCAATAAAAAATACAAAATCTCATAAAGTATTTACGCTTTTTGGTCTTAAGTTAAAGGTAAGAAGCTACAGAGTAATGTATAGAAATTTGAATAAAAGCTACCTTAAAATTAAAGAAAAAAACGAAAGATATCTAAAGGGCTTAAAAACAAACCCCGATATGTATGAGATATATGTTAAAAACCCCGAGCTTGAAATAAAGGATATAAAATATGCTCCGGTTGTAAGAAAACAAATAGAAAAAATGTATAAAAAAGGTATTCCGATGTTTTCTATGGTTGAAATAGAAACAATAAACAGATGCAACGGAGAATGCGCTTTTTGTCCCGTTAACAGGCATGATGATACCCGTGAATTTAAAATGATGGATGAAAACTTGTTTTTAAACATTATTTCGCAACTAAAAGAAATGAACTTTACAGGGAGAGTTTCCATATTTTCAAATAACGAGCCTTTGATGGATAAAAGGATTTTTAGTTTTGTTGAACATATAAAAAGTGAGCTTCCAAAAGTTCATCTGTCATTTTTTACGAACGGAATACTTTTAAATAAAGAAAAATTTAACAGATTAATCCCATATTGTGACACCTTTTGCATAGATATTTATTATGATGAAAATGAAGAAATTCCATCCAATATCATGCCTGTTATAGAAGAATGTCATAAAAATAAGCACCTTCGAAAAAAGGTAAAAGTCCAGCTTATTGATAAAAACGCAATAAGAAATAACAGAGGCGGAAAATCAAAAAACAGAAAAATTATTTACGAATTAAAAACAACATGCCTTCTGCCGTTTAAACAAATAATTATCCGACCTGACGGCAAGATTTCTCTATGTTGTAATGATGCCAAAGGAGCCCATACGCTTGGCGACCTTAATAAAGAAAAATTGAAAGACATCTGGTACAATAACAACTTTAGAGAAATCAGGGATAAATTAAGGTACGACAGAAAACAAATTGAAATGTGCGAAAAGTGTGACAATTTTGGCGGGTTTGGAACAAATCTCACAAGCGACTATGTGTTTAGCGAAAGTCAGTTTGAAGATTCGTGGGATAAAATAAACGAAGTATTAAAAAAGCTTCCCCCCCCC
>CANRHZ010000049.1 GCA_947630535.1 Candidatus Gastranaerophilales bacterium | reverse complement strand
GGTAACCGCCGAGTTGAGCAGCTACGGGGCCTGCCATGATAGCGGGGTTGAAGTCATGGTAGGAGTTGCCGGTGGGGCCATAGGAAAACCCGTTTTCATCCATTCTGGCATTTGTCCACCTTAGGGGTGATAAATAAAGATGGTCTTTTTTTGCATCTTCACCAAATTTCAAATTAAATTTAAGACCCAAATTTTCTTTAAGTTGATCCATGGTCAAGTGCCCCGAGCTAACGAGAGTGTCAGGTATCATATTAAAATCATCAAGGTAAAAATCGCTGCTGCTTGACTTTGTAAACTTAAATTTATCTGTTTCGCCCGTGGCTGAGCTGATATCTGCTTTAAAATGACCCTTACTGTTAACTTGAACGGTTGTACTGTAATCCGTTAGAGTTCCGTTTGTAGTATCAACTAAACCATTTTTGCTTACTTCCACTCTGCTTCTTAGGCCAAAATTAACATTGTCATCAAGATGAATACTTCCGCCGTCTTTAACTTTAACATCCCCATTTATTGTACCGCTGCTATTTACGGTAGCATTTTCGCCCTCTATGGTCACATTATGAAGCGTTCCTGTTGAGTTAACAACAACATTTCCTGTTTCACCGCTTCCATTTATCGTTCCGCCTTTTATAGTACCTGATGAATTGACAACTAAATCGCCTTTTATTTCGCTTTCTTCGCCGCTTCCTGTGTTAGTTATTTCTTGTTTTTGTAAATCAATGGTACCGCTATTATTGATAACAGAGTTATCAAGATCTATACCGCCTGTAATAGTGCCTTCGTTATTTACGGTTGTGTCGCTTCCTGATATTGATAGTTTTAGATCATCATCACTATTTTCAATTTTACCGTTTTTACCGTTTGTTATAACACCACCTGTTGAATTAATTTCAGATTGTATTTCACCGTCATTAACAACATTTCCGCCCTTATTAAAGAGTGAACCCATACCGCTTTCTTCATCGCCTGAACCTTGAATGGTAGCGCCATTTGCGTTATATAATGTTCCGTTTTCATTATTTACTACAGTGCCTTCAATTGTGCCGCCTTTTTCGTTATATATGGTGCCGTTATTTTGAAGCCCTTTGCCGTCACCTTCTGGTGCAATTCCATCATTTGTAATTTTACCAAAGTTACGAATAGCACCGCCATCATTGGTAACATTTCCCGATAATTCGGCTTTGTTTTCTTCTTCTCCTTCACCTGTACCGTTATTTAATACACCTTTGTTTAAAAAAGTGGCGTCATCTTCGTTTTTAAATTTTCCGTTATTATTTAATGTACCGCTTTTTTCATTGGTAAAAGTACCTTTGTTTTCACTACCTGATTCGCTTTCACTTGTATTACCACCAAGGTTCATTGTGCCTTCGTTTGTAAGGTTACCGCTTTCATTTGAGTTTTTTACTGTTCCATCAACGGTACCTTTATTTGTAAGTGTCCCATCACCCTTATTTTCAACATTAGTAACATGGGAATCCTCAGTTATGGTAACATTTCCGCCATCCATAGTAAAATTTGAAAATGTACCTTCTACTTGAATACTGAAATCATCTTCAGCAAATGTCGGAAGGATTGTACCGTATTGACCAACCAAACCCAATAGCAAAGATGTCAGTATAATTTTACTTTTTTTCATTTCCGCCCTCTTTTTCATAAAACAGTACTTGTAAAGTATATTACCCAAATGTCTGGTTGTCAAATATGACAAATTAGTTAGTGTTTACTAGTTAATAATGAGGTTTTTTATCTTGTTAATTTTATTAACAATGAATAAAAAGAGGTGTTATGAATAAAGAAAATAATATAGGCAGAAAAATTAAAGAAGCAAGACAATTAATGGGTTTAACTCAAGAAGAACTTGCAGAAAAAGTTGATATGGATTCAAAACATTTATCAAAAATAGAAAACGGCCTGCATTTACCTACTTATAACACTTTAAAAAAATTGTCATCTTTTTTAAATTTTAATTTGGAAAACTCAGAAACGGTTTCGGATAATAAAAATATAAATAAATCCATATATTTAAAATCAATAAAAATATTAAACTCGGCTAAAACCGATGAAGAAATGAAATATTATTATATGCTCTTAAAAATCGGACAAAAGGGATTAACCATAAACTGTACGGAATAATATAAATGCCGTATTTAAAGAATAGCACAATTAAAGAATAAAAAGCTAAAGTTATAAAATTAATAAAAAGACCCCTTTTTTAAAAAGACAAAAAGGGGGAGATGAAAAGCAATCAGAAGAGTTGAGGATTTACACAATAAATTATATTCTCCCCCCCACACTATTTTATCCGAATAAAATCTAATTTTATTTTTTGAATTATTGACCTATATGATATAATAAGATAGTTTAAGTTTTGGCTGAGGAGAGAATATGCGTGTTGACGGCAGAGCAAATGACGAATTAAGAAAAATAACATTCACAAGACAATACACAAAATATGCAAAAGGCTCTGTATTGGTAGAATTTGGCGATACCAAAGTTTTGGTTTGTGCAACTTGCGAAAATACTACACCGAAATGGATGCCAAAAGAAGATGCAACAGGCTGGATTACGGCAGAATATTCACTTCTTCCGACCTCAACTTCAATAAGGTGTCAGAGGGAAAGAACCAAGCTATCGGGCAGAACTCAGGAAATACAAAGGCTTATAGGCAGAAGCTTAAGAGCGGTTGTGGATTTAGAAAAAATGGGCGAAAGAACGGTAACCATTGATGCGGATGTTATTCAAGCAGACGGCGGGACAAGGGTTGCAGCAATTTGCGGAGCTTATCTTGCCTTAAAAGACCTTTTTGATTCAATGACAGAAAGCGGAGAACTTGAAGAAAACCCGATTATTGAACCTCTTGGGGCAATATCTGTAGGGATATTAAACGGAGAAGTCCTTGTTGATTTATGTTACAGTGAAGATTCAACAACGGATGTTGATTCCAATATTGTTTTAACTTCAAGGGGTAAAATTATTGAAATTCAAGGAACGGCAGAGGGAGAAGCCTTTGATAAAGAGCAGTTTGATGAAATGTTCAACCTTGCAAAACAGTCAATAGATAAAATTATATCAATGTATTAAGGCAATTTAACCTCTACCTTATATTCGCCGTTTGAATTTGTGCTGCCGTTTATTATTCCGTTGTGCATGGAAATAATTTTTGAACAGTTTACAAACCCGATTTTATCCCCCGCACCTACGAGATTTAGAGAGGCTGTTTCTTTTGGAAGGTAAGAAATTTTACTTACAATTTCAACGGTTAAATATACACCTTCCTCTTTCACATTTAAGATAACCGTTGAATTTTCTTTTGAATATTCATAAACGTTAGAAAGCAAATTAACGATTACTCTTTGAATTTGAATATCGTCATAATTTTTTATAAAACTGTTTGCAAAATAGTTTAATACAATCCTTTGTTTTTTGGATACAAAAAGAATTTCAACATTTTTAACGGATTCTTCAATAGTCTTTCTTATATCGTTATCCGTTTTATTTAAAACAAAATTAAAGTTATTCAGCCTGTAATCGGTCAAAATGTTATCTATAAGGCATTGCATATACTTATTTGAAGCATTCATATTAATAAGCATATTTTGCACATTTTCATTTAAATTCCCCAATGCCCCCGAAAACAAAAGTTCAATTGCCCTTGCCTGTGCCTTAATAGGGGTTTTAAGGTCATGGGCAATATGTGCAAGAAACTTTTCATTGGTATTAATCTCTCTTTCAACGGGCGCCATAAACTCACCATATTTGAAGTACGGGAAAATGATATTCTAAAGGGTTATAAAATATCAATTGGTAAGTCGGGCTATTTAATAAGGCTAATCCCGTCGGCTGATGCCTGTATAATAAGGCCGTATAGAATACTGTCCGCTATTGCATTATAAGAAGCATCAATTATGTTTTGAGAAACCCCTACCGTATCCCATTTGTTAATTCCGTCGGTGCTTTCAATTGAAACCCTGACTGTTGCTGCGGTTCCGTCCTTTGAATCAAGTATCCTTACTTTAAAATCGGAAAGTTTAAAGTTTTTTACTTTTGGATACTTTTCGGATAATGCCTTTCTTAGAGCAATATCAAGCGCATTAACGGGGCCGTCCCCTTCTGATACCGTGTGAATTATCTCGTTATTAATTTTAATTTTAACCGAGGCTTCCGTAATTGTAATGTTTTTTGCAATGTTATTTTTATCTGCAATTGTTGTATCACCAATTACCCTAAAGCCCAACAGTTCAAAGAGTTCAGGCTTTTTATTAAGAACGCTCATTGCAAGAATTTCAAACCCCGCATCCGCCCCTTCATAGGCAAAGCCTTGCCATTCAAGTTGTTTAATTTTTTCGGTAACTTTTTTTATATCTGAATCATATTCAAGTTTAATAAACCTGAAATTTTTTGATTTTTCTTTAATTGAAGCGCATCCTGCCTGATCGGACACAAGAAATCTTCTTTCGTTTCCGATTAACTCCGGGTTTATATGTTCATAAGTTTGGGAATTTTTTCTTACACCTGAAGCATGGATGCCTGCTTTATGGGCAAATGCGCTCCTTCCTATATATGGCATGTTGGATTCAACTGATTTATTTGCAATTTCTGCTATTCCTCTTGCGCATTCAACAAGACCCGTCAATTTATCGCCCAGTATTAAATAGTCTTTTTTTAGTTCAAGTGTTGGTATTACGGAACACAAGTTGGCATTTCCGCATCTTTCGCCGTATCCGTTAATTGTTCCTTGAACTTGAATTGCTCCCGCATCAATTGCGGCAATCGAGTTTGCCGTTGCCAAATCGGAATCATTATGACAGTGTATCCCTAAAAGTGCGGTTTTTAGGTATTCATTTGCTTCTTTTGTAATCTTATATATATCGTTATTTATACACCCGCCGTTTGTATCGCAGAGTATAATTCGGATTGCCCCCGCATTATGTGCCGTTTTTATGACCTCAAGAGCATAACCCTTATTATTTTTGTATCCGTCAAAAAAGTGCTCGGCATCAAAGAAAACTTCCTTTCCTTTTGATATGAGATATTCAATACTGTCTTTTATCATGGAAAGATTTTCTTCAAGTGTTGTACTTAGAGCTTCAACAACCTGAAAATCCCATGATTTACCAAAAATTGTAACGGTGGATACGTTTGATGTTGAAAGATGTTTAATTATATTGTCGCTTTTAACATCTGAATTGGGCTTTCTTGTTGAGCCAAAAGCCGTTATTTTAGAATTTTTTAAATTTAGTTTAGAAATTTTATCAAAAATTTCATCATCAACAGGATTTGCTCCGGGCCATCCGGCTTCAATGTAATCAACCCCCAGCATATCCAATTTTTGAATAATTTTCAGTTTATCGGATACGGAAAAATTTATCCCTTCCGATTGGGCGCCATCTCTTAAAGTTGTATCGTATATTTCTATCTTTTTCATAAAAATATTTATATCATAAATAAGTAAATTTTTTTAAATTTAATTAACATTTGCGCAATTTTTCTACATAAAAATTTTTATATAAACTATAGGAAGTAAGGTTAAGAATATATTATGAGTTTATTTTCTTTATTCAAAGAACTGACGAGTTTGCTTGAAAATTATGACAACAGTATCAAAACGGGCTTTAAATTTACACAAAAAGAAATTAAAGAAATTGTTTCCGTTAGCAAGAAAGAAAATTTAAAATATTTTGAAGTTCTGGCAAAAATGCCCAACTTGAAATACTTTGATATAAGTTTTCTTTTAAGTCAGACAAACTTAAATGATGACAAAATTAAGATAATTGAAGAAGCATCAAAGCTCTATAACGAAGAAGAATTCAATGCCAACGGACAAACAAGGTCAGACTTTATATTCAGAGTTGGCGCCAATCTTGACTATTTAAATATGGAGAATTTAGAAATATTTAAAGAGCTTGTTAAATGTAAAAATGAACTTTACGATTTTAAGGAAGTGCTTACCAATCCTATGGAATATTTGAATTTTAAGCAGGAAAAAAAGGTTGGTTACGCATTTGAAACAATTTATATGAATAATTAAAAATAAATCCGCTTTGTATAGAGCGGATTTATTGTTTGACAAAAAAATTTTTTTATAGGATATTAAGTTTCATACAAAGAAAATGCCTTTGTGTACTGTGATAAGCAAGACAAAGAAGGAAAAAGAAAATGACAATCAACCTAAAAAACAAACAGGAAATTATTTCCAAATTCGGAAAAGACAAAAAAGACTCAGGTTCAATTGAAGTTCAAATTGCAATGCTGACTCAAAAAATCTCTGAACTTACAGAGCATCTTAAAACCAACGCAAAAGATTTTCAGGCAAAAAGAGGTCTTTTGATGATGGTTGGTAAAAGAAAAAGAATGCTTGTATATTTAAAAAATAAAAATCTTGAACAGTACAGAAAAATTGTTAAAGATTTAAAAATCAGAGGATAAAAAATTTAAAGCGGGTTTTAAAGCCCGCTTTTTTAATACCTTTTTATGTTATACTATAGGCTTTTTTTCTGTACATTATAAACCCTAAGATGCTTATTATAACAACAGGAAGCCATGCTGCCAAAATCGGCGGCAATTTTGATGCTTCGCCTAAATTAAGAGAAACCGCCCTTATCACATAGTATATAAATATTATCATGACCGAAAACAAAAAGCCCCTGTTATATCTGACTCTTGGGGGTGTTATTGCAAGCGGAATACCGACAAGTGCAAGGGCAAATGTTGTAATCGGAAGCGCCAATTTATCGTAAAGCTGAATTTGATAGCTTATTTTTAGTTTTTTTATAAAGTCAGGGTTTTTGGAGTTATCTTTAATGTATTTAACCAATTTAAAAAAGTTAAACTGGCTTGCTTCTTCTTGCGTAAAGTTTTCGAGATTTTCAACACCGAAATTTATAACCGAATTTTCAAAAAGCGTTGTGTTATAGATTTTACCCGTAGCAGACAGGGTATATATAACTCCGCTATCAAACACCCACCCTTCATCCGAGGTGCTGCCCAATTTTGCCTGAATTAACTGGATTGTATCTTCTTTTGACATATCAAGAACCGTTATATTGTTCAATACGTTATCTTCGCAACTTTGAACGTATATAAGCCTTTTTAGTACACCTTGGCTATTCATTTCGTTAAGGGTGAAATTTTTTCTTCCCTCGGGCACGTGTTTTTGCTGGAGAGAATAAAGTGCCAAATGTCTTGACTGTGTGCTCATGGCGGGAACCACAAACTCATTTATCATAAAGCTTAAAATTGTCATAACGATTGCAAACGCAAAAACAGGCTTTGCAATTCTGTTTATACCTATTCCGCAAGCCCTTAAAACAGTAATTTCGGAATTTAAGCTTAACTTATTTATTGTCATAACCGTTGCAAAAAGGGTTGATATCGGAATTGTCATAACAAAAACCTGCGGGAGATTAAGGACAATCATAAGTGCCGCAATATTAAAAGGAATACCGTATAGAGTAATTTGTTTTATAAGCTGGGTGAAAGTTTCAGATGCAAAGATTATGGATGTGAAAATAATAACACCCAAAACAAAGACCTCAAAAATTTGCTTAACAATATATTCATCAAGCAAAGTTATGTTTATTATTCCTTTTTGTTTAAAAAGTCTTTTATAAGCTTTAAATTTTCTGTTTAACAAATTTTATTTTTCCCGTTTTTATCGTACATATTTTGTCTTTTTGTATTTATTTCTAAAACAACATTCTTGAAATCATCTTCCTTTAAGTTTATCAGTTTTTCAAACGATTCTTTGAATTTTAAATAAGAAGTCAAAATATTTTCTCTATTGTATTTTAGCATATCATAGGCCAAATCGGGATTGGTCATGGAAAGTCTTGTAGTATCTCTAAATCCGCTTGAGGCTATTTTTTTTGATTTATCATCAACCGAATTAAAAAGTGCCATGGATAAGAGCATAGGAAAGTGCGAAATATCGGATGTCATTTTATCTTGAGATATTTTATCAAAAATTACTGGTTTTGCGCCCGTATCTTTTATAACTGCTTCCAATAGAGGATTTTTCTTTTCAATTATCCATTTTGCCCCCCTAAAAAGGTTTGCATCGGAATTTTCAAACCCGAAAAATTCCGTTCCCGCCATAGGATGAGAGGATATGAAATTATAGTTATAGTCCTCTTTTAAAAACCCTTTAACAGAGCATACATCAGACACTATACAGCTTTTAGAAACAACACCGCCAAGTTTATCCAAATAATCAAGGGTTAAATTCATTTTAGAGCAAACAAACACAATATCCGACAGAGAAAGTATTTTTAAATCATCCGAAGATACTTGGTTTGTATATTCAAGCGCCTTATTTGATGAGGAGTGTGAAAAAATGTAAAGTTCATATTTATTTAGGGGTGAAAGCGCCTTTAAAATTGAGCCGCCAATTAATCCCAATCCCAAAATGCCGATTTTTAATTTTGTATTATTCATAATTTATATTATAATAGAAACAAAAGTTTTTAAGGAAGATTTTATGGAAGTCAAAAAAGGGAGAGCTTTTAAATTTGGGGATGGAATTTCAACCGACCATATCGCCCCCGGAAGGCTTTTTCATTTAAGAAGCAATCTTGAAGAATTTGCAAAACACGTTCTTGAAGATGCCGATCCTAATTTTGCAACCTCTATGAAAAAAGGTGATTTTATTGTAGCGGGGAAAAATTTCGGCCTCGGTTCAAGCAGGGAGCATGCCCCCCAAATTATTAAAATTGCGGGTGTAAGTGCCGTTATTGCAAAAAGTTTTGCAAGAATATTTTACAGAAACGCAATCAATATAGGGCTTTTACTTGTAGAGTGCGACACCGATAAAATTGATGCTTCAGATGAGCTTGAACTTGATATAAAAAAAGGAATCCTGAAAGATTTAACCAAAAATATAGAAATTGAAATTATGCCCCTTCCTGATGTGATGATTAAATTGCTATCAGACGGCGGCTTAATTGAACATATCAAGAAAAACGGCGATTTTAGTTTTGCATAAAGGATAGCAGTTAATTAATGCACAAAATTACTTTAATAAAAGGTGACGGAATAGGCCCTGAAATATCGGATGCGGTAGTAAAAATAATTGAAGCATCAAAAGTTGATATTGAATGGGATGAGCAGACGGCCGGACTTGATGTTATCGAAAAAGAAGGGGACCCCCTACCAAAAAGGGTTATAGATAGCATCAAAAAAAATAAAGTTGCCCTTAAAGCACCTGTTACAACCCCTATAGGAAAAGGGTTCAGGTCAGTTAATGTAAGATTAAGAAAAGAACTCGATTTATACGCAAACGTACGTCCCGCTAAAAATATAGACGGAATAAAAACCCCTTTTAACAATGTGGATTTGGTTGTTGTAAGGGAAAATACGGAAGATGTCTATGCGGGGATTGAAGAAAAAATTAATGATGACACAATGCATTCAATTAAGCTAATTACAAGAGGAGCATCAAATAGAATTGTTGAATATGCGTTTGAATATGCAAAAAAGATGGGAAGAAAGACCTTGCATTGCGCCACAAAAGCAAACATCTGCAAATTAACCGACGGGCTTTTTTTGGATTGCGCAAGAGAGGTTGCAAAAAAATACCCCGAAATAGAATTCAGGGAAATTCTTGTGGATGCGCTTTGTATGCAGCTTGTGCAAAACCCGAATAAGTTCGATGTGCTTGTAATGCCAAATTTATACGGCGACATAGTTTCAGACCTTGCAGCAGGTTTAATAGGAGGGCTTGGAGTTGCTCAGGGTGCAAACATAGGTCGTGATTATGCAGTGTTTGAACCCGTACACGGTTCAGCTCCCGATATCAAAGGCAGAAACCTTGCGAACCCTACCGCACTAACGCTTTGCGCCATTCAGATGCTAAACCATATAAACGAAAAAGAAGCTGCAAGAAAAATTGAAAATGCCCTTTTTAAAACCATAAAAGAAGGAAAAGTTTTAACGCAAGACCTCAACGGAAATTCAAGCACAACCCAATTCAGGGATGAAATAATTAAAAACTTAGAATAGTTTGGAGGTATAAAATATGAAAAAGTTTTTGGCACTATTCGTTGCCTTTGCTTTATTTATGGGAATTGCATGTGCAAAAGACATTGAAGGAATTTACAATAACAATCAGGTGGTATACTACCCAACATCTGACACTTGGTCAAATGGCGGAATGACAGAAGATAGAGTAGTTTTAACCAAAAAAACCGGAGTCGGGAGCGGAAGCTATTCTGAATATTACTATTCAAACGGCAAACAGGCTTTCACCTTAAAAGGAAACTTTGAGTTTATTGATAACGGAAACCTTATAAGTGTTGATAATAACGGACTTAAATACTCAAAAGTTTCATTCAAAAATAATGAAGTAAAAGAAACTCCGCTAAGCGATAAAGAATTAAAAGAAATTTTTGATGCGGATGTAATTAAGGTTTCAAGCTTTGAAAACGGCGAAATCAAAGTTCATAAACCCTTCTTGCACAAAAAAACAATTCTTCTTGTAAACGATACCGACAAATATTTCCATAAATATGCACCTATACCCGCTAAAGTCAACAAAACCGACGTTAAAGGACTTATGACATTATACAAATACGGAAATGTTAAATTCAAACACTTTGATGATAATTCGGTTCAACTGTTAATAAAGGTAAGGTAGAAAGGATAGCTAAATGAAAAAATTAATGACAACCCTCGTTGCGCTTATTGCAACAACAATGTTTGTTTTTGCAAACACAACAGATTATGAAACAGGTAAAAAAGCTTATGAAAACAAAGATTATGCAACTGCAATCACTCATCTTGAAAAGGCTCTAAAACAAGATTCCAAAAATATAGAGATTTATAGCATGCTTGGCGAATCACAAATCGAAGTACAACCTTCACAAGCAAAAGAGGCAGTTGACACATTTACCCAACTTATTAAAGTTGCTCCGAACAATAAGGAAGGATACTTTGGCAGAGCTTCAGCTTATGCTGCATTGGAAAAATGGAGCGAAGCACAAACTGATATTGATAAAGCATACGCTATTGACCCTAAAGATCCTGAATTAGGTGTTGCAAAAGCTATGATAGGTTTTGAAGCAGGCGATAAAGAAAAAGCTATGGAGGACATTAATAAATTAATTGATGAAAATCCTAAATATGGCCCTGCATATAGTACAAGAGGCATATTTAAACTTGCAGGCTATAAAATCAGCGGTATTTTTGACCTTATGAAAGGTTCAAAATTAACCGAAAAAGCTGAAAAAGAAGCTGAAAAGGAAGCTAAATAGTTTTAAAAAAGCTTAAATAAAAATACCTGCCTGACTTATATGGCGGGTATTTTTTTGCTTGTAAAATGAAATTAATTTACTATAATTAACATAAAAGAAGGAGGAAATTATGTATCAGGTTTATACCGAAAAAAACCATTCGGAATTTTCAAGAACGCTTGTAATTGAGACGGACGATTACGAAATTGCCCTTGAAAAAGCAAAAAAAGCTATTGAAGGAAAAGAAGGTTATAATTATATAGTTGAAAAAACGGACGGAAGCTTTAATAGCTACGGCGAGTTGATTGCAACCGTTGTTGCGGAAGGATAAATAGAAACAGACCTCATTTAAATGAGGTCTGTTTTTTAATTAAAAGAAAAGATTGTTAATAAAATTTTCAATTTTTAAGTTGCATTGGTATATATACGGGATAATTTCCGCCGTACTTATAGATTAGTGTTTTGTTATAAGGTTTTAATCTTTCACGCAACGAACATAGCGCAAGAGCGGGCGTTTGGTCCTGTAGCGGTCCCCATAGCCCATGTACTGCTCCCATGCAATGCCGTTTTCCCCTGAAGAAATGACTGAGCCTGACCAGTAGTTACCGGAACCAAGCAGGCCAAGCAGTTTAGCATTAATAAACATTGAACC
>CANRHZ010000048.1 GCA_947630535.1 Candidatus Gastranaerophilales bacterium | reverse complement strand
CGACCTCATGCGTGACAGGCATGCGCTCTAACCAATCTGAGCTACGCCCCCAACACATTTATCATATATTAAAATTATAAATTTGCAATAATCTATTTAGCGTAGACGCTGACTTGTTTTCTTGTTCTTCTGTGGTCCTCAAATTTAACCACACCGTCAATAAGCGCAAACAAGGTATCATCAGAACCCTTTGCCACATTATTTCCGGGGAAGAATTTTGTTCCTCTTTGTCTGACTAATATATTGCCGGCAAGAACTTCTTCACCGCCGAATTTTTTAACACCAAGGCGCTTGCTTTCGGAATCTCTGCCGTTTTTGGTTGAACCTAGTCCCTTCTTATGTGCCATTATTCTTCTCCTTGTGCTTCTTCGCTTGCGGCTTTCTTGGATGCCTTAGCGTTAATTTTATTAATCATTACTCTTGTGAACTGTTGTCTGTGGCCTTGTTTTTTTCTGTATCCTTTTTTGGGACGTTGTTTAAAAACGATAATCTTTTTTGCTTTATCGTGTTTTAATATTGTTCCTTCTACTGATGCAGAGTCAACATAAGGTGTTCCGACTTTTGATTTTTTGCCGTTAACAAGCATAACAATTTTATCAAAAGTAACTTTGTCATTAACATTGTTTTCTAAAAGTTCAATGTCAACATATCTGCCTTCTTCAAGCTTATATTGCTTTCCGCCGGTTTCTACTATTGCGTACATCTTGTTGTCCTTTCTTTTAAGGGGTCGTAGCAACGAATTTGCATTTAGACACGACCATCCTATCTATTATTTCATAAATATAGTTTGAACATATTTAATTGTCAACACATTCTATATAATATCAACACTAAGCGGCATATTCTCCACTTCAAGTTCATACATAGCCTCCGAGCCCAAATCTTCAAAACAAACCACTTTTGCCGATTTTACGCACTGTTTATATATGTTGCTTATTCCGCCTATTCCTTTAAAATAAATCCATCCCGTCCCTTTTACGGTTCTATCTCCCTTTCCGATTGTTGCAAGGACACCTTTTTTATATAAAAGAGGCGCATACTTATCCATCCTTTTTGATGTGGTAGGTCCAATCGGCCCTATTATTTCATCTTTATTCTTAGGACATGGGCCCGCATAAAAAATAATAGAATTTTCGATTTCAAACGGCAAAACTTCATTTTTTTCTATAATCTCGGTTAGTCTTTTATGCCCCATATCTCTTAGGGTATAAATTTTTCCCGATAAGAGAATTTTTTCTCCTTTTTTTAAGTGTTTTATTTTATCAACTTCTTTTGTATTGATTTTTTTTGCATCTTCAACTATTTCAATGTCTTTAGGTATCATATCTTCAAAGTTGTATTTAATTTCATTATTTATTATTTTGCACTCTATATGCCTTATACTGTGACAGTTTAAGTTAATACAAACGGGAAGCGAAGCTATATGGGTTTGAGATGTTACAATTCTTGTTTCAAGCACCCCATCAAATTTGATATCAAGTTTTTTCCCTTTAAAAAGAGCATACTTTGCATTAATTGCGGCAGTTTCAGCACACCCTCCCGCACCGACTCCGACAATCATAGGGGGGCATGCGTTCTCTCCTGCCTCAATCACCGTTTCTTTAATAAATTCTTTTATCTCATCAAAAGACGAGGTCGGATTCATCATTTTTAATTTTGTCATATTTTCTGCCCCGCCCCCTTTTATTCCGACAAGTATATTTATTTCACTTCCCTTTTGAAATTTGGTGTGAATAACAGATGGGGTATTTGTTTTGGTATTTTCTCTGTTATATACGGAATCAAACACCACGGATTTTCTGTAGTAATTATCCCTGTAACTATCTTCAACCGCTTTATTTATGACATCTTCTATAAATTCACCTTCAAGCTTTATATCCTGTCCGACACTGATAAAAACAACAACCTGCCCCGTATCCTGACACAGGGGGCGATTATTCTTATATGCAAGATATGCGTTTTTTAAAATGTAGTCTTTATTTTGATGCGGGGAGTTTTTTATAAGGTTATAATCCTTCTTATTTAGCCTTGTGTTAGCTAAAATTACCATATTATATATTGCTTCATATATAAGTTTTGTGTCCATAATTTAACCTTTAATATTTTTAAAACCGTTCTTTAGTGCTTCAATAACTTCTTCATCCAAAATTTCCGGGTTAATTTCTTTTAATGTTATTATTTTATCTTTCATAACAGGCTCCATAAAAACTTTTTCTATGAGTTTATAGTCTATGGTTTTTAAGATTGAACCGTGCTGAAGAAAGTATCCTTCTTTTCTGTATTGAGCGGAACCTATTAATTTTTTTCCTTTATAGCAAATGTCGCATCCTGCACTTATATTCATACAGTATTTATTATTACCGTTAATTGTATTTCCGTATGAAAGTTCATAACCAAGATTTTTAAACCCTTCTATAATGGCATCGGATACCATATTATAGGTTTTTATAACCCCCCGGCCTAATGGAATTTTCCCCGCAATTGCATATGTGATTTCATCATCATGTAAAAGCGCCCTTCCTCCTGTCGGGCGAATAACGGAATCTATTTTAATACCGAGAGTTTTATTTTTCTGATTTCTCCCGAATGAAACACACCTTGGCTTCCAGCCGTAAAACCTGACATATAAATCTTCGCTTTTATTTTCAATTGCATAATTTAACATGGATAAATCTTTTTCCATATTAAACTTGCCGTCATATTTTTTATATTCCAAAATAAAATTGACTTTCACAAAATAAATAATATCATGTAATTATGAGGATGATACAGAAATTAAAAGGCTTAGAAAAAGCCGTAGTATTTTTAAGATGGGCAACGGATGCCCAGTTCGGTAAATTAAAATATATCGGTGAAGATTTTGTTGAATTTGAGGTTTTAGACACCGATTCAATGGAATACACGGAAACCGTTCTTATTAACTCTCAGCTTATATTGGAAGTTATAGTTTCAGGATACGAAGTTGCAAGAATTATCGCTGAAATTGCCGTCAATATGGCGGGAGATGATAATTAATTTTCCTGTTTAAAACTTACATTAAAACAAATTTCATCTTTATTTTGTTTTATTTTAAGCTTTCCTTTCAGCGCCTTTAGCTTCTTTTTTACAATTTCAAGCCCCATTTTGCTTGAACATACATTTGTAAGTTTTGTATCTGAAGGGTTTGAAAAGCAGATATTTATATATCCTTCTTTTTTTTCAAAAACGATTTTAATGCTTCCGTTTATGGGAGTATATTTTACTGCATTTGTAAGTAAATTTAAAATTATCTGTCTTGTAAGATATTTATCCGACACTATATATATATCATCCGATTTATCAATACTTAAAATTACTCTTAAATTCTTATCTTCGATAAGAAAATTCAAAACTTTTATTTCTTCTTTTACGATTTTTACAAGATTTATAATTTCGTATTTAGGACAGTATTTGCCCTTCGTTAGAGAATATCCCGATATTAAATTTTCAACATAGTTCAGATTGTGCCTGTTGATTTTATAAATTTCATCAAGCAATTCATCTCGTTGCATTGTTGATAGCGCAAAATCCATGCTTATAATCGGTGCTTTAAGGTCATGGATTATTTCAAAAATAAAATCTTCATTTTTATTAAAAGTCCGCATACTATTTTTTTAACAGTATTTTGTATCTTTATCATTCTCAAGTCGGGCAATTATAACAGTATTTACATCATGTCATGGTTTTAGTAGAATAATATAAGACGGATAATAAAAAATATGATTACGGTTGATTACAAAAATGTATTAAATACCACAATCGGAGATGATTTTGGTCTTAATCTGGATTTAGAATTTGCATCTTATGCACCCAAAATTGATGAGATAATTAAAAATCTCAACTTTAATAAAGATAAGCAGGGTGCTTACCTTCAATGGATGAATTTGGGGTATAACGAAGAAACCTTGTGGTACGTTAAAGAGTATGCAGCAATGGTTGAAGGAAGATTTGACAATGTCCTTGTTCTTGGAATAGGCGGGTCTGCGCTCGGTGCAAGAGCTTTTTGTAATGCCCTTTTAAAACCGTACTGGAACATGCTATCAAAAGAGGAAAGGGGTGGTTTCCCGAGGATTTTCTTTTTAGATAACATTGATCCTGATGAAATTAAAGGGCTGCTTGATGTTTTGGATTTATCAAAAACCCTTGTTAATGTAATTACAAAATCAGGCTCTACGGCTGAAACAATGAGCCAGTTTATGATTATAAAAGACCGCCTGCAAAGCCTTCTTGGTGATGATTACAGAAAAAATATAGTTGCAACAACCGACAAACAAACAGGTATTTTAAGACAGATTGCAAACGAAGAAGGGTATAAAACTTTTGTTGTGCCTGATGATGTCGGAGGAAGATTTTCCGTTTTTTCTCCCGTAGGGCTTGTTCCCATGGCGCTTGTCGGAATTGATATTGATGAAGTTATAAACGGCATAAAAGTAATGGATTTGTCCCTTAAAAATACGGACATAAATAAAAATATTGCAGCAAAAAATGCCCTCATTCACTATCTTATGGACACAAAAAAAGGACACTATATCTCCGTTATGATGCCTTATTCAAGCAGATTAAAATATGTTTCCGATTGGTTCGTGCAACTCTGGGCGGAATCACTTGGAAAAGAAATTGATAATAACGGCAATATTGTTAATGTCGGCCCGACCCCGATAAAGGCACTCGGAGTTACAGACCAGCATTCTCAAATACAACTTTATAACGAAGGAAAACACGATAAATTAATCACCTTTATCAGGGTGGATGAATTTGACAATACTGTTTGTATTCCTTCAATATTTGAATATACGGGCCTTAATTACCTTGGCGGAAAAACAATTAACGAGTTAATTAATGCGGAAGCCGATGCAACCGCCGTTTCTCTTTGCGATTTTAAGCGTCCCAATATAACGATTAAACTTCCTAAAGTTAATGCATACTATATGGCAGAGCTTTTTTATATGCTTGAAGTTCAAACGGCAATAGCAGGAGAACTTTATAACATTAATCCGTTTAACCAACCCGGTGTTGAACAGGCAAAAAATTACACCTATGCGCTTATGGGAAGAAGCGGGTACGAAGAATCCAAACTTGAATTACAGGAAAAAATGGGGCTAAAAAAAGAAGCTATTAGCGATTAGTCTGCTTTTTGACCAAAAAGACACCAGATAGATGCTTCATTTAACCTGACCCGTACAAAATCCCCTATGTTATCAACATCTGATTGAAAATGCACAACTTTATTGTTTCTTAATCTGCCCTCAAGCATTCTTTTGCCGTCTTTAAAGTTTATCTTTTCCACAAGCACTTCCAATGTTTTTCCCACATACTTTTTATTTGAATTAAAGGAGGCTTCTTTTATACATTCGTTTAATTCATTTAACCTTCTTTTTTTAACGTCATCAGGTATAAATTTATCGGTCATTTTCCCTGCGGGTGTGTTTGGCCTTGGAGAATATGATGCCGTATTTGAATAATCAAGGTTTAATTCTTTTATTTGCTTTATTGTGTCCTTAAATTCTTCTTCTGTTTCTGAGGGAAACCCGGCAATAAAATCGGATGTCACGGCCACATTTTCAATTTCATTTTGAATTTTTCTTACAATGTTTTTATACTCATCAACATTATATCTTCTGTTCATAGCCTTTAAAATTCTATCGTTGCCTGATTGCATCGGGATATGAAAACATTCACAAATTTTCTTTCCTTCTTTAACCGTTTTTATAACATCTTCGGTTATGTCGGTCGGATATGATGTTGTAAACCTTATTCTAAATTCCCCGTCAAGTTTATCAAGTTCTCTTAAAAGGTATGCAAAAGTGGGCTTATCGTTTAAATCTTTGCCGTAACTATCCACATTTTGCCCTAAAAGAGTAATTTCTCTAAACCCTTCTTTTATTATTTGTTTTGCTTCTTTAATTATAACATCAAGACTCCTGCTTCTCTCCCTTCCCCTTGTATAAGGTACAACACAGTATGTACAGAAATTATTGCACCCTTCCATAATGGGAAGCCAAGCGTTTATGTTTTTATTTCTTATTATTTTATATTCTTTTTCGGCGTATGGTTTATCGGATATAGCGCAAATTCTTCCTTCTCTGTTTAAAAGGGCGGGAAGTTCATAAATATTTTGAGTTCCAAAAACTAAATCAACATATGGAAATTTTTTTAAAAGCTTTTCTTTTTCTTGTTGCGCAACACAACCTGCTATTGCTATAACAAGTTTTTCCCCTCTTTTTTTTCTTTGACCCCAGTTACCTAATTTTGAATACGCTTTATCTTCCGATAATTGTCTTATTGAGCAAGTGTTTACAATCAAAAAATCCGCTTCATTTTCACTAACCGTATCGTAGCCAAAATGACTCATCATTCCGTATATTCTCTCGGAATCCGATTTATTCATCTGGCAACCAATGGTTTCTATGTAGAGTTTTCTTTTTATACTGTGCATTAAAGACCTATACAATTAGATGTGATTTAATTTTATCCAGCCTGTCCAGCCTTTCTTTAAGGGCTCCCGTCGGTTTATAGTATGGTTCAACGGTCATAATTTTAGCCGCAATGTTGGGATAAAAATAAATAAATCTTAATTCGCTTTTTGTAAGAGGTTTTTGAGTATGGACGTTTGCGTACCTTGCAAGTTCCAGAATGTTTCTTGCTTCTTCTTCGTCTTTAAATTCAAGTTCCAAATTCTGATATACGTTCCTAAAACCCTTAATTCCCGCATATTCCCCTACGGTTATCATTCTTCCCGTTTCGATTATTTCAGGCTCGCCCCTGCCCAATTCTTCATAATCGTAAAGTTCATAATTTCTTCTGTCTTTAAGAGCGCCATCTGCATGAATTCCCGATTCATGGGCAAATGCGTTATCTCCGACCGCAACCTGATTTAGGGGTATAGGAACTCCGAATGCGTAACTTGTGTATTTTGCAAGTTTCCAAGCCTTGGATAAATCAATTTGAGGGTCAATTTTATATTTATTTTCAAACCCGCTTGATTTTAATATTGCAAGCAAACAGGAAACCAAATCCGCATTGCCCGCACGTTCTCCCATGCCGTTAATTGCCGTGTTTATCCATGCCGTTACCCCTGCATCAATTGCAGCCTTTGCCCCCATAACGGAGCATGCCGTTGCCATCCCTAAATCGTTATGAAAGTGCATCTCCATTTCCATTCCCGTTTCTTTAGCAATGGTGTATATTCTGTCGTATGCGGTTTTGGGGTCATCATAACCTAAAGTATCACAGTATCTGAATCTTTGTGCACCGTATCTTTTGCATTCATTTGCATACTTTATAAGGTAGGATAAATCGGAACGTGAAGCGTCCTCAGCGTTAACACCTATTATGTCGGCATTTCTTTTAACGGCCTCATTAACGGCATCCAAAGTTTGTTTTAAAATATCGTCTTTTGTTTTTTTGCCGCCGTATTTTCCCGTAATCATCTGGTCTGAAGTTGATTGAGAGAGGTTTATGTTCTTTAGTTTCGGGACATTATCAAAAGATTTTTCAACATCTGATGCAAGCGCCCTGGACCATCCTGACAGTATTGTTTTATCAATTACCCCTCTTTCCACAAGTTCCAAATTGCCGTTAAGATAGTTAATTTCATGCTCGGTTGTCGGGAAACCAAACTCCGATTGGCTAATTCCCATATCGTTCAACATAAGATTTATAATGGTCTTTTGCAATTTAGCCAAACCCAATCTTGAAGTTTGAACCCCGTCTCTGTTTGTAACATCAACAAATTTAATATAATTTTCCTTCATAGACTTTAATTTTCCTTAGTTTATTAAATATTATATTACTAAATAAAAAAATACTGGCAATTTTTTTTAATTTGATATAAAATTGGATAGTAAATTGATAATATGGCATGGGTTTTCCCATGTAAGAGGATATGATGACAACCGTTCCAAAAATTTCATTTGGCGAAACATCATTCGGAATTAATAGCCTATCCGAGCGACAACGAAAGCGAGAAGTGCTCATTGGTATATCCAATATGACCGATGAGGAAATTCTCGAAGCAAGTATGAAAAATGCGCAAAAAACTGCGGAAAATTCAAAAGCTGCTCGTGTCTTGAAACAAGGACCTTCTTTATTTATAGCGGCAAGTTCTATGGGAATAGGTTTATTATCCAAAGGAAGTTTATCAAATAAGGCTCTTAATACTGCAAAAAGTGCTATAGCCACATCTATAATTTTCGGATTATCAAAACCCGTTTGCAATATTGTTGAAGGCTCAATTGATTCATTTTCAAAAGATAAAGAAGAAAAGACCTCGAAAAAACATCCTATATCAACCCTTGCGCTTGATGTTTTGGGTCTTGCCGTTGCTTCAGCTTTTATGTTCAGAGGAATTGATAAAGGCGCTAATTTTTTGAAAAAAACATTTGAGCCGACATATAATGTTCTTAAGAATAATTTAAAAAATACTGCTCAAAAATTAGACAACTCTTATGCGGGCAAACTTAGTGATAAATTTTCAAAAAGTTTGCAAAATTTTGAAACATTGCACCCTGAATATGCTAAACTAACAAAAGCAATAATTTCCTTTGCACCTGTTAGCGCATTTGTAGCAGGATCTGTTTCCCTTGCAAACAAGGTTAGTAAGATAAAAGAGCAAAAAGCAGCCTCAAACATTAATAAACTCGCTTTGTGCAGACTTTATGCTCAAGAGATAGAAGATAAAAACAACATTGATTAGTTTTTAATTTATAAGCCGCATAAACTTTATGCGGCTTATAAATTTGTTATTCTTTTTCTTTTAGCACGCTTGCCCAGTGTTTAAGCGAGCTTGCAAGTTCGATATTTTGTTCGTCAAAATTTGGATTTCTTCTTTTGTTTGCCTCATATATAACTTCAGGTATATTAAGCGCATCATTTTCTTCAAGTTTTTTATAATAGACATCTTCAAAATCGGGAGTCAACCTTAAAGACCAGTTCTCATCTCCCGTTTTGCCCGGCATATTATACCTTTCTCTTATTCCCATCATATCCGTCCAAAATATCTGAAGATTTTTTGCACCCGAGCTGAATAATTCTATAAATTTATTTTTCCTCTCGTCTTTATTCGGGTATAATTCAGCAGCAGATGCCGTATCATGGTTTGATACCATAATTGCATTATTTCTTGGAGCATGCCATATATCATGTCCGTTCATCCACTGGGTTACGCAAATTCCTCCGATGCCAAGGTTATTAAGGGTTTCTTTGGTATTATTTGGCATATAGCCTAAGTCCTCGGCTATTATGTTTGATGAATTAAGCCCTGCTTCATTGGCTGCTTTTAAAACTATGTCTTTTAATATTCTTTCATAGTTATCTCCGTTTACTCCGGGGTAGAGTTCCGAATAGAGCCTTCCCTGATGGTGCCAATTTTTATCGTCATAAACATAAGGATCCATAAGTCCGACAATATGGTCAATCCTGACCCCGCCTTTGTTTTCTTTAAATGCTCTTTCATATTTTTTATATAAAAATTTTCCCGCATCTCCAAGCGTGCCATCATTATTAAAGAGTTTCTCGGGGTCTAAGACAAAAAAGCCCCACCTTTGAGGGTCATTATTCCAAGGTTCCTTACAACCCATTCTCATATCCGATAAAAAGAGGTCTTTATTTCCCCAAACTTCAGCATCCGAAAATGCAACAGGAATATCGCCTATTTCTTTAATGCCATCTTGTTCTAATGTTTTTTGCCCCTCATCCAATGTCTTTTTTGCAAGCATTTGAGAAAATAAAAACGATTCTATTTCGTCTTTATGGTTTTCTTTAAGTTCGGATATTCTTTCATTTCTGTATTCAAGAGGACAGTGGCAGGAATAAAGGTTTTTATCTACTGTACTATCCCAATTTGGCCAGTAATCATTTCCATGGATGTCAGAGAGTATACTATATAGAGCATTTTTTTCCTGTTCTTGTCCATGGGTTTTTTTAAACATTTTGAATTCTTTATCAAGTTTTTTGATGGCCTTTTGTTCTGTTTCATCAAGTGATGAGATGTTATCCTTTTTTGTGATAAAAGTTTTATATGCTTCATCCAGTGCTTTTTTTGAAGCATGAACATTATAAGAATAAGATGAAACCCCCATTCCTTTTTTGGGATTATTATTTACTATGTCTTTATAAGTTTTCTTGCTTAGAATGCTTCCCATATCGGGGGTTGTTAGTTTTTCTAAGTCGACAATTGCGCTATTATATGCGCTTGAATTAGAAACATAAGGTGAAGCATCAGATGGCTTACCAAGCCCTGAAGGCTGCCTTTGTTGAGAAGTATAACCCCAACCCGATAAGAAAGGATAGAGCATTATATTTGAACTTGTTGAATATGGCTGCCCAATTCCGACATCTTTTGTAGCCATTGAAGGGGAACAATTTGTGGGTAAAATTATTGTCATTGTTTTATTAAGGCTCTTAAGACCGTTTTCAATATCGTTTTTACAAAGATTTTTTTCATACTGTTTTAATCTTCTTTTAAAAGAAGCATGCGAGCCATAGGCTTCATAAGAGTTGAATGCATTTACTTTCAATGGATAATCTCCTTATTTAAAAACTAACAACACAAAAACCATCTTACTAAAAACCCTGAAAAAAATAAATTGCTTTTTAGTTTTTTAAAAATTTAATTATTATTATTAAGAAATGTAAAAAATAGGAGTTAGAAATGTGTTTATAGTTCGCTTAATTTAAAAAAACAATTGGAATTTTATGTTAAGTAATGTGAACAATGTAGGACAAAATTTAAAAAAAATGATAATATAATTATATAAAGTGTTCTTTTTACCCTAATGGGTTAAAGAAGGGAAATAGAGATAACATCAATAAACGTCAAGATATGAAGTTTCATTAAGCATTTTCAACAAAAAAGTCAATTTTAATAAAACGGAATTTTTTATTCAGATGTAAGTGAAGTATTTATGTCTTTACGTTGTGACCAAAAGTGAAGTAGAGAAAAATTGTTATGTGGAGGAATCTTAATATATGACAATTAGTGTGAACAACCGAAAAAAGCAATCCAAAAAATCATTTGAAGAATTAATTAAGGATTTGCAAACTTCTAATTCAGAAAAAGTGCGCTACAATGCTGCAAGAGTATTGGGTGAAATGGGTGATTTTAGTGCCGTTAAGCCTTTAATAGATGTATTAAAATATGATAAAAACGGTTCAGTTCGTCTTTATGCCGCAAGAGCACTGGGTGAACTTGGCGACACAAATGCTACAGTTCCTTTGATTGAATCTTTAAGAGAGGACAGAAATGTTGATGTCCGTGTCCGTGCGGCAAGAGCATTAGGACGTTTAGGCGGTGCTATCGTTGTAGAGCCCCTTGTAGAAGCTCTTAACGATGAAAACCCCCAAGTTTGTATTACCGCAACAGATGCTTTAATTGAAATCGGTGATGTTGCAACAGATGCGCTCATTGATTCACTCGATCATGAAAAAGTTAACGTAAGATGTGATGCTACCCGTGCATTGGGTGAAATTGGCAACAAAAAAGCGGTTGAAAAAATCATTGGTATGCTCAAAGACGAATGGGTTAATGTTAGAATTTATGCAGTTACTTCATTAGGAAAATTGGGTGACACAAAAGCAGTTCCTGCACTAATTGAAGTAATGGAAAATAAAGAAGAAAATGATCTTGTTAGAGCAGGCGCTGCTGCTGCTCTTGGTGTTTTAAGAGATCAAAGAGCACTTCTTCCCTTAAGAAAATTAATTATTGAAGCTGAAGAACTTGGCGAACTTGAAGATACAGCCCTTAAATCATTCAAGAAAATTATGGCTGCAAATTGGGAATCAATTCCGGGTGCAACCCCTGTTAAAAAACCCGCTTTGTTCTAATTTAAAATCAGTTTTTAAAAAAAGACTCGAAACATCTGTTCCGAGTCTTTTTTGTATTTATTCTCTTGAAATTAATTATTTAATCTGATAAAATAAGATTGTACTAAAATATAGATGGGAGTTTAATTTATGGTTAAATTGTTTGGAGCTTACCCCCCCCCCCCAAGGGATTAG
>CANRHZ010000047.1 GCA_947630535.1 Candidatus Gastranaerophilales bacterium | reverse complement strand
TTCATACTCATCACAACCCATGCCTGTAAAAAACAGCAATAATTCATCTGAATTTTTATTTACTAAATAGTGTTTCATATATAATCCTTTAATTTATTATTGCAATTTTTATGACGTTGTCAAGGTTATTTTTAAATATCTAATGAGGCATTAATGTATTGATTTATAATCCCTGTTATGTTTTGTTTCAAATATCATCAAACCTCAAGAATAGGAGTCTTGAGGTTTTTTGATATGTTTAAAAATTATTATTTTATCGTATCATCTTTCATTCTTAAAGAATAAACAAAATGAATATAAGGCTTATCGGCTTGAGGTGATAATTTTGCAACTTGACCTACTTTTTCGCCGTTATTATCTACTATGTCATAAACACCATCTGCATTACCATCTTTATATTTTATTACATAGGGGGCGGGGTAATCTACGGGTAAGCCGTTAGAATTTTTTAGTATTTCTTCTGTATTATCACGCATATCTGTATTCCACATTATTGCAAACCGGGGTTTTTCATCGCCCATATTTTCTATAACCCCGACATCATAGTGCATATTCGGGTCTAAGTTATCAAATTCAATTTTCCCGCCATCGCATTTTACAAAGTCTTTTACCTGCGTACCTGTTTTAGTGTCATATAGTGCATAAGCTCGTAGCTTTTGTGTACAATCTATTTTAATTCTTCTCGGCTTTGGAACTAAAACAACTTTAGGCATTTCATCAGTAAATTTATCTTGTACCATAACATCCCCTTTTTTGTTTGACTAAATAAAATAATTTAATTATTTCAAATTTTTCAGATTTTGAATGTAATTTTAAAACTTATTTACATTTATATTTACGATTTGAATTTTTCTTTATCTAAACATTTTATTACTCTTGCAGGGTTTCCGACAACGACGGCATTATCGGGTACATCTTTTGTAACGACCGCACCTGCTCCAACTACTGCATTTTCACCTATTGTAACCCCCGGAAGGATTGTTACATTTACCCCAATCCAGACGTTTTTCTTGATGTGTACCGGTTTACAGGTAATAATGTGCCTTTCATACATATCGTGGTTATTGGTTGCAATCGTGCAATTCAAAGATATCATTGTGTTATCTTCAATAGTAAGCCCGCCTGCTGACATACATTGAAAACCGTTCAATATAACGACATTTTTCCCGATTTTAACTTTATCGGCTAAAATGACAAAAATAGAAGGATGAATAACGGTATTTTCCCCCAAAGTATGATTAAAAAGTTCATCAATAAGTTTTTTGCATTCAGGGGTGGTAGGGTTTGTCTGATTTATTCTAAAACATAAATCAGAGCTTCTTTTTGCTTCTTCAATTCTTTCAGGCGCTTGATTTCTGACATCAATTCTTATTTCTTCCATAAGTACCTCGTTATTTCTAATTTGTAAATATTGAATAACATTCATTGACTTTTATTCAATGAATATGATACAATAAAAATTGTAAAAGTAAAGAGGTGCCAAAAAAGGCATTAATTGAGGTATTAATCGTGACAAAAAGACAACTTGCCGCTATAGAAACCAAAAAGAAACTTATTGAAACGGCAAAAAATATAATATGCAAAAAGGGGCTCATAAATACATCTATTGAAGAAATTACAAAAGCCTCGGGTGTATCAAACGGAACATTTTATACCTATTTTAAACGCAAGGAAGATATTGTTTTTGCCCTAAGCGATTATATGTTCCAAAAACTTTATGATGAGGCTATAGAATATAACGGAGGAATTATAGAACGTCTTATAGTCTATATGATAAGTTTTGCCGAATATATCGAAAATAGCAGTCTGAAACTGTGTCAGGAATGGGTTAGAAATTCAGTAGACCCTGATATTTTCCCTGATGGGAAAAACAAGTTGTCAGCAGATATCGCTTCAATTAGCGGACTACTTCAAAATGCAATTCAAAAAGGTGAGTTAAAAAAAGATACTCCCGTTGAATTGCTAACGCAAACCTTAACAGACATCCTCTATGGTCAAATGCTATGCTGGGATATTTCAGGCGGGCAATACAGTTATAAAGAACGCACGGAAAAATTCTGTGAAAATTTTTTAAGCTCAATTATAAGCCCCCATTTAAATAAATAAAGAAACGGAAAAATAAAAAGAAAGGATAGCTATGTATTTAGAAAATATCAACGGTCCGAAAGACATTAAAAAATTAAATACGGAAGAATTGAAAGTTTTGGCGGATGAAACAAGAGCGGCTCTCATAAACAAAATCAGTAAAGCCGGAGGTCATAACGGCCCGAATTTAGGAATGGTTGAAATGACGGTTGCACTTCATTATGTTTTTGATTCGCCTATAGATAAAATAGTATTTGATGTTTCGCATCAATGTTATCCGCATAAAATCTTAACAGGGAGAAAAGAAGCGTTTTTAGATAGTGAACATTTTTGTGATGTAACAGGATACACAAACCCACAAGAGAGCGAACACGATATTTTTACCGTAGGACACACATCTACATCCATTTCTTTAGCTTTGGGTCTTGCTAAGGGAAGGGATTTAAAGCAGGAAAAAGGTAATATTGTTGCAATTATCGGAGATGGCTCTCTATCAGGCGGCGAGGCACTTGAGGGCTTAGATTATGCAGGAGAATATAATAAAAACTTAATTATTATTCTAAACGACAATGACCAAAGTATCGCAGAAAACCATGGCGGCATGTATAAAACATTAAAGGAATTAAGGCAAACCCAAGGTAAATCCTCAAACAATATTTTCAAATCCTTTGGCTTAGATTATAAATATTTAGATGACGGTCATGATATAAAAAGCCTTGTTGATTTATTCAAAAGTGTAAAAGATATTGACCACCCGATAGTATTGCATATCCATACAATAAAAGGAAAGGGCTTACCTTATGCCGAAAAAGACAGAGAATCATGGCATGCGGGAGGCCCGTTTAATGTAGAGGACGGAAGCCCTAAATTTAAGATGCAAGAGGCTGATAATCCCGTATTTGATAGCATTAAAGAATTGCTTGATACAAACTCAAGAGCGATAGTTTTAAATGCGGCTACTCCTATGGGGCTTGGAATGGTAAAAGGAGTAAGGGAAGAATACGTAGAAAGAGGTCAATTTATTGATGTTGGAATTGCGGAAGAAAATATGGTTGCAATGAGCGCAGGTCTTGCAAAAAATGGCGGAACTGTTGTATTTAGTACATTTGCGCCATTCTTTCAAAGAACTTATGATCAAATATCTCACGACCTATGCTTAAATGACGCTCCTGCAACTATGCTTGTGTTGCAACCGGGGGTATATGGGCTAAATTCTAATACTCATATCGGCTTATGTGATATTCAAATGTTTGCTCATATTCCAAACTTAATTTATTTAGCACCGACAACTAAAGAAGAATATTTCCAAATGTTCAAATTTGCAACAACTCAAAAAGAACATCCCGTAGGTATTAGAGTACCTGCAAGTTTGCCGGAAACAGGAGTTAAAGACACAACCGATTATTCAAAATATAACAAGAATAAAGTCGAGAAAGTTGGTTCCAAAGTAGCTTTATTCGCTATTGGTGTCTTAATGCCCTTAGCAATGAAAACCGCTAAAAAAGTTAAAGAAGAAACAGGACTTGATATTACGGTTATAAATCCCAGGTTTTTGACAGGCTTAGATGAAGAATTGCTAAATAAATTAAAAGATAAACATCAACTTGTTATTACAATAGAAGATGGCGAATTAATGAGCGGTTATGGACAAAACATTGCATCATTCTTTGGAAATAGCGATATGAAGGTTTTAAATTACGGCATATCAAAAGCATTCCATACGGATTTTGACGCTGATGAACTATTAAAAGAAAACGGCATATCATCTGAAAATCTCGTAAATGTTATCAAAGATTTTGTTAAGTAGTAACAGGGCAATTTTAACCGCAACGATTAACAAGTGTATGGCAAAAAAAGACTGTACACTTGTTTTTCTTATTGTTAATGCGAGCACAAAGCAGATGCAACAAAAGTCAATAACTATCATGAGCAAAAAGAATTTTAAAGACGGCCGGCAGCAAAGTTTGGCACCTAATTGGATTTAAGCCTTATTTCAATTTTGAATACTGTTTGTCATCAACCGCTTCAAGCCAGACATTTTCCGTTTCAATTCCGTCTACTTCAACTGCTATATGGGAAAACCAACTATCTGGTGCCGCCCCATGCCAGTGTTTAACGTTTGCAGGAATGTTTATCACATCCCCTTCTTTCATAACAATAGGGTCTTTACCCCACTCCTGATAATAACCTCTGCCTCCGATTGCAATTAAAATCTGTCCTCCGCCTTCTTTTGCTTTATGGATATGCCAATTATTTCTGCATTTTGGTTCAAATGTCACGTTATACATCTTAACTTGATTGGTTGAAATTGGCGCTATATAACTTTGACCGATAAAATATTGTTTATAAGCGTCATTAGGGCTTCCAATCGGAAACATTATGGTTTTTTGATATTCTTCTTTTGTTAACACTTGTGTTTTCTCCTTTTTCAAACTTAGCGCAAATGCAGAATTCATTGATATAAATATTGCTGCAATTAAAAATAGAATTATTTTTTTCATTTTATTTTTTCTTCTTTCATAACTTCTTGAACCGTTTTTAATGCGGCAAAACTGTCGGGAAACCCGATATATGGCATAACCTGAATGATTGATGATGTTATTGTTTCAATATTATTTCCCGCCTTTAGGTTACCTTTTATGTGGCTTTTTAGGGTATCAAAGTTTTTTGTAGTTGTTAAAATTGCAATTGTTAAAAGCTCTCTTGTTTTAAGGTCAAGCCCTTCCCTTGTATAATAGTCGCCAAAACACACTTCCGTTAAAAATTTTGCAACATCATCTCCCATATTATCGGGCAGATTTTTAAAAGTTTCTTTTATCTCGTCGCCATACAGAGGGTTTTGGATTTCAAAGCCTTTTTTAAATCTGTCCGCTTCGTTTGTTGTTGCGGTTGATTTTAATTCCCCTTCAAGCCCCCTTTCTTTTATAACTTCATTAAAGATGGCTATTGCATTTAATGTTTTTGGAAAACCGATAAAAGGCGCACACTGATAAATCGTTTCACGAACTTCAATGGGGCTGTTGCCTGAATTTAGTGCCCCGTTTATATGAGCCTTTAGCTGCGGAAGTGTTTGCATACAAGTAAGAGTTGTAACAGTTAAAAGTTCCCTTGTTTTAATATCAAGATTTCCAACTTCAAAAACTTCACCAAAAATATATTTTTGCAAAATGTCCATAAAGTCTTTATCAGCTCCCTTATTGTTTTCAAGGCTTATATTAAAAAGGGTTTTTAAGTTTTTATTTGCAATATCACTTCTTGTCATTTTTTCCTCTCTGGCAAAAACAGTCGAACTTATTGATATAATAATTAATACAAAAATTATGAGTATGTTTTTCATAATCTGTCTTTATTTTTTAAATCATTACCATTATATCAAAATTTCTTTAATTGTTTTATGCGGTAAAAAACATCAATTAAAATTAAATAAAATACGGGCATAATAAACCCTTTTAGCATATTTTTGCTTGAGATATTATGGCTTCAAAGTTTGAATATTTTATCAGACAGGAATTTTATTAGTCTGATGAATGATTTTTATCAACTTACATTCAAAACAGTATACAACAAATTTTATAATAAATCGGTATAACGACTTATGCACTAATAAAAATTAGTCCCAAACCTCTACGTTGTGTATTTTTCCCGTTTTATTAATCGAAGCCTTTGCGAGAGATATAAACTTTTCTGCATCACTGCTTTTAATTACCCTTTTTTTAAAGCCCTCGTCCGTGGTTATATTTAAAGTGATTTCATTTTTTTCTTCGTCACGTGTTATTAATACGGAAATTTGTAAGCCTTCAGGGGTTTCTGCGCGAAGGTCAAACCCTTTTAAATCTTCATTTAAAAGTTCTTTTACGTAATCTTGTTCAGTTCCTTCTAATGCTTTAGTATAACTTCTAAGCTCGTAGGAATTCGGTTTGCGTTCAGATACCCAAATTTCTTTCTTTCCTCCTTGTTTTAAAATTTTTACAACATCGTGCCTATGGAAAGTTGCATTTTTATGAAGAAAATCATATTCATCATAAGGCATATATTGGAAAGTTACTTGACTTCTGCCAAGCAATTCTTTAAGACCAAGAGCTTCTCTAAATATTTTATTAATATCAGAATAATGCTTGGTTGATGAGTTATCTGCATCTTGTTTATTCTCTGATTTATCTATATTTTTGTGTCCTATTCCTCTGAAACTATACAAAGAACCAAGTGAAATTTTTGAATTCATGCAGATACTCCTTTTTCTATAATGTAATAAAAACTTTTATGAAATAAATATTGCCAAAAATTATTTTAATTTTGATGAAATTCTTCATTAATTAAATGTAAGGAGTTGTTTGGTTTGTTATTTGAGCAACTTTTAAATCAAAATACCAGACCCAAAACCCGATAATAAATTCAAAATCAGCTTGCTAAAAATAAATAACTGACCGCTTTCAATTTATTTTAGCAATTAAAAACGGATAAAAAATGTTATGCTATACCCTAACATATTATAAATATTGAACTTTTTAAACATTTGGCTATTGACAATAAAATTTTTTATTAAACAATAAAAAGTATGATTAATTTAAATTTAACTAAAGTACAAATTTGTTGCCCTACGTTCTTATGTTTAAGGACTTAGTTACAGTGCAATAATTTTTACTTTATTTTTAGTCCTTAAACATTGTGTTTAAGGCTATTTTGTATGCTTTATCGGACAAAAAAATAAATCAATCAAAAAGGATAAACCAATGAAAATAAATTCTATGACTACACCCAATATGAATTTTAAAGCCATCAATTTAACACCGTTATCAAAAGCTCTTTATACTTTAAACAATAACGATATGCTTAACGCTTCTTTTGTGGATGTATTTGCCATGGATACTCCAAGAACAATAGTAGAAACTAAAAACAGAGGCAAACAAGCGGGAATTGAAATGGGTTTTAGAGAATATACGGGAACTTTCATTGCCGAATTCAGCGCAACCGTTTTTGCAATTTTATCATCAAAATTATTAAATAAATTATATAAACCGAATATTAAAACGAATAATTCAAGCTGGATTACAAATAAAGGGCTTGAAACATTTAAAGAAATTTTCTCTAAAAGTGATAAAACACCCGCCGGTTTTGTTGATGGTGTACTAAATTCTATAACGGGACTGGTTGGAAGCGAATATAAAACATTTTCTGCCACGGATAAAGAAAAATCGGAAAAAATTTCTCAAACTCTAACAAACTTAATCACGCAAGATGTTGATAAACAAACAACAAAAAAGACTTTATCATCCCTTCAAGATGAAATTATCGGGCTTTTAGGAGCCGATAACAATATCATTTTAAAATCAGGCAATAAAGAATTCAGCGCTAATTTAACCCATATTTTAAGAGATACGGTTGATGCGGGTAAAAATGTATTCTTCAAAAAAGGGGTGCAAAAGGATGAAATAATCAATAAATTGAAATTCCTGAATAACTCTAAAATTGCCCTTGCAATACCCGCTTCAATGTTATTGGCCATAACAAATCAATATATAAACAGGAGCCTAACAAAGAAAAGAACGGGAATTGATAATTTTGTCGGTGAAAACGGTTATGAAAATAATGTTAAAGAAAAAAACAATAAGGGCAAAGAAAAGGGATTAACGGCTAAAAAAATGTTATCGGCAGGTGTATTTTTATTAATGCTATCTAAAGTTATGGGATTAAAAAAACCAGCCGATTTAGTTAATAAACTTGAATTTGATGGCCCCGCTACGGGCGGAAATGCAATTAAAACAATTTATGGAACACTGATTTTAGGGAGAATTTTTGCCTCAAAAGATTCAACGGAATTAAGAGAAACAAATGTAAGAGATTATTTAGGGTTTTTAAACTGGCTTGTTTTGGGCGGTTTTGTAGCAAAAGGAGTAGGACAAATTTTAGACCCAAAACAAAAAGACCTGTTTAATATTTCAAAACAAGGAAATGGCATTAAGCATTGGCTAAAAGATGTTTCACTTAAATCTCAAAAAGAAATCATAGCTCAAGGCGGAAATATAAAGAAAAATCTAAGAAACTTAAATATTGCTCAAATATCGGGTATTGCATACTCTGCCTTAATGCTTGGGGTGTTACTTCCAAAATTAAATATTTGGATGACAAAACACAATAAAAAATTTAATTTAAATCCTTTTAAAAAAGCAAAAATACCCGAAAATGAGCAAAAACAACAAAACAATAAAACTTTTTTTAAACAAAATGCGGGCTTTAAATCAACCTTACAAAATAAATTTATTTCAATGAATGAATTTCAACAAATATGCTCTAAACAAAATTCGTATAATTTGTGAGCAATTTTATAATGAGACTCTTTTGAAAAATGAAGCCCATCAAGCAAAGAAACTTCAACAATCTTATCCCAATCGAAAAATAAACAGTTATTCTCCTTGGCTATTTTTTTATAAATTTCTGAAAAATGGGTAGATTTTTCAATTGAAATATCATCAAACTCACAGTCGTTTTAAATATTTGTTATTTTAAATCAATTGCTTGGGTAAATTCAACAGAGGAAGGATCCCAAATTACAGTATATGGCACCCGAGAATTTATGGTAGCGGTTTGCATTCCTGAGTATCCCATATTTTTTAGCTGGTCTACTACGACATTTTGTATAACATCCGAATCAACGCCCAAAATGCGATAATCGCTATCCGTAAAGGCATAGGCTGCATCATTTATTTTTGATGAAACTCCACCTTGAGCTTGGACAAATTTGGCATTATTTTTTAAATGCATACCAAGACAGGTTCCATCTCCGTAAATATAATTAGAATCCGGTTTTGTTGTAACGGCATATATGCCTTTACCTGATTCATAATGCGTAGCTTTTGATAAATCATACCCATCTTTTAGTATTGCTTCGGCAGCATTTTTTGTAGTTCCATGATAAAAAGTTGTTTCGGGGGTGACATCTACACTTTTTAAATCACCAAAAACGTAATCATAGAGGTTTATTCCATCTTCATCAACTTTTATAGTTTTAAATTTATCTAATATATAATTATCAAATTCTTGCTTTGTAATGCCATTTTTTTCTAAAACAGCTGAAATATTATCCGTATTTAATCTTTCTCCTTTAAAAAATACCTTTCTTGCATCGGAACGAAAATTTTTCATTTTGGCCTCTATTGAGTCAGGATTTTGTATTTTAGGCTTTTCATTTGATGCTATTGAGGTTTTATTTTCTACTGTTGCCGTTTTTTCAACATTATGAGTATCAAAAACATTTGATTTTACTTCTGAAGCTTGTGCTAATTCGGCATTTAGAGCTTCTGTCTTTGCTTCAGATTTTATTTCTTTAGTTGCATCAACTTTTGGCTCTGCTATAACTTCTGCTTCAACCTTAGGTTCCGCTTTTGGTTCAACTTCAACTTCTGCTTCAACATTAGGCTCCGCTTTTGGTTCAACTTCAACTTCTGCTTCAACTTTAGGCTCCGCATTTGGTTCTATTTTTGCTTTGGGCTTCGGTTCTGCTTCAAGCTCAGCTTTAACTTCCGCCATAGTAGCAGGTTCTGATTCAGGTTTTATTTCTGTTTTAGGTTCTGCTTTAATTTCTGTTTCTGTTGGAGTTTCTTGCAGTTTTTCCTGCAATGGTTCTTTTGGGTTTTCTGTTTGCAAGTTTTCTTCTGCGAGCGCTGATTTTTGTATTCCCAAATTAGTTATAAATTCTCCGCTTGTAAAAGATTTAAAAGAATTGTTTAATGCTTTTGGAGAATTTTTTATACAAGCTGCCGTTGCTTGCAAATGATTCATATTTTCAGCGCCTTCAATAGCTGCACCTTTTGCTGCAGCCTTAGCACCCGCAACAGAGCCGACCAGAATACTTGTTCCCGTTCCCATGCCCTGCCAAGCTTGTTTTGCTTCATCATCCGTTGTGGCTGTATATGCTTTATATGCGCTAGTTCCCAATTGAATAGCGCCGCCTGTAATACCTGCCGTAATTAACAATGGTGCTATTGCTCCGCCTGTTGCTACGGTTAAAGCGCTAATTCCCGCTATTGAAGCTAACCCTATCATAAGGTTTTTTGGCGATTTAAACATATTTGTTATGGGAGCAACAATACCTTTGCCAAAATTAGTTAATTTGTCTTTGGTTGAAATTTTGCCGTCATCTTTTGAATAATCGAATGTATCTTGAGTTAATTGATTATTAATTTTAGTATCAAATAAACTTACATTATCTTTCTGTGTGTCAGGCAAAGAATTTGATGAGCTATAGTTAATTTGCTTATTTGCTGATATATCTTGTGATAAAGGGCTTATATTCATATTACAACTCTCTTTCATAATGTGTAAATAATTATATTCATATAAAAAATTATCAAACTCGAAAATTGTTAATTTAAATATTGTTTTTTAACAAAAAGTTTACAATTAAGTGTATACGATATGGTTATTTATTTATTTATTTATCCAATGCGCTTGAAAATCTTCGATTTGTTTAATCGTATTTTGATAATCTCCGCTAAATTTAATTGCCCTATCGTCCAAATAAATATATGCAGGGATTTTAACATTAGTCACATTTTTAAAATATTTATCCATCTTGTTTTCAATAAGCCACTTTGTGGCTTTTAGATTGTTTCTTGTAGTAAACAATATTAAATCATAATCTTTATTTAATTCTTCAACAAACTCCCTTGCGCCAAGTCTTATCTCTGGCATTTTATTTTCATCATACTTCCCGTCATACGTATTCAATACCCCATCTAAATCTATCATAATCGTTTTTCTTTTTTCCATATCTGCCCCAAATGTTGTTGTTGCCAAAAATAAAAATAAAAATATTAAATATAATTTTTTCATTAAAGCTACCTAACCGTAGTAAAAGATGGTCAACAAATCTAAACATGTTACTGGATACATTCCAGTAATATTATGGTATTACATCCAGTAAAATAGTCAAATGAATGAAGATATTTTATATAAAGCTCTTGGTAAAAGAGTAAAATATCTAAGAGAACAAAGGAAATTAACTCAAGAAGAATTGGCCGAAAAATGTCTTTTGAGTTTGGATTATATTGGTAAAATTGAAGTCAATATAAATAGACCCGGTCTTAGGGCTTTAATTAAAATTTCAAATGCCTTGGATGTAGAAATTAAGGAATTGTTTAATTTTAGCGAAATCGAATAGTAAGTCGGAAAATCGAGTTTAACAATAAATTTATTGGCAATTTTATATTAAACCGTGGCAAATAACACGATAGATATTTTTAGAAAAAATCTAAAATATTATAGAACATCTCTTAACCTTACCCAAGATAATTTAAGTGAATTAACAGGGATTAGCTGCGATTATTTGTCTGAAATTGAGCGCGGAAAAAAGACGCCGAGTTTTAAAAGAATGGATTTGATTGCAAAAGCTTTGAATGTTGAAGTTTATATGCTATTTAAGCCATTGGATTAAAGGCTTTTTTGTGCCAGAGAAATAACCTATATAGGATAAATCGCTACAGTTTTGCGTTAATAACTAATAAGCAGGTTGGAGCTTCTACCCAAAATTATACTTCCAATGTGCCTTAAAATCTTCGATTTGTTTAATCGTATTTTGATAATCTCCGCTAAATCTGTCTGCACTGTCATGCTGAACTGCGTATTTCCGTACGGACTAGGGCGAAGCCTAGTTTGGATAGCAAGAACATAGATGGGCTTGAACCGTAGGTTCAACCGCGGAACTGTTCGAGCGTAGAGGAAATCCAAGACAGTTTCAGCATCTGAATAGTACATAAATCCCATGTTATATTCTTGCGCCGGTAAGACCCTGAAACAAGTTCAGGGTGACAGTATACAGGGTAGGAATTTTTATATTTAAGTTAATAAATGTCATGCTGAACTAGTTGAAAACAATTTCTCAACATGTCATGCTGAACTGCGGATTTCCGTACGGACTAGGGCGAAGCCTAGTTTGGATAGCAAGAACATAGATGGGCTTGAACCGTAGGTTCAACCGCGGAACTGTTCGAGCGTAGAGGAAATCCAAGACAGTTTCAGCATCTGAGTAGTACATAAATCCCATGTTATATTCTTGCGCCGGTAAGACCCTGAAACAAGTTCAGGGTGACAAGGGAAAGTGTAATGTTGTTAATGCATACTTCAAAACTTACAAGGCTCGTACCTCGCCTGTTTGCTTTGCAAAGTTCAGGGTGACATTATACTAAGTAGGGATTTTTGTATTTAAGTTAATAAATGTCATGCTGAACTCGTTTCAGCATCTGAGTGGTGCAT
>CANRHZ010000046.1 GCA_947630535.1 Candidatus Gastranaerophilales bacterium | reverse complement strand
TTAACGATAAAGCATGGAATGCTCAAAGAAAAGCACTTTATGCCAGAATGAGCCAAGCAATAGGGGAGATGGATAGTGTATCTGGGTATGGTGAAGATGATATAGAAAATTCAGCAGAAGCTTTTATAATTGATGGACTATCTAAAGTATATAGAGTACAAAACATCTGTAACCATAATAACTTATCTGCCTGCGGGATACCGTCCGGTATAGTTACATTAAAAGGAAATACTCTTGAATTTCCAAAAAGCTTGGCAGAACTTAATCCCACTTTTACCAAATATCCTGATAACCGTGATGAGGACGATTACAAGCTAACAACAGATGTTAAGGCAGCCGCCTTTGAAACCGTTAACGGTGAATCAATCGCACTTTTTTACAATCCGAATTGCGCCTCAAACGACACCAAAAGTTATGCTTATGTTCAAACAAAAACATGTGTTAATATGATATACGACCTGAACGGTCTAAAAGGCCCAAATGAAGTCGGAAAAGATGTAGGGTTTATTACGGTACTATATAGAACAAACAGTGTCGTTGTATCTCCCAATCCATTTCCGAATGATTTAGGAACAGGCCAATCGTACCCGACAGAAAGCGGAAAAGATGCGGCAGCCTTATGTACACAACAAGGAGATGATGCAAGATTACCCGATATTGATGAACTTGGCTCTATGTTCATTAATGGCAAACTCATTGACATGTTTGGTTCTGGCACCTACTGGTCGGGGTCTGTCATCTCATCAGGGAAAGACGGATATGCATGGAGACAAGGTCTGATTACCGGGCCACGTGACAAGAGCAAACGTACGGACACATTCAATATTCGTTGCGTAAAACGTTAAAATTTAAAAAAGCAAAACCCTCCTTTGTTTTAAAAATAGGAGGGTTTTTAGCATTTATTTATTTTATGGTAAGATTAGACAATAAAATATCATAAGTAAAAGGTCAATGTATGAAAAACGTACTATATGCAAGCGGTCATTCAAGGAGTGCTTTTAAATGGGGAATGGTGGGCGAAATTGCAAAAAGGTTGCTTGATGAGCCTTCCAATAATGTTTTTTATATGGATTGCAACAACAATGTGAAAGGCCCATGCGGGCTTAATGCGCATAAACATTTGGGATATTGTAATAAGTGCCTTAACAACTGCCGCAAGGTAATTGAGCTTGCAGGGATAAAAAATGAAAATATCTTAAAAATGGAAAAAATAAAACCCGTAAAATTCCCCGACTTTAACTCAATAAAAGAAGCAATAGACTATAATTTTGACGGTTACAACCTTGGTCTTGGGCCTATAAGCTGCATTATGACATTAAATCGGGATTATGATTTTAATATAAAAAAATGGAACTCAAAAATTAAAAAGTTTTTTGAAACAGAATATACAATTTTAAAAAACATAGAAAAGTTCCATAAAATCTATAACTTTGAAGAAATTCACATATTTAACGGAAGAATGGCTTCAATGTATCCTTATGTCGCCTTTGCAAAAAAGCACAATATTCCTTATTTTACATACGAAACCGGCGCAAATATACATAAATTCATCATTATTGAAAATTCCGTTCCGCACGATTTTTATAGCACCAAACAAAGAATAAAAGATTACTGGCAAAATGGCTCAGACGATAAATGTTTTCTGGCTGAAAAGTGGTTTAAAGACAGACGCCAAGGGAAATATCAGGCAATGGAATCTTTTACAAAAGACCAGACAAAAAACCTTCTTCCAAAAGGATTTGATAAAACGAAAGAAAATATAGCCTTTTATAATTCATCAATAGATGAAATTTATGCTTTTGATTCATGGAAACACCCATGGGCGGATAATGAAAATCAAATAATAGATAAAATTTTAGAGCATTATAAAAATGACAGTTCAAAGCACTTTTATTTAAGAATTCATCCGAATTTGAAAAAGGCAAAAATTAAACATTCAACCCAAATAAGGCAAATTGAAGAATTAAATAAGAAATATAAAAATTTAACGGTGATTGAGCCTGAAGACAAAATTGATACTTATGCACTAACGGAAGCCGTCGATAAAGTTATAACGGCATATTCTTCAGTCGGCTTTGAAGCTACTTATTGGGGGAATGTTTCAATATTTTTAGGAAAAGCAATTTATGAAGATTTGGATTGCAGCTATTGCGCTTCATCTTTTGAGGAGTTATGCAAACTTATTGATAATAAAGACCTGAAACCAAAACCAAAAGAAAACACCTATCCAATGGCATATTTAAACGAAGTTCAGGGGATTGAATACAAGTATTATAAACCAATCTCAAAATGTGAAGGAGAATTTATGGGACTTCATCTCAAAGGAAGATAAACTTTTATTTGAGATATTCTTTATGCCCTTCAATATTAACCCACTTGCGGTCTTTCACATCTTCAAAAGTAGCGGATTTCCCTTCTTTATCTAATTTATTATAGAGTTCTATATCTCTATATCCTATTATTTTGGCAGGGTTTCCGCCCACAATGGCACACTTTGGAACCGATTTTGTAACGACCGCACCTGATGCGACAACTGCACCTTCATCAATTTTAACTCCGGGACAAACAAGGGCACGTGAACCAATCCAGCAATTTTTTTCTATTACCACCTTTTGCATATAATCCACTTCATCAAAAGGAAGATACTTTTCGCTTTTATAATTGTGGTTTGAAGTTAAAATCATTACTTCATGTCCAAGACGGGTATAAGAGCCGATTTCAAGCCCCCCTTCGCATAAAAGACGGCATCCGCCCCCGATAAAAACCCATTTTCCGAGTTTTAAATTTTTTGAGTGAGATATTTTGACGTTTTTAACAACTCCGCAATACGGGTATGTGCCGTATTTCAGCTTTAGTTTTCTTCTTAATTTTTTATTCGGTATTAAATCAAAAAGAATATCTTTAACTCTTAAAGCCATTTTTACCTCTTATTGAAAAGTTTTTTTCTTATGTCCCTTAATGTCATCTGTTTTAATTCTTTTGGAAGATTGTCCATATAGGTTTTATAATCACCGTAGGGTTTGTTCATTCTCCATGGCTTCCCCATTTTGCCCGCATAATGAACCAGTATGGGATTATTTTTTGCCTCGGTTAGCTCTTTATCGGTATAAATATCTTTTATATAAGCATATTCTTTTGCATCTTTAATGTTTTGAGCATAGTAAATGCTTTGAAATACACCATATTTAAAGCTTAACGAAAGAAACCTGTCGCATGCTATATTCATTGTATCCAAATCAAAGAATTTAAGCCTTTTATTCACCTTTTTTATGACATCAAAAAATTTGTCCGTGGATTTTTCTTCTCTCATAAGTTTTGCATTGAACACAATAAAGCTTGAAATATATATTTTATCGTTTTTATTTTCGGGAAAATAATTGTGACCTATCATCTTGCCTTCCCTGTTTAATTCAACGGGAACCGCAGCCATCTCATTATCTTTAAGGTCAATGTTATAAACTTCGGATAAATCCCCTTTGAATAAAACATCAACATCAGAATATACTATTTTATCGTATTCTTTCAATATCTCGGGGGCAAGAAGCCTGTAGTATACAAGTTCTGTCCATGATTTATTGTTATGGGGTGCTCCCTTAAAGATATCGGGGTTTATATAATGAAATGAAATATTGTGTCTTGAATTTTCCGTTAACTTTGTTATGTTTTTTTGGTTTTCAATATCAAGGTCGCTATGGAAAATCCTTATATCATAGGTTGTTGTTTTATAAGCGCAATCTATAAGGCTTTTAATTGCAACCGATGCGCCAAGAACAATTCTTTTATCAAAACAAAAAACAATTGGAACTATATTATTCATCTGTATAACCTCACAGTCTTTATATATCTACCAGAATCGCCCTTGTGCTTCAAGCTCTTTAAAGCGTTCAATATCCCTCATTTTAAAAACTTTTGCAGGGTTTCCGCCCGCAATCGAATAGGGAGGAATTTCGCCATGGACTACTGAACCTGCTTGAATTACACATCCTTTGCCGATTTTTGCACCCGGCAAAATTGTTGTCCTTACACCCAGCCAACAAAAATCTCCGATTTCAACAGGTTTTTCTATGGAAGTCTCATCATACGGAATTCTGTTTCCCATATAGTTATGATTGTCTGAAATTATCATACATCCCGCACCTATATGGGTATAATTTCCGATTTTTACGCTGCCTGAGCCAAATACCACAAGTCCGCCTATGCTGACACTATCCCCAAGCTCGGTTTTTTTATTGACCGTAACTTCATATTTTCCCCCAATTCCTATATTTTTTCCATATTTTAAACATTTCCTTTTGACTTTGAGGGTTGGCAAAAAACAAATAATTTTGGATTTTACTTTTGCCCTTTTTGCCTTGGGAACAAAAATGCTGACAAAGATGTTTGCAAAAAATCTGATAATACTACTCATTGTTATCCTTCTATAGTGTTATTGTGACCGTTAATTAATTTTTCAAAATTAATGTATGAGGTTTTATAAATCATATCTTTAACCGAAGATAAGTTGTTTTGCATTTTTTTATAATCTTCCCCGCTCATATTAATTCCCTTCTCCATTGCAAGGTAATAATCTTCGGGACTATTATGCAATATGGCACTATTTTCATCAAGCTCATTTGTACAAGCAAACCCTTTTGTTATAATACAGGGCTTTACAAACCCGTACATCAACTGAAAAGCACCGCTTGTGCCTGAAGTATTGTATCTGATGTGTTCGGGGTCTTTTTCGTTGTATGCGGTTAAAATAAAATCCGCCTTTTCAATTTCATCATACATTTTATCAAAGGGAAGTCTGCCTTTTATGTCAAAGAACTTTCTTAAATTTTTATCAAGGTCTTTTAATTTACCTTTCTTTCCCACAACGGTTATCTTGAAATTTCTATACCCTTTATCATATAAGGTTTTTGCGGCATTTATTATCATTTGACTGTCTTTTTTATTCGGGCGGATTGCGCCTATTGTGATAAAGTTTGTAATTTCTTTATTTTTATCGTTGATTTTAACCTCGCCAAAATAGTGGGGATTAACCACTACAGACTTTGCGCCTTTATAGTTTAACTTTCTTAAGGTAATTAAATCCTCTCTCCACATGTTTTTATCAACCGCAAAACTTGCCTCATGCTCAACAAAAAAGAGTTTTTTCTTATCGACATCAGGGTGAAAGTGTGAGTAAGCTTCATCAAAATGTATATCATCACATATTTTGCCCACGGTTGTAACAAGCACCCCTTTAACATTTTTTAAATCATTTTCAAGAAAATATTTTCTTATATCCTTTTGGCTTATTTTGTTGTAGGTTATATTTTCATTTCCAAACCTTGAAAAAAGCCCCTCTTTATATCTTTCGGGGTGAACAAGAACCGAAACATGGTAGTTCATATCAAGAAGATATTTAACATACCCCGGAACAACCTCGGAATGAGAAACGCTGCATGGTTCCCAAACAAGAAAAGTGTTTTCCTTAATAATCGGGGCATTTATTTTCTTTTTAAATATCGGAATAAAGCCCAAGAGATAATACGTTCTTTTTTGTTCAAATTCTTTAATTTTAAGTACTTGAAAGTTTAAAAAGTACTTAATTTCTTTTGTCAGCGTTTTTTCTTTTTTTGTAAGTTTAACCCCGTTAGCTTGAAGAAATTCAACCATATTCTTTTTTGCAAGGTAAGAATCACTCTGTTTTTTTTGGGACTGTTTTTGTTTTACTATGGATTTTTTATTGGCTCTGTAATAATAATTAATATCAGGAACCGTAACTATTTTTTCGGATTTTTTTATAATGTAAGGAGTCCAAAAAACATCTTCATAATACCTTTTTACAGGGAAAAATTCATTTATAATTAAATCCCTTTTATAAAGTTTATTCCAGACATAACAACACTTTGGAATGTTAATTATTTTTATTTTTTCTATAAAATCTTGAAATACTTCTTCTTTTTCATACTTAACTCTATAAGTGGAAAGATTTTTCCTGACTCTTAGAATAGATGAAAGTGCAATATCGGAATTTGTTTTTGTTATTGCATCAAAAAGCTTTTCAAAATAGTTTTGGTCTATCCAATCATCAGAATCAATAAATGAAATATATTCTCCTTTTGCATTTTTAAGACCGGTATTCCTTGCGCCCGATAACCCCTGATTTTCCTGATTAATAAGTTTTATTCTTTTATCTTTTTTTAAATATTCATCCAATATTTTTGGGCTGTTATCTGTTGAGCCGTCATTAATACAGATTATCTCCAAATCTTGATAAGTCTGATTGATAACACTATCAAGGCATTTTGCAAGATAGTTTTCAACATTATAAACGGGAATAATTACGCTGATTGTCATTTTTAAACTACTGATAAACTCTTTTTATTTTAAGCCGATTATCCCATAAAATTCATATACTTGCAAATTAAAACTCTTTTTATAATCATTCATTTTTTTTGTAAAACAGACTCCCGATTAAGCGTTTGTTTATATTTCAAGATTACCCTTTGATTTTTAATATGAGTTTTAGTATACTTAGTTTATGGCTGGAGAGAATAGAAAAATTTTATCGCCGTTTTTTGCACCTTTATTTATAGTTGGTGCAATGACCCTATATTACATTATTTGCTTTATTTTTAAATTTAAATTCGGCTACTTCGATATAGAAGAAATCGGAGTATCTGAAGTTTTAACCTACCTTTTTTACGGGGTCGGGCTCGGGGTTAGCGTTTGCCTTGCAAGTGATTTTATACATTCGGATAAAAAATATACATACTATGCGATAATGTTTCTATGGCTTAGTGCCTTATTTAGAGAAATGGGCATTCAACATTGGCTTACAACCCATGATAGCGTAATTACAAAAACAAGATTTTTTACAAACCCCAATAATCCTTGGTATGAAAAAGCTGTGGCAGGGGTTCTTATGCTCCTTGTTTTGTCGGTTGCAATATACCTTGTAATTAAGTATTTTAAAAAAATAGTTACGGGCTTTTTTAAATTAAAAGCTCTGAATTGGACAATTGTTTCGTTTGGTGTTCTTGTTATACTAACCCAAATTGCAGACAGGTTCCCCGCCAACCACTTTAAATCAACCGGAGTTGAATTAAGCGACCCTGTTTTATTTATCTTAAAGATTTTTGAAGAAGGGGGAGAATCATTGTTGCCCTTGCTTTTTGCTTTTGGTATGGCACAGTATCATTTTTCCATAGAAAAAGAAGAAAAATAGATTATTTGGTTAAATCTCTGCTTTTTTGAATGTGGGATAAGATAATCTCATCATCAAGAGTTTCATCCAAAATTATTGTAAACCAGTTCTTTTTATTCATATGATATGCGCTATAATACCCCTTCTTTTTGATTAATTCTTCAATCTCAAAATTTGGCGCTTTTAGGTTTATAATTTCAACTTCACCTTTTAATTTTTTATCAAGCTTGCTTTTATCGATATTCATTATAAGTGCAAACCATTTTTTATTGTTTTTGTTTCTGAATACTCCCGCCCCCTCATACTTTTCCCAAGGAAAATCAGGCATTATAGAGTATTTTTCATATATAGAATTTGCAATTCTGTTTGATTGAGAAAAAATAAATTCTTTTTTTGTGGTGCACTTTTCTTTAATATCCTCTAATATATCGCTATAGCCTTTAAGTACAAGCCCTCTGTATGCGCTTTTATTATATTTTGCCCTTAAGGGAAGATATGTTTCATTTGTATTTAAATCTATTACATTGCCTTTTATATTTTTATTTTTATCTATGGAAATTTCTGCCTTAAATTCACCATCCATAAAGGTTTTATTGTATGTATAATTTTCTTTATTTTTTATAAAACCGTATAAAATAAGTTTTTTAAAATCAATTGATGCTCTTTTAAAAACTTCTTTTTCTATTTCCATATTTTTCTCTTGGGCTCAACTAAAATCAAAAACATTATAAACCAAAAATTTAACCCCTCCTCTAAAACAAAGAAAGGGTTAAATTTAAATTAAGGGTTTACAAATAGGAAAAATTAAGATGCTCTAATAATTTTTAGCAGCTTCTTCTAACATGCCAAAGTTATATTGAAATTCCTTAAGAGTTTGCTCATCAAAATTTTCCTTGTTACCGATATCAAAAATTGTTCTCCATTCTTTCAGGTCTTCTTCAGGGATATTTTTGTTTGAATCAAGTATCTCGTTTGCTTCGGCTAAGATATCTTCAATTTGCGCTTTTATTTGAGGGTCACCATCTTTTATATCGGCATTGCCAAGCCCTGCTATTTGGTTTTCAATATCATCAAGTTCGTCCCCGTTTGCTTCAATCATTTCATCAATGTTATTTATCGTATCTTCGTACAACTCTTGAGACATGTTTGCTTTCTTTGCATTTTCATCTACCTTTTCTTTGTCTACAAGGTCGCTATCATTTTTGCCGATAATTTTCCCTATGTTTATTTTGCCGTTATAAAGCATCCAGGAATTTTCGGTTACATTCAAAGTGCTTGACACTTCATCACTTAATCCGAGGGCATTTAGCACAACTTTCATTTCGGCATCACTGAATTTGCCGTCAGAACTTACAAAACCTTCTTTTTCAAGTATGGTTTTAAATTCATCAGGGCTGATACCGTCTTCGGTGTTTATACCATAGTCTTTAACTGCCTGTTGAAGCTTTGATTTACTTATTCCCATTTCGGTTAGTTGGTCAGATGAAAATACTTCACCAAAAAAATCTTCTTCTTTAATTGAACTGTGTTGGACTTGTTCAGCCATTTTTTGGAATTCCGCCTGCTTGGCTTGTGATATTTTACCGGCTTCAGTCATCTTTACTCCTTTCGAAATTTATTTTGTTAATTATAATGGTTATCGGGCCATGTAAATAAACTCTTTAGAAAATATTAAGAAATATAAATAAACGGCAAAAGCTTGTAAGCTGATTGGCTATTTTTGATTATCCGTATTTAGTTTTAAACAGGAGCCAGATAAAACGGATAAATAATAAAGATTTATACGACTAAAAAACATCAAAATTGCATAAATAATATGATATATGCAAAGTTAAAGACTGTCTTAAAGCAATAAATAAGGTTTTTTAAGTTAAAGTTTGTTATCTTTTTTTGTGGCATTTGCAATCTATATAGGGACATTTTCCTTCACTATCAACATTTAAAATGTCCTCTGTTATATATTCAACTTCAAAGTTATAAACCCTTGCCATTTTATTTATCCTATCGCAGTATGGAATTTGTCTATCTATCTGATTTTTATCAAGAATTAAAACCAGTTTGGGTTTTTTACCTGTCATAAATCCGTAATAGAGCGCTTGCCCTATTCCTTCATATTTTTTATTTATAAAATCGTATTCAATTGCATACTCATCTGTTATACAATCAACCCTTGTTTTATCTTTTAGTTCATATTCTTCAATTCCATATATACTTGAACAGTGCGCATGTTGAAACGATTTTTCATTATGAAAATGGTTTTTATATTTGCAATCTTTATAAAAAGTTTTATTGCACGTATATTCTTTTGCGGTTGCAAAATTTATACAAAACAAAATTGCAAGATATAAAAAAGCAATTAAAAATTGTTTTATATAATATCTTCCTTTTATAAGCCTTTCCATAAAGCTTTTAAATTTTAATTCTTATATAAAATTTAAACAATCAGATAAAAGAGTATTTTTTAATAGCCCAATCGGGCTAATATATACCAAAAAAAGATTGAATGAATAAAAGAATTTTATAGTGCCGCTTAAATTTTAATAAACTATGAAAAAACCGATTTTAATTAAAAAGGACTAAGAGTTTTTTCAGGCACGTATTTTCTCTTTTTCTCGCCCAAAACTGTTATTACTTTATATTTATCACCATTTATATATTCGTTTCTGACTGAGAATATTTTTTCAAAAAGAGAAAGTTTTTTAATTTTCTTTTTATATTCTTTTGTATAAATTTTTGAGATTGATGATAAAAGAATTTCTTCATAAAAAGGAGTCTTTCTTGCATATTCCCAAAACCTGTCATGGAGTTTTCCCCACTGTTGTTTAGAGGTATTCCAGGGTTTTATAAGAAAGTGGATAATATAAGGGTTATTAACCGCATCAAAAGCCGACTTTTTGTAGCGGGGGACTATGCTTTTTTCTCTTTTTTTGTTGCAAAAACACCATGCAAACTGACAGTTGTATTCTAAGGGCAGATTTTTTGTTTTGTTATAAAATATAACATTCAAAGCATCTTGATCGGGGCATATATATTTTTTTCTGTCAATAACATTTACAAGCTTTTCAAAATATTCATTTAAATCAATTTTTGCAATATTGAAAAGGATAACCCCTGAATTAAAGTAATTGTCGGGGTTTTCAATTTTTAGCACTTTCCTTCTGAATTTACAGTGCCGTTTTTTGGGATCTTCTTCCATAACAGACATTATATCCACACATACACCGACTTGTTTATCTTCAAGATTAATATCAAAAATACTATCAGCATTTTTATTTATCAGAGTGTCGCTATCCAAATATAAAACCTTATCATAGTACTTCATTACAAAAGGAATAAAGCACCTATAGAATATTAGAAATGGCCAAGTTTCACTTACAACGGGTTTTAGTTTGCAAAATTGCGTTTTAACAAATGATTTCATATCAAAAAATCTTAAACTAAAGTTTGAAGGCAATAAACCTTCAAGCCTTTCTACGTTCAAAGGTGTGATATCGTCGGCAAATACAACAATATCGTATGTTTTATCTTTTGAGGAGTTATCAATTAACGACTTTAATACAACTCCGAAATATTTTACGTATGAATTGTTGATGGCAAAGCAATAAGCGTTTTTATTGTTTTTATATGCGGGCACAATTTGAAATTTTAAGTCAAGCTCAATCTTTTCTTGATTTTTGTTTTTAACTCTGAAAGCAAACGGTATATTAAAAAGCGTAATGATTTTATATTTAAAAGAATAAAAGAAACTGCTTCTTACGGAAAATAAATTTTCAAGAAAACTTCTTTTTTCCGCAATACATTTCATAAATCTGCCAAAATCTTTTCTTGAAAGCACTTTTTTAACTTCTTCGATATATTCTTCCTGTTGTTCGTATGCAATAAGTTTGAAGCGACAGATAAAACATATAAATTTATATGTTTCAAACCCTTTTTTGTATTCGTTGAATATATTTCGTTCTTTTAAGAAATTTTCCAAATATTGAAGTGATTTAAAAATACCTTCAATATGCCCATCTACTTTATTGGTAATAGAGTTTGCCCTTAGTCGGTAATAATAAACATTTTGCGGACAATAATCAATTTTGGTATTTAAAATGGTAGCAATTATTGAAAACATTGAATCTTCAAAAGTTTTTGTCTTTGGAAATTTTATGTTATTGTTTTTGACAAATTCCGCTTTAAATATCCTGTTCCAAACGGCACCGCCAAAGATATAAAAATTCTTTTTTATGTTTTTTATTGCTATTTTTTCAAAGTCCTTGGGGTCGTCTTTTTCCGCAAGAAGGTAGTTCGGGAAAATATATTCTTTTGTTTCTCCCGAATATTCATGAACGATTTTATAATTAAACCATACAATATTGGAATTATTTTCTCTTGCGTAAGAATAAAGTTTAGAAAGAGAATTTTCTTCAATATAATCATCAGGATCGGCAAAAAACAGGTATTCTCCCCTTGAAGCGTCTATGCCCACATTTCTTGCTTCGCCTTGTCCTTTATTTTCCTGATTGATTACAATTACTCTTGAATCTTTTTGTTGATATTCTTTTAAAACATTAAGACTGTTATCTGTTGAGCCGTCATTAACGCATATTACCTCAATTTCTTTTAATTCCTGATTTAAAAAACTGTCCAAACATTCTTTTAAATATGCTTCAACATTATAAACGGGGATTATTACGGAAATTTTTACAGAAGATTTATTCATGCAATTTTCTGGCATATTTTTCTCCTTTTGGTAATCGGACATAATAACGCTTGTTGTAAATATATAAAGAGATAATAGCATAAAATCAAAACGTAGTAATTATAAATAACATATTATGGTACCAAGATAAAAAAACCTTAAAAAAACAAAATTCTAACAACAAAAAATATATGCTAAATAGTAACCTATGTCGCATATCAATAGTTTCGCTTACTCTGCGCAAACTCGCTTGAAAAGGTCTGAACAAAACGGTTAATGGAAAATAAGACGGATAAATATTTAAAAGACAAGACACGTGTTAAAACTCTTGCCGTATTTATATCTTGATAACCGTGCAATCAGAAATCAAATGAGTCCGGCCAAACTTGGCTTGACGAATGAAGATTTACGCATAAGGATGTGAAGCCCTTGACGCAAGAGTGTTGAACTCTTGCGGACAGGGCGAAATCTGGACTATGGCGACGTAAGAGTTTTACGAAGTAAAACTCCACAGGAGCAATCGGAAATCAAATGAGTCTAGCCAAACTTGGCTTGACGAATGAAGATTTACGCATAAGGATGTGAAGCCCTTGACGCAAGAGTGTTGAACTCTTGCGGACAGGGCGAAATCTGGACTATGGCGACGTAAGAGTTTTACGAAGTAAAACTCCACAGGAGCAATCGGGTTCAACGAAAATTATCCGAATACAATTAAATAAATTGGAGATTTTATTGAGTATTAAAAGCAAAATATTGTGTATAAAACCAAACCTATATTATTAAAAAGACCCTTATATTTAAAAATTTTTGTATCTTTTAGGGTATAAAAAAATGAGTTTTATTTTAATTTTAAAAAGAATAAAAAATTTGCGCCTGGCGCGATTCGAACGCGCGACCTCTCCCTTAAAAGGGGATTGCTCTACCGACTGAGCTAC
>CANRHZ010000045.1 GCA_947630535.1 Candidatus Gastranaerophilales bacterium | reverse complement strand
CCCCCCCCCAAGGGATTAGGCGGATTTACTTTAGCAGAAGTATTGATAACACTAACAATTATAGGTATCGTTGCAGCAATTACTTTACCATCATTACTTGTTAATGTTAACGATAAAGCTTGGAATGCTCAAAGAAAAGCACTATATGCAAGAATGAGCCAAGCAATAGGAGAGATGGATAGTGTATCCGGGTATGGAACAGCAATAGGTGAAGCCATAAATAAAGATGATACAAATTTAAAAGCATCAGCTTCAGAAAGCTTTATAATTGACGGTTTATCAAAAGTCTATAGAATTCAAAACGTATGCAACAAAAACAACTTACAAGCATGCGGCATACCATCAAGCATAATAACTTTAAACGACAACAATTTAACTTTTCCGACAAAAGTTAGTGAATTAAACAATATATTAACCAACGCAAACAACAAAGCCATGGATACGGACGTTGCCGCTTTTGAAACGGTTAACGGTGAATCAATTGCACTATTTTATAACCCCGTTTGCGAATCGGATTTTCCGACAACAAACCATTATTCAGGTCAAGTATTTTGTGTAAATATGATATATGACCTAAACGGTTTAAAGGGGCCGAATGAAGTCGGAAAGGATGTAGGATTTATTACCGTTTTAAACAGAACAAACAGTGTTGTTGTAGCGCCCGTTCCGTTTTCAAGTAATGCTTCAACAACGGCGCTCCCTTCATATAGCGAAGATGGAAATGATGCGGCATCAGCCTGCATAAAACAAGGAGATGATGCAAGAATAGCAGATAGAGATGAACTTGCTTCAATGTTTATTAACCGTTCTTTAATTGATATGCCGGAAGTTTATTGTTGGTCCGGTTCTGTATCCTCTCCCGGAGCGAAAGGGCTTGCATGGGTACAGTATATGAAAACAGGAGGCCGTGGCAGGGGAGTTCGCACGGACAGAAACATTGTTCGGTGTGTTAAAAGATAGCTTTAAGTGAGTTTTTTATTAAAATCTTGCAATTTATCATTTTAAGTTGCAAGATTTTTTATTTAAAAAAATTAAAAAACATCTTAAAAAATTTTTAACAAAATAAAAAAAATCCCCTTTTATCAGGGGATAACATTTTAAGTGAATTTTTTGTGTAGATTATAGAGAATGGAATTATAAATTTTAATTATTTAAACCTGCATAAACGGGATTTGTTGCAATTATTTTTCTTATTTCACCGCCCTGACCGTTATCTCTTGAATTTAGCCTTGCGATATAGTTTTCTCTTTTAACAAGGGGGTGTTTTCCCATTGCAATTGTTCTATCCCTTCTTATAAAAGCGTTCCAGGTTGAAACTTCTTTTAGCCATGCTCTTGTTTCTTCCGCTTTTGTATTTGTCATTGTATGATGCTGAGATTCATGGGCAATTAAACAAGCTATTGTTTCAACGGGTGCGCCCTTATGTTCGGCATTTATATAAATTATCAGTTTTCCGGATTGAGTTTTTGTTGTAAGAGCTTCACAGTTTGAAGCACCATATATGGATAAATCTCTAAACATTATTCTTATGGGTTCGCCTGTTGCATTTTTGCCGTTTAAAATTGAAACAACATCATGCCTTCCGACCCCTTCAAGAGCATTAAGAGCCGCTGCAATCTCCGTATTTTTTGTAATGAGCCCATAGTCATTGGTATGACCGATGTTGCTTGTAAAAAATATGGTTACTAATAATATCGCCGTTAAAAATAGTTTCTTCATTCTACACAAAAACTTCTTTAAAACTCACATTAATCTATACGGAGTTTTGGGTTATAACTTTATAATTTGAATTTTTATTTTTACAAAATTTAACATACCCTGAAAAATTCTCCAAAGGGGTATGAAAAAGAAATTTAAAAAGAGATAAATTACATATATACGAGTGAATTTGTAGTGGTTAGACAGTTTTTTTATGCAATATAAAAACTATTTAAAAGTTATTATATGCGCAATTTTTGCGCTATTTACATATAATTGCGGCTACTGTTACAGTCATGTTATTCAGCAGCCTGAATTTGTAATAACAAAAGAAGATATACAAAACGCAATTCCGACTCAAGCGGATGTAAACCTCACTAAAAAAATGGAACATGACATTAAAGTCATGGAAATAAGACACTTTGAAAAAGAAAACGATTACGATTCCCCAAAATACAGGGTTGCAAAGCTTGAAAACTATCTTCTGGGGAGAACATGGGAATTTTCCCCCATAGAGGACAGAATGAAAAGACTGAGGCTTGCAAGCCAAAGAAAAATGCTCTCGGGAACTTCCCTTCCTGTCGGGATAAGAAGGTATGTATCCCCCGACAGAATAGCAAACGACTCAACTCCCGTTTATGAAAATGACGATAATGTGGGCTTAATAGACGGTTTAATGAAACTATATGCCCCCGATATATACAATATTTGGTCAAACAGGCATAAAAGGCTCAGAGAACGATATAATGACGGCTGAGCCATGCTTGTTTGGCAACGGTTTAATCCCAATCAACAATATATTCCCCGATTTTTGAATTATCTTCAAGATACAAATTGGTGTCGGCAAATTTTTCATTTATCCACTTTAATTTGTATAAAATTTCGCTTGATAAAATTCTCCTTTCGAAGTTATTGTTTTGAGCCATTTTAATTATAAGTATCTGTTTTTTATCCGTATTATAAATATATATAAATCCGCCTGCACCGACTTTCGAGATTAAATTATCGGATTTTTCCATAATTTCGGTATCTGACCTTTTAGCATAATCGTCAACCCCTCCTATTATATAGGGGTTACTTTTGTAGGCATTTATCAGGGTTTCATTATTTTTATCTTCATAGTAATTTAAAAAGGCTTTTGATATATCATCCAAAGACAGTGCATATATAGGCGCAAGGCAGCCGTCAGAGCTTTCTTTACAGTTATTTGTTTTTGCGTAATTTAAAAGTTTTTCTTTAATTTTAATTTGCATCGGGTGAGAAAAATCCAAATAATTATTTATGTCTAAACCCTTATAAACACAGTATGCAAGCATCATAGAGTGCTTGGCGGAACAGTTATTATGTAGTTTAGAATATTTTGTAAAGTTTTTCCATACTTTAGTATTCAAGGGAGGTATAATAGGACACTTGAGGTCTTTTTCAGACAATCCGATTTTATTTAGTATGGATTGAACAAGTTCTATATGAACGGGTTCTCCCGAATGCGACCCTTGCATAATTGCAAGTTCTTCATTTAAAAAATTAAAATGTTTAATTATATTATCATCCAATATGGAAGCTTGAATAGGCTTGAATAAGCTCCTTAAAAAAAACAGGGAATTGTTTGTTTCGCCCTTTTTTAAAATTAAACCGTTTTTATCGTATAAAGAAACAATTGCATAGTATCTGTTATCAATATACCCTGAGCGGTAAGAATTCAAAATCGGATAATAAGATGGTAAAGCCATTTAGCGTTACTCTTTAATATTTAAAATTTTTCTTAAGCGGGATTTTAAAATTCTGTTTTCTTCATCCAGTCTTTTAATTTCTTTTTGCAACCCTTTTACAAGAATATTTGCTTCTTCTTCGTTATTTGGTTTTACGAGAGAAAAACCTATTCCCATAACGAACCTTTTTTTGGCATCATCTTTAAACATAAGAAGAATGGCAATATCTTTATCGGTTATATACCCAAGCTCTATCATAAGCTCAGCCATCTTAACGGGTCTGTTTTCTTCGCTTCTTGCCTTTTGAATTCTTATTGCTTTTTCAAGCTGCATAACATCAATTTTTCCGAGCCTTTTTAACATTTCGCCCGTTCTTATTCTTCCTGCCATAAATTGGGCAATTGAAACAATGTTATCATCATTCGGGATATTTATATGCTGAAGTTCAATCCCCCTTACAAAAATGGAACATGTCTGCTGAAAAGTCCAATAGTTTGAAAGAGTAATTTCAAAAAGGTCTCTGCCGTCTAAAACATTTTGGTAAAATGTATAATATTCCTCGGGGAGCTTTAAGGCATGGTTTTCCAGCTCCTGCTTTCCTGCAAAGGTTAGCTTCGGAGTATAATATTGCATAAGGTTGTCGGTCGTTAAAACATCCAAAAATTCCGCCAGTTCTTCTTTTAATTTATCTCTTGTTTTAAGGTATAACACCTGTTTTACCCATAGAGGCAGAACGTCTATGTTGTGCAAAAACAATTCTGATATGGGTTGGTTCTCTCCCATTTAAAACTCCCTTTTTTTCTTCATTGATTTTAATATAGCATAAATAATTTTTTAAAAAAAGCGAATTAAAAGGCAAATACATTATTTATGTGATAAAATCATTACAGGGAATAAAGGTTTAAAATATTGAATACACTAAAAAAACGTGCCGCACTTGTTTCAATCCTGTCTAATGCTTTTTTATCAGGTATAAAATTTTTATTCGGGCTTATTTCGGGTTCAATAAGCTTGATATCAGAGGCACTGCATTCTTTTGGGGATTTAATAGCCTCTTTAATTGCGTTTTATTCTGTTATTCAATCAGATAAACCGGCAGATACAAACCACCAGTTCGGGCATGGCAAATTTGAAGATATGGCAGGCTTTATTGAAGCTTTTTTAATTGTTTTAAGTGCTTGCTTCATTATATATGTAGGGTTTGAAAAAATTATATCAAAGCCTTCAAGCTACGTTTTTAAGGCGGATATTGCCTTTTGTGTAATGGTATTTTCCGTAATTGTAAACTATTTTGTTGCAAGATACCTTATAAAAACGGGGAATAAAACGGATTCAAGCGCAATTGAAGGGGATGGGTACCATCTTATGACGGATGTATACTCCTCCTTTGGAATAGCAATCGGGCTTTTAGCAGTTAAATTTACCGGAATTTACATCCTTGACCCGATTATTGCAATATTGACGGCAGCAATGATATTAAAAACCGGATTTTCTCTTATGGCTAAAACCGGAGGTAATTTATTGGATTCAAGCCTTCCGAATGAAAATATTGAAATAATAAACAGTGTCTTAGATAACTATAAAAGTTCAAATTTAAAGGTAAAATCAATACAAACCTCAAAATCGGGAAGCACAAAGAATATTGTTCTTGTAATATATTTACCTTGCAACCTTACATTAAAAGAAACTCACAAAATTTGTGATGATATTGAACAAAAAATTGAGCTTGGGCTAAAAAACACCCATGTTGTAATTCATGCAGAGCCCGATTGCAACTGTGAAAAAAAGAGCGTTTGTGCAAAATTTTAATTTTTCCCCGCAAGCTGTCCGCAAGCTGCATCAATATCAGCACCCCTCTCCAGCCTTATTGTAACTTTTTTGCCAGAGGATTCAAGAATATATTTAAAGAGCATAATGTCTTTTTTATCGGGTTTTTTTAAAAGAGGATTATTGTTTTCAACAGGATTATACGGAATTAAATTAACATTACATTTTATATCTTTCATATATTTGGAAAGTTCAAGCGCCATTTGCTTTGTGTCGGTTAATTTGCCTATTAAAATATATTCAAGAGTAACTCTTTTTCCCGTTTTTTCAATATAATATTGAAGCGCTTTTTTTAATTCTTCAAGATTGTATTTGTTTTCAATAGGCATAATTTCGCTTCTCAGTTTTGAAATCGGACAATGCAAAGATATTGCAAGGGTCGGAATTAAACTGCAAGAAGATATTTTAATAATATTAGGAACAATTCCCGATGTTGAAACGGTTATCCTTCTGATTCCTATTTGAAGCTGACTGTTAATGATTTCAATTGCTTTGTATACGTTATCAAAATTTAAAAAAGGTTCTCCTTGCCCCATAAAGACAACATTTGTAACCTTTAATTTTGTATCTCTTTGGATGGTTAAAATCTGCTCTACTATTTCGTATGGGAGCATATTTCGAATAAAGCCTCTTTTACCCGTTGCGCAAAATATGCAACCGACGGGGCAGCCTATCTGGGAACTTACACAGGCGGTTAAATTTCCCCTGTTATCAAAACGCATTAAAACGCACTCTGCAACCTCACCATCAGAGTATTCAAGAAGATATTTTATTGTGCCGTCCTTGCTTTGTTGTTTTGTTTTTATTTTGACGTCCGTAATTAAAGCAATTTCTTTGAGCTTTTCTCTTAAATCCGATTTAACATCGCTCATCTCGTCAAAATCGGATACGGATTTATTGTAAATCCAATTTATAACTTGATTAGCTCTGAATTTTTTATCATCCAAGGTCAATAAAAAATCCGTTAGTTCTTCCTTTGATAATTTTGTTAAAACAACTTTTTCTTCCATAAAAAAAATTTTAACATAAAATGGTTGTATGGACGAAATAAACATAACAGGTGCAGGCCTGTCTGGCTCTGAAGCCGCATTATACCTTGCAAATAACGGAATTAAAGTTAATTTGTATGAAATGCGCCCTAAGGTTTCAACGGGTGCACATACAAGCTCGGATTGTGCCGAATTTGTGTGTTCCAATTCTCTCGGTTCAACGCTTGAAACATCCGCATCCGGACTTTTAAAAAAAGAAATTGAACTTTTGGGTTCAACCCTAATAAAAGAAGCCTACAAACATTCGGTGCCTTCAGGAATGAGCCTTTCAATCGACAGGTTCGGGTTTTCCGGTGCCATAACAAAAATGATAAAAAATCATCCGAATATAAATTATATAGAAGATGAAATTAAAACTTTGCCGAAAGACGGTATAAATATTATTGCAACAGGGCCTCTTACAAGCGAAAATCTGAGATACGATATTATTAAAAAAACGGGTGAAAAAAATTTTCATTTCTTTGATGCGATTGCGCCCATTGTAAAAAAAGAGTCGATAAATTTTGATAAGGCATTTTTTGCTTCAAGGTGGGATAAAGGCGAAAAAGATTTTATAAACTGTCCTATGACAAAAGAGGAGTACGAAAATTTTTATAATATTTTAGTAAACTCCCAAACTATTGAACTTAAATGCTTCGAAGCAAAATTCTTTGAAGGGTGCATGCCTGTAGAGGTTATGGCAAAAAGAGGAATTGACACTTTAAGGTTCGGACCCTTAAAACCCGTCGGGCTTTTTGATAAAAGATTTCCCAATACCAACAAAAAGCAACAGTTTTATGCGGTCGTTCAACTGAGGCAAGACGACCTTAAGGCAGAATTATACAACCTTGTAGGTTTTCAGACAAATTTAAAATGGGGCGAACAAAAAAAGATGGTTCAATCTATCCCGGGGCTTGAAAATGCCGAAATTACAAGGTATGGAGTTATGCATGCAAACACATTCATAAATAGCCCGAAGCTTTTGAATAAGACCCTTAATACAAAAGAAAACAAGAATATGTTTTTTGCAGGGCAAATAACGGGGGTTGAAGGGTACACGGAAAGTATCGCAACAGGACTTCTTGCAGGAATTAACGCAAAAAAATTGATTGAAGATAAACCCTTAATAGAACTTCCTTCAACTACAATGCTCGGCGCACTTACAAGTTATATAACTTATGAAGGTCACACAAACTTTCAGCCCGTAAATTCAAACTGGGGAATAGTTGATTCTATTGAACCGGATAAAAAAATTAAAAAAGATAAAAAATTAAAAAACACATATTTGTATGAACGCTCAATTAAAGCTATTCAAGAAATAAAAAATGTGCTATAACTCCTTTATAACATTTTAAAAGGAGTTTATAAAATTATGAAAACCACAATTTCAAGCAACTTTGATGATTCGATTAAAGAAATGTTGGTGTACGTTTTTGAAAATAAAAAAGAATTAAGCCCCGCAATAAATATAGTTAATGAAAAGCTTAACAAAGTTATAGAAAAAAACATTTTTTTAAACTTTAGCGGAAAATTCTTAGAAACTATGACTTTTCCTCTTGAATCCGGAGTAAAAATTGTTGCAGTCGGGCTTGGAGATTATAATGAATTTAATTTACACAAACTAAGACAAGCTTCAGCTAAAGGGTATTTAGCATCCCCAAAAAAATCCGAAAATAAAACTCTTATGGCGGTTTTTGATTTTATTGACGGTTTTTGTAAAAATGAAACCATTGAAGCCATTCTTTTAGGGATGGGGATGAGCGCATACAAATACGACAAATACATATCCGAAAAAAAAGAAAACGAAATTGAAAATATTGTATTTTTAACTACGGAAAACGAAAACAACCTTAAAAGCGGAATAAAAAAAGCGGAAGTATTGAATAGTGCCATGGATTATACAAAAGATATGGTTTTTGAACCCGCACAAAATATGACACCCGATAAAGTAAGCAAGATGGCATTTATGCTCTCTGAACAATACGGAATAGATTGCAAAATATATAATAAAGAAGAACTTAAAAAAATGAACTTCAACGCTTTTCTTGCGGTCGGACAAGGAAGCGTTCAGGAGCCCAAGTTTATACACTTAACTTATAAATCCGACAATCCGAAGAAAAAAATTGCACTAATCGGAAAAGGTATTACGTTTGATTCGGGAGGACTTGATATAAAGCCTCCGCAATCAATGTTAACAATGAAAACGGATATGACAGGCTGTGCCACCGTTTTAGGAGTTATGAAAGCAATATGCGAATTAAAACCTGATATTGAGCTTCACTGTTTATCGGCACTTTGCGAAAATATGCCCTCCGGCTCAAGCTATAAAGTGGGAGATATCTTGATTACAAAATCGGGAAAAACAATCGAAGTTGACAATACGGATGCCGAAGGCAGACTAACACTGGCAGATGCACTTACTTATGCCGATGATATAGGAGCAGATGAAGTTATAGATATTGCAACTTTAACAGGGGCCGTTATTGTGGCATTAGGAAACAATATTACAGGTATTATGGGAAATAATCAGGAGCAAATAAATTCATTTAAAGAAACGGCGGACAAGACGGGCGAAAACGTATGGCAACTTCCCATATATGATGATATGATGGAAAATTTAAAATCGGACATAGCCGATATGAAAAACACGGGCCCAAGGTATGCGGGATCTTCAGTTGCAGGAAGATTTCTTCAAAATTATACAAAATCTAAAAAATGGCTTCATATAGACATTGCAGGAACGGCATATACCGATAAACCTTACAAGGAAATTCCTAAAGGTGCAACAGGAGTAATGCTGAGGAGCCTTGTAAATTATCTTATAAAATAACCGTATAAAAACGGTTTAACATTTGTTTACAAAAAGTGGAATTAGTAACAATTTTTGTTTATTCCACTTTTTTATTTTGATGTGAAGTCAGATAAATTGTGGTAATTTATGTCTATTGAAACAAAAAAGAGTCCCCAAATAACAGGCGATACATATAAAACTGCAATTGCAGGAACAATTTGCGGTACTATGGGCACAAATTTGGCAATTAATTCACACTACAAAAAAATTGCAAAAAAAGCAATTTCATACATTGGCTCGGACAATGACGCAAAAGATGTATTTTTACAAAAACATAATAAACTTATCTGTCAAGCGGTTGAATCAAACAAAGGCTTTTTTGGAAAAATTAATGCCATATTAAAGGGCAAAAAAGATATGGATTCCATAAAAGATGCAACAGGCAAGATTATTGATTCATATAAAAAAACGGCTCTTAATACGTTTAAACATAAGTATTTCGGAGAAACTCTGGAAGAAAAAACAATAGAACTTCGAAACAAACTTTTATTAAAGGATCTCTTTAAATCCATCAAAAAATCTCAAGGCACAAAAAACTTCTTAATAATTTCAGCAGGTGCAATTATAGGGCTTTTTGGGGCTTGCATTGCAAAAGAAATTGCAGACAGTAAAAAAAGCAAACATTAACTTTGTTTTTCTTTAAAATAGACATCTAATTGATTAAAAGGTATTTCTATATTTAATTCATCAAATTTTTTCTTAACCATAATTCTAAAATACCTGTGAACAAGCCACTGTTGCATTGCGGTTGTTTTAAATCTGACTTTTATGACTATTGATGACTCCCCGAAAGAATCTATACCGACTATTTCAGGTTCTGTTAGGATATACTTTGAAAACTCAGGTTTATTTTTAATTTCTTTTGATAAATCACGAAGAACACCCATAACATATTCAATATCCGCATTGTATGAAACAGGGACTTCAACAATAGGATTAGAGTAATCTCTTGTATGATTTATAACTTTATCAACAAGCCCGTTTCTTACAAAATGAACATCCCCGTTATATGCCCTTATTTTAATCATTGCAAGGTTAACTTTTTCAACAGTTCCTGTTGAATCACCAACGGTAACATAATCGCCCACACGAATTTGACCCGTTAAAAGAATACTAAGACCCGATATAATATCTTCTACAAATCTTTTGCCGCCAAAACCTATTGCAACACCAAGAACTCCGGCGGTTGCAAGTATCGGTTTCATGTCTATGCCAAGAGCACCAAGTACGTTTGTTGCAAAAAAGAGAGTAACAACAGTATTTATAACAGAAGCGCATAAAAATTTTATTGTTGAATACTGTCTTTTAATTTCATGGTCAGAGATTTTAGAAACTATTTTATTAAAGAAAATTTCAATAAGCTTTTTTACTACGAATAAAAATATAAAATAAAGAACAACTTCAATAAAAATTCTTGCAATAAATGCAAGGTTAATTTTTGAAAGAACTGTTCCAATATAGGTTGAATTGGGCATAATTATCAGTTTTTCTCCATACATATCAAAAATCATACCACAGATATTAAAAAATTAACCTCGGGGTTAATAAAAAAATGTGAAAAAGTTTATAAACTGTTTTTGTAGTTTGAGGGATTTAATTTAAGTATGCAATTTAAGGATGTAGCAAAAAATAATCTTAAAGCAACTAACCCTATATTAAATAAGGGTGATGAATATATGAAAATGAACATGCCAAAAGAAGCTGTCGGAGAATATTTAAAATCTATATTAAAAGAAAACGACATTAAATCATACAAGGGCGCATCAAAGGCATATAGAGAGCTTCAAGAGTACAGTAAGGCAATTAAACATCTTGAGAAGGCAAAAAAGATTTCTTCCTTTGATTATGAAATATACTATGAGCTTGGGATGAATTATATGTTAAATACTGATTTTGACCTTGCACTTAAAAATTTCAGAAAAACTATTAAATTAAATCCTGATAACCTTAGCGCTCAAATACAACTTGCAATATCCCATGAACTTTTAGATGAACCAAATATGGCATATTCAATATATGAAAAAATTATTGAAGAAAACCCCGAATACATTAGCGCTCACAACCACAAGGCGGGCCTTTTAATGAGTATGGGCAACTTTGAGGAGGCGGGTAAAATATTTTTTGATATTTTAAAAATAGATGACAAGTACGATAAGGCATATTTGGGGCTTGGCATTTGCTTTGACAAGCTTGAAAAATATTCAAATGCGCTCAGATTTTATAAAAAATATATAGTCCTAAACCCGAAGGGTGAAGCCGTTAAATCAATCGCATCAAGAATAGCGGATATCCTTGAAGCAACAAAAGGCAACAGGGTCAGTTATTTAACGATTGCAAAATAGCGGATTAATTTTGTCCCGTAAAGGATTGAAAAGCGCTCATTTTTTTATTTTTTGCAATAAGGTTATGGATTTGCCCGATTGATTGAGTATTTTTAGCAGGAACAGGGCGCTTATTTGAAGGGGATGCAGGCTTATTTAAGTGTTTATTTCTTGTGAACACTTCATTAAACCTTGGCAAACCAAACCCGAGAAAGCCCGCAGTTAAAGCAAGCGATAGAGTTTCAAAGTTAGCGGAGATGTTTTTTGCATACCTTGTAAGAGGATTAGCATCAGAATTTAGGATGCCGACTTTATCTATAGCTTCACCTGCTTCACTTACAATATTAAGCTTTGAGGTTCCAACAACATCAACAAGCCCTTCATATGCTTCTTTTTGGTCTTGGGTAACATTTTTAAGGATATCCAGAAGCTCTTGATTTGACTTATTTTCAAAACCTTCGCCAAAAATTTTCTTCCCCGCATTATACAGGGGGGTTTCGGCTTTTTCCGGCTTGTTGAAGATTGTTTCTTTAATCTTTGTCAAAACGCCCTTTTTCTTTTCAATTGAAAACATTTTTGCAATGCTTCCGCCTTCTTTATCAACAAGCTCCATAGCATTTACAAGGGATTCTTTGTCATACATTCTTGAATATCTTGCAGCAATTTCATCAGTGCCGTATGCGATTATTCCGCCTTCAGGGTTTAAATAGCCCTTAAGACGTTTTAATTTGCCCGCATTTTTACCCACCAAATCTTTAACAAGAGGAATTCCGCCTTTTTTCTGGGCAGCCATGCACATGCCTGATTTTAAACCTTTCATTGCAAAAAGGATGGTAAGAATTGTGATTACATCCCTTGTTAAGATTTCCCTGAATTCATCAGGTTCCCTTGCTTCCATTAATCTCGGAGCAAGAACAAAAGCCGAAATTAATGTATAATAGGCGCATCTTCCGGGGTTGTGTCCTTCACCCTGTACAAAATTATTTATTGCATTTAAACCCTTTTTTATTTTTTGTTCGTCGGGCTTTTTGCTTAAAAGTTTTTTTCCTATATAGCTTGAAGCGTCTTTTCCTATTTGAGAAATTCTATTTACTTGCACGTACTACCTCACCTTCATTGTTCCTGAAAGCATCAGTTTCCGGATTTGTTTTGTGCAGAGTATAAAGTTTTGGAATTTGTGTCATAAATAAACCGGTAAGAGCAACCATCAAAATGTTTGTTATAAATTTAGAGCCGACTCTCATTCTCTTAAAAGAATCCATGAACGAATTAATATCGGTATTGAATGACTTTAAGTCGCCTCCGCTTAAGATTGTCTTTTTCATTGTCTTTTGGGCGTCATTTCCAAAGTTTGCAATATCTTTGATTATTGAAGTTATTTTGTTTGGTTTTTTTAAGCTTCCTCCCATATC
>CANRHZ010000044.1 GCA_947630535.1 Candidatus Gastranaerophilales bacterium | reverse complement strand
ACAAATTCGTCATAAAATCAACTCCTATATATATTTTGTACAATTTTAATTTTATCAAATTTAACCCTCTTTTTCAAGTCTTATCCCTTTTAATAAAATTACAAAAATTTATACTAAACCTAAAAATAAATAAGGTATATCGGATTAAATTATCATATAGTTGACACAAAATTAGTTTAAAAATAAAATTATACTATGCACGATAGTCCTATTCATATGTACCCTGAAATTCCGCCCACAAAGCAGAGAAACAGGGAAGAAAAATTTAGAATGGCAAAGAATGTTCCCTTCTGGCATTTTATTGCAAATATCGTGTTTCCTTTGATGATAAAAAACCGTTTTTATGCCGCAATGGTTAAGGGCAAAGAAAACGTTACCGAAAAATGTGATAAAAGGTTTGCAACCATATTTTATGCAAATCACACCAACTGGTGGGACGGGCTCTGGGGATATTATTTAGTTCATTTTGTAATTAAAAATAAACGTTTCAGATTTATGATTGAAGAAATGAACAGATTTCCTCTCTTTCAATATATAGGCTGCTTTCCCATTAATAAAAAATCCCCTCAAAGCGCCATAAAGTCGCTTAATTATGCCGTAACCACGCTTAATAAGCCAAACACCGCATTTTGGATTTTCCCGCAGGGCATTATTCGCCCTCCTCACTATCGTCCCGAAGTTTTCCAAACGGGGCTTGCTTTTATGGTTGATAAAGCCATTAAACTTTATGGCGGGATAAATCTTGTTCCGGTTGCAAACAGTTTTATGTTTTTAAGGCAGGACAGGCCCGAAATTATAACCGAATTTGGCGAGCCTATGACCCTTGTTGAATTCAATGACGACAGAAAGCATTTTACTCATACCCTTGAAAAAAACTTTGAGGCTTTCCTTGATAACCATGACAAGAAAATCAGTAAGGGGGATTTTGAAGATTATCATTATGTATATAAACAAAAATTGCACTGGTGGCGGGCAATTGAGCAAAAATTAAAAAGTATCGGCATAAAAGAAGAACAATGAAAAATTATTCAATAGGAATTGATTTAGGCGGCACAAAGATTTTAGCTGCAATTACTGATATAAACACGGGAAAAATTGTTGACGAGGTTAAAAACAAAACCAAAAAAATCCGTGGTAATTCTAACATTTTAAATATCACAGTTGACACCCTAAGCGAGCTTTTTAATAAAACTTCAATAAATAAAGACGACATTAACTCTATCGGGCTCGGGCTTGCAGGCCAAGTGGACAGAAAAAACGGTGTTTTATTAAACGGGGTTAATCTGGATGTTAAAAAACTTGATTTTAAATCTCCTCTTGAAGAAAAATTTAATATCCCCGTCTATACAGGTAACGACGTAGAAGCAGCGGCACTCGGAGAATTGAAATTCGGTTCCGGTGTCGGATATTCTGATATAGTTTGCATTTTCATAGGCACGGGAATTGGTTCTGCCATAATTGAAAACGGAAAAATCAGAAAAGGTGCAAGCGAAACTGCGGGAGAAATCGGGCACATTATTGTTGATTTGAACGGAAGAAGTTGTACATGCGGGGCAAACGGTTGCCTTGAAGCTTATGCGTCACGAACGGCAATCGAATCAAGAATTTTAGGGGCGATTAAAAAGGGCAGAACTTCAATTATAACTGATTTAACAAACACCTCATCCATAAGCTCTAAACACATAAAAAAAGCTCTTGAAGCCCATGATGAGGTTGTCTGTCAGTACGTTGCAGAGGCGGTTGAATATTTATCCGGCGGGATTGCAAGCATTATGAACTTTTATAATCCAAAGTTAATAATACTCGGGGGCGGGCTTATTCAATCGGTCGATGAATTTTATCTAAACACAATTAAAAAGGCAAGAATGAAAGCGCTTCCGATACCTTCAAAAAATACCGACTTTAAAAAGGCGGGCCTGAATGATTATTCGGGGGTTGTTGGCGCATCTTGTTTATTTTTATCTTATAATTAAAAAATGCAAAAAAATATTTTTAATTTTAAGTTACCCGACCTAATGCGCTTTTTAAAAACGGATTTTGCGGACTCGTATTGTCTGTCAGGACTTAATCCCCCGCTAAAGCTTATATTAATAAATAAAATTTTATCCCAAAATAAAAAAGTCCTCTTGATAACCTCAGACGAACAATCGGCTTTAAGGTTTCAAAAGGATTATGAAAGCTTGTTTAATGCTGAAGCAAAAATTTTTCCTTATCAGGAAATAAGCCCCTATGCCTCTTTAGATAAGAATTTGTATATTTTTAAAGAACAGTATGAAATTTTAAAAAATAAACCCGACTTTATTATTTCTCCAATAAAGGCGCTCCTTGAAAAATTTCCCCATCCTGAATTTTATGATAAGAACACAATAAAAATTGAAAAAAACAAAGAAATTGATTTTACTCTGTTTATAGAAAAACTTGTTAAACTCGGCTATAAAAGGTCCACTATGGCGCTTGATATAGGGGAATTTTCCCCGAGAGGAGATATTATTGATATCTATACTTTTTATGATGCGCCATTAAGAATTGAATTTTTTGCAGATACCATTGAAGATTTGAGATTTTTTAATCCCAATACTCAAAAAAGTTTTAAAAAGGTTGATTGCGCTGAAATTCCCCCTTTATATAATTTTATTTTAAACGATTTAAATAAAAAGCAATTCAGGGATGAACTTATAAAAAATACAAACTCTTTTTCCAAAGATGAAACCATAAGGCTTCTTTTGAATGAAACTTTAGAAAAAATTGATAATCAAGGATACTTTGAAGGGATTGAATACTATACAAACTTTATAGATAAAAAAAGAGGAGATATTTTTGAATATATTAAAGACCACATTTTAATATTTGATGAATCTTCGTTTATTAATTCAAAGGCTAAAAACCTTGATGAAGAATATATTCAAGAGTATAAAAACAACTTAAATAATTTTATTTCCCTTCCTTTGGATAATAAAAACCATTTAACAACAGATGCCTTTATGAGTGCAATTAAGGGGTATAAAAAAATAGGGTTTGATAATTTTATTGAGGATGATTTTTTTGAAGATGAAAACAACTGTTCAAATAAAATTTATGATTTTAATTCAAACCTCCCTCCCGTTTTTTCTTCAAGCGGGGAGAATATAGCAACATATATAAATAAATCTCTGAAAGAAAATTCAAAAGTAATAATATCAACATCATACAAAAACAGGGTTGAAGAAATTTTAAAAGAGTTTGAAATATTTAACGACGATATTGAAATTTTGCCCCCCATATCAACTTCAGGCGGTGAGTTTAAAATTGAAGGAAGAAAATATATATTTTTATCCGACAAAGAGCTCTTTTCAAAGCATTCTAAAGATATCACAACAAGAAAATATATGTATAACAAGCTCCAGGGCGATTACATAGACTCAATTAACGATATAAAGCAAGGAGAATATGTTGTACATTATATCCATGGAATAGGGATTTTTAGAGGGCTTACAAAGCAGGACTTTGACGGAAATAAAAAAGACTATCTTGAAATAGAGTTTCAAGGCTCAGACAAACTCTTTATGCCCGCAGAACAAATCAACCTCTTAAAAAGATACAGAGGAACCGGCGCTATTCCAAAACTCTCAAAAATGGGCGGAGCACAATGGGAAAACATAAAATCAAAAGCTAAAAAAGAGGTTAGGGAAATCGCATACGACCTTCTTAAGCTTTATGCAAGAAGAAAAATTTCCAAAGGAATTGCATTTGACCCGGATACAAACTGGCAATATGAGATGGAAGAAGGGTTTGAGTTTGTTGAAACACCGGATCAAATGAAAGCAATAACGGATACAAAAGCCGATATGGAGGACAATAAACCCATGGATAGGCTTATATGCGCCGATGTGGGATTTGGAAAAACCGAAGTTGCTCTAAGAGCCGTATTTAAAGCAGTGATGAGCGGATATCAGGCTGCAATGATTGCACCGACAACAATTCTTGCGCTACAGCATTTTAAAACAATTCAGGAGAGATTTAAGCCGTTTTCAATAAACATTCAACTAGTTTCACGTTTTAAAACCCTGAAAGAAAAAAAAGAAATTTTTAAAATGCTAAAAGAAGGCACATGTGATGTGGTGGTTGGAACCCACGGTATTCTTTTTGATCTTGAATTTAAAAATTTGGGGCTCCTTGTAATAGATGAGGAACACAAATTCGGAGTTAACCACAAAGAAAAGTTAAAAAAATACAGAGAAAATATAGATATACTTTCAATGTCGGCTACTCCCATACCAAGAACGCTCAATATGGCACTTTCCGGTCTAAAAGACCTGTCTTTAATAAATACCCCTCCAAAAAACAGGCTTCCGATTAAAACATACGTCGGAGAATTCAATGAAGGATACATAAAAAATGCCATAAACCATGAAATCCAAAGGGACGGACAGGTATATTTCATACATAACAGGGTTGAAACCATTGCAAGAACCGCAAAATATATTCAAGACTTAATTCCAAATGCCAGAATTGCAATTGCTCACGGACAAATGCAGGAAAAAGAGCTTGAAAAGATAATGACCGACTTTCTAAATAAAGAGTACGACATTCTTGTTTCAACCACAATCGTAGAATCCGGATTGGATATACCAAACACCAATACCATAATAATAAATGACTCGGACAGGTTCGGCTTGGCCCAACTGTATCAGCTTAGAGGAAGGGTCGGAAGGTCGGACAGACAAGCCTACTGCTATTGCTTTTACAAAAAATCAAAAGAATTGAATGAAGAAGCAATTAAAAGGCTAAAAGCAATAAAAGACTTTACTTCATTGGGCTCAGGCTATCAAATTGCCATGAGGGATATAGAAATAAGAGGAGTAGGAAACATTTTAGGTGCAAAACAACATGGCCACATGGTAAATGTCGGATTTGATACCTATTGCGCACTTTTGGAAGAATCAATCGAAGAAATTAAAAATGAAGCAAAAAGCGAAGAAGAAAAGAAAGAAAAATTTGAACCATGCCTTGTTGATATAAAAACAAATGCATATATCCCTGATGATTGGGTGGGTTCTTACGAACAAAAAATGATTGAATATAAAAAGCTTTCAGAAATTAAAACTCTTGACGAATTGGAAAATACAATCCTTGCATTCAAAGACAGATTTTCAAGGCTGCCAATTAGTGTTGAAAATCTTTTCAAATTAATCAGAATAAGGCTTCTTGCAAGTGAAATTCATATAACTCAAATTCAGCAAACTATGGATAATATAAGGATATACACTCCCTATACATTAAGAGAATGGAATCTTATTAAACTTAAAACTTCAATAAATATTACAAAATATTTTAATTGGACAAACCCGCAAAAACAGTCTAATAAGCTAAAGGGAATACTTTTAATGAAAAATGACTATCTCGATTTTAACGAAACATTTAACATATTGGCGGATTTGTTTTATCATATATCCAGGGTAGTATTAGAATTTAAGAAAGAAAAATAGAGAGGAAAAAAATGAAATTAGCAAAAGCATTACTTATGGGCGGGGTTCTTTTGTTTTCCTTAACGGGATGTATAAAAGATGAAACCGCAATTATTACGGTAAACGATAAACCAATAACCCAATCCCAATATGATGAAGCATACAAGCTTGAAACTTCATCTCCGCAATATCAGCAGTTTGAAAGCTTCCTTAAGGATGAAAACGGCATGATGAGCCTTATGCTAAGAGACAGAATAGTAAACGAACTCGTACTAAAAGAAATTATCAATCAGGAAGTAGAAAAAAGAGGAATTGAAATCACCAAAGAAGAAATCCAAAAAAGAAAAGATGAAATAATCGAAAAATTGGGCTCAAAAGAAAAAATGGACGAGCTTTTAAGCCAGAACGGAATTTCAAACAAAAAATTCGAAGAAGATATAAAAAGCGAATTAAAAATAGATAAATTAATCAAGGCAACAAAAAATGTCGATGTAACCGATAAAGAGGTTAAAGACTTTTATAATCAAAATAAGGCACAGTTTAATTTCCCCGAAAGGGTTAGAGCTTCTCATATTTTAATAGACGTCAACCCCGCACAGATAAAACAGGAAATTATTTCTCAGGATAAAAAAGGCACACTGACTTCTGATGAAATAGAAAAGAAAACTCAGGAAGAAATTGATAAAAAAATGGAACTTGCAAAAGAAGTAAGACAAAAAGCCGCTCAAAACCCGAAAGACTTTGCTAAACTTGCGGAAAAATATTCGGCAGATAAAGCATCGGCTTCAAGAGGGGGAGATTTAGGTTTCTTTTCAAGAGAACAAATGGTAAAACCCTTCTCTGATGCAGCATTCAGCTTAAAACCGGGAGTAATCAGCGAAGTTGTTGTCTCAGATTACGGCGACCATATTATTATGGTTACAGATAGGGCACAAGCAGGTATTCAGCCTTTTGATAAAATGAAGGATGAAATAAAGACCTACCTTGAACAAAAGAAAAAAATAGATACTCTGCAAGGGCTTTTAGACGGGCTTAAAGCATCTTCTAAGGTTGAATACAAAACCGATAAATATAACCCCGAAAGTATTCAAAAGCTAATCAAAGAAAAAGCAAAAGCTACAAAAGAAAATACTTTGGATAAGGCGGATAAAAAACCCGAACAAAAATAAGATATAGTTTCTTAAAGCCGCCACACAAGGCGGCTTTAAATTTTAAGCAAAGGATAATATGACAGAAAAATTAATCAAAAAAGAAAATTTACAAAATGTCATTGATAAGATAAAAAAAGAGAGCAAAAAAATTGTCATGACAAACGGTTGCTTTGATATTTTGCATGCAGGGCATGTAAGGTATCTTAAAGAATCAAAAAGCAAGGGTGATGTATTAATTGTCGGCTTGAATTCTGATTTATCGGTAAAAAAGCTAAAAGGAAACAGCCGCCCGATAAATAATGAAACAGATAGGGCCGAGGTCTTATCCGCCCTTGAATCCGTTGATTATGTAGTTATATTTAACGAAATATCCCCAATAGAATTACTTTTAAAGGTAAAACCCGATATTTATACCAAAGGTGCCGATTACACCGAAGAAACGCTTCCTGAAGCCGATACAATACATTCATTCGGCGGAAAAATAGAATTCATTAAGCTTGTGGAAGGCAAATCCACAACAAAAATAATCGACAAAATTAGATAAATGTAATACAATAGACAAATAGGGATGACACAGTTAGCATGGAGGAGAAAAAGTGAGCGCAAAAGCATTTAAACTTGAAGAATTGACCGGCATGGTAAAGGGCATTTTAACAAAAGTGTCTGATTGCGACATAAATAAAGTTGCTCCGCCCTCTTTAGCGGATGAAAATACTCTTGCACTTGCACTTGGCGAAAAAGAAATTGAAGATTTATCCTCGACAAAGGCTAAATGTGCTCTTGTTCCGCTGGGCGTTAATCTTCCCAACATCTCTACCATTGAAGTTGAACGTCCCCGACTTGCCATGATGACACTTTTAAATGTTTTTTATGAAGCTCCGGATTTTTATTCGGGCATTCATCCCAGTGCCGTTATTCATCCCGAAGCTAAAATCGGGCAAAATGTTTCAATCGGCCCAAATGTTGTTGTGTCACGAGGGGTTGAAATCGGAGATAATACAAAACTTCTTGCAAACATTTATTTAGGTAAATTTGCAAAAGTAGGTAACGACTGCCTTTTTCATCCCGGAGTGAATATAGGTGATTTTGTTCAAATTAAAAACAGATGTATAATTCACCATGGTGCAAGTATCGGTGCAGACGGGTTCAGTTTTGTAACCGAAACCCCCGATAATATTGAAACCGCAAGGTCAGAAGGGGAAGTAAAAGGCGGAAATACAAACCAAAAGATTTATAAAATTCCGTCCCTTGGTTCCGTTGTTATTGAAGATGATGTTGAAATAGGCGCAAATACCGCAATAGACAGAGGAACTATTGAAAATACAACAGTAGGTGCTCAAACCAAAATAGACGACCTTGTTATGATTGGTCATAACTGTAAAATAGGAAAAGCTTGCATGATAGTTTCTCAGGTGGGCATTGCGGGAAGCTGCAAAATTGGCGACAGAGTAGTTATAGCAGGTCAAGCAGGCTTAAAAGACCATACCGATATCGGGGACGATTCAATTGTTCTTGCAAAAGCCGGTGTTACAAAATCATTCCCCGCAAAAAGCGTTATTATGGGCGCACCCGCAGTACCGAGAAAAGATTTCATAAAGAGAATGAAATACCTTCAGGAAGCTGAAGTTATGGTTCAAAAATACAAAAAATACCAACACTTGTTAGAGGATTACGAGAAATTTTTAAATGAGGACGCTAAAATCTAAACTTAAACTTAAAGGGTTCGGTTTAATGTCCAACATTGAAACCGAGTTTGAAATTCACCCTTCCGATAAAGAAGGAATAAGGTTTCATATCAATGATTCCGTTATTGAAGCAAAGCTTTCAAATGTTGTTTCGACCGAACATTGTGTTGTATTGGCCAACCTTCAAAGCGGGGCAAAAATTGCCCTTGTGGAACATTTTATGGCAAATTGTGCCATATTGGGAATTGATGCACTTGATGTTTATGTTAATTCTAAAGGGTTTGAAACTCCCATATTTGACGGCTCCGCAAAAGTTTGGTATGAGGAGTTTAATAAAACGGGCATTATAGGCGAAAAAAAACAAATTGAACCTCTAAAAAATCCGGTTATATTTTCCGCAAAAAATTCCTCGATTGTGTTAATTCCCTCCGATAAAACTACTATTTGCTATGCGGTTAACTTTAACCATCCCGAATTAAAATACAGATGGCAGACATTGGATGTTGATGTCAACTTAAATGAAATAATTGAAGCAAGGACGTTTGGCTACCTGAAAGACCTTGAAACATTTCAAAAAATGGGATTTTCAAAAGGCGTCACAATCGAAAACACGGTCGGCTTGACCGAGGATGGATATACGACAAAACTGAGGTCTGAATTTGAGCCCGTTAAGCATAAAATTCTTGATATAATTGGTGATATGTACCTTACGGGGCTTAATCCCTTTGATTTAAAAATGAATGTTATTGTTAAAGAAGCGGGACATACCTATCATATAGAGGCTGCACGTGCTTTATTAAAGAGTTTATAAAAGGAGATAACCATGTCAGAAGCTGAAATTAAACCGATTTCACTTGATATTATTCAAATTATGGAGTTAATTCCGCACAGATACCCGTTTTTGTTGGTGGACAGAATAACAGAGTGTGTTCCGACAAAATACTCAAAAGGGTATAAAAATTTATCCGTCAACGAAATGTTTTTTAACGGACACTTTCCGAATAACCCCATAATGCCGGGAGTTCTTCAAATTGAAGCTCTTGCGCAAACTGCCGCTCCAATCATTTTGACCACGGAAGAATACAAGGGAAAGCTTGCACTCTTTGCTGGTGTTGACAATGTAAGGTTTAAAAATATCGTCCGCCCCGGCGACAGGTTTGATATGGAAGTTTACCTTACCAAAGTTAAGGGCCCTATTGCAAAATGTACGGGCAAAGGTTCGGTTGACGGCAAACTATGTGTTGAAGCGGATATAACAATAGCGTTAAAATAAGGACAAACAAAATGATACATAAAAGTGCAATAATAGATGACGGTGCAATTATAAAAGAAGATGTTGAAATAGGCGCAAATGTCGTAATCGGAAAAGATGTGATAATTGAAAAAGGGGTTAATATAGGCGCCAATTCACATATAGAATATGCAACAATCGGCGAAGGAACTAAAATCGCTCCTTTTGCGGCAATCGGGGGCGAACCTCAAGATTTGGGTTATAAAGGCGAAAAAACGGGTGTTATAATCGGTAAAAATTGCTGGATTAGAGAGTTTGCAACCGTAAATAGAGGTTCAGGGGAAAATACATATACTAAAATAGGCGATAAGTGCCTTCTTATGGCATATACACATGTTGCACACAACTGCATTTTAGAAAACGAAGTTATAATGGCAAACGGCGCAACCATTGGCGGACATACAACAGTCGGATACGGTGCATGGCTTGGAGGAATGAGCGTTTATCATCAACATGTAAGAATTGGCGAGATGGCTATTATTTCAGGTGCTTCGGCAACAAGGTTGGATATTTTGCCTTATGCAAAATCGGAAGGGCTTCCCGCCGTTGCTTGCGGTGTAAATGCAATCGGCTTAAGAAGAAAAGGGGTTGATAAAATTTCAATAGATGCAATACATAAAGCAATAAGAATTTTAAAGAGCCCCGAATACAATACCACTCAGGCAATTGAAGTTATACAAAAAGAAGTTGAAACTAATGAATATGTAAATAAAATGATTGAATTTATCAAATCCTCTAAAAGGGGTGTATGTATAAAATCCAATAAAGACGCATTTAAAACGGGAGAAGGTTTTGATGAATAACTTATATGAAAAGTATGCTGATGTCCTTGTGAACTATTCAACAAAAATCAAAGAGGACAATCTTGTCATAATTAAAGCCGAAAGTTATTTAGCAGAGCCCCTCATAAAAGAAATATATAAACTTGTCCTAAAAAACGGTGCGCATCCGATTGTGAAAGTAGGGCTGGACGGGCTGAATGAAATATTTATAAAAAATGCATCCGATAAGCAGCTTGAATATATTGATGAAATGTCAAAATACGAGTATGAAAATGCGGATAAAATAATTTCAATCGGGGCGCCTTTTAATGTTAAATCAATGGCAAACACCGATTCAAAAAAGCTTGCAAAAAGATCAAGCGCAACAAGTTCTCTTTCTCAAACAATGTTAAAAAGGTCTGCTGAGGGCAGTCTTGATTGGGTTATAGCGGATTTTCCGACCCATGCTCTTGCGCAGGAAGCAAAAATGTCCTTGGAAGAATATACGGATTTTTTAATTAAAGCTTGTTATCTTGACTTGGACAACCCTAAAGAAAAATGGATTGAAATAGGAAAAGAACAAAAAAGAATAGCAGACATATTAAACGGCACAAAAAAACTTCATATTCTGGGAGAAAAAACCGATATAACCTTTAATGTGGAAAACAGGTTGTGGGTTTCATGCGACGGGCTTTTAAATTTTCCCGACGGAGAAATTTTCACATCCCCCGTTGAAGATTCTGCCGAAGGAGAGATATACTTTGATTTTCCTGCAATTTACAGGGGTAATTCGGCTAATAAAATACACCTTAAATTAAATAAAGGTAAAGTAGTTGAAGCAAGTGCAGAAACGGGCGAAGAATTTTTATATTCAATGCTGGATATGGACTATGGTTCTAGGTTTGTCGGCGAAATTGCAATTGGTACAAACGAAAGAATTCAAAATGTCACCGGCAACATTCTTTTTGATGAAAAAATCGGCGGGGCAATTCACATGGCACTTGGCGCAAGCTATCCTGAAACCGGAGGAAAAAATGTTTCGGGGCTCCATTGGGATATAATAAAAAATATGAAAAACAATTCATCCATATATTCAGACGATAAGCTCATTTATAAAGACGGTAAATTTGTAATTTAAGATGGATGAAATTTATAAAACCCTAAAAGCAAAGAAACAAAAAGACTTTAAGCGCTTTGAAGATAAATTATCGGATATTTTATCTTCTAATCCAACAGAATTATCCGATTATTTTTATACTTTTTTATTTAATGAGCCAAAAAGATTAAGGCCGCTTTTTGGTTTTTTAATTTTGGATTTGTTGAATATTAAACCCGACAAAAAACTTATCGCTTTTTTTGTATCTGTTGAACTTTTGCATTCTGCAAGTCTTATTCATGATGATATTATAGATGATGGTACTCTCAGACGCTCTATAGAATGCATCCATAAAAAAGAAGGAAACAAAGTCGGGGTTTTAGCCGGAGATTATCTTTTATCTCTCGGGGTTTTGCTTTTAAGTGAAATTAAAATTCCAAAACTGTATGAAATTGTATCAAATGCCACATATAATATGGCAAAAAGCGAAATAAAATCTTTAAAAAACAGATTTAACACCCCTTCAATCAAAGACTATCTTGAACTTATTGAAGGAAAGACATCTTCACTTTTTTTGGCAATCGTATATGGAATTGCAGCCATTAAAGAAATTGATATTGACCCTGATTTAATCGAATTTACAAGGGATTTTTCAATCCTTTTTCAAATCAGAGATGACTTAAATAACTTTCAAAACAAAGAAAAAAATAAAAATTCATCCGATATAAAAAAGGGAATTTATACCCTTCCATATATCTTGGGAGATGATGTTGAACATGGTATAATTGATAAATCTAAACGGTTTATTATAAAATACTTTAAAAATATAAACGCTTACCTGAAAGATAAAAAAAACGAAGATTTATTATTGCTCACAGAAACACTGAGGTAGTAAAAAAATGAAAGATAATGGCGAAGAACTGATAGATAAAAAAGCAAAGTCAGCCTTAAGAGAAATTATTGAAACTGTTGTTTTTGTACTTGTTGCGGTTATTTTAATAAGGTTTTTTATAGGCGAATTAAGGTGGATTCCTTCTTCTTCAATGTATCCGACCCTTATCGAGGGGGATAGAATTTTTGTTGAAAAAATTTCAAAGCCGATACGTGCGCCAAAAAGAGGAGATGTTATTGTTTTTTATCCTCCGGATGAAACTTTAAAAACAGACTTTTTATCTGTATTTTCAAGGCTGACGGGCATTTTTTGCAAAGATATTGCATATATAAAAAGAATAATAGGAATGCCAAATGACAAACTTGAAATAAAAAAAGAGGGGGACGAATTTTTTGTATACATAAACGGTAAAAAAGAAACGGAACCATATATTCTAACCCAAAAAGACTGGCTGCCTTGTACGGATGATATGTATTGCGGGCCTTTTACCATTCCCGAAGGGCAATATTTTATGATGGGAGATAACAGAGGAAATAGCCAAGATAGCCGTTTTTGGGGATTTTTGCCCGAAGAAAACATTATAGGCCATGCCGTATTTAAATTCTGGCCGATAAATAGAATCGGGCTAATAAGATATAAAGAATAATAATTAAAATTCCTTCCACTTGAAATCGTTATAGCAATCAGCTATAATAAAAATGTACTAAAATATAGATGGGAGTTTAATTTATGGTTAAATTGTTTGGAGCTTACCCCCCCCCCCAAGGGG
>CANRHZ010000043.1 GCA_947630535.1 Candidatus Gastranaerophilales bacterium | reverse complement strand
GGGGGGGGGGGGGTAGTTTTATTTGAACAAAACACAAACAATAACCACAAATCATCACGTTTATTTGGAATACCCATAGGCAGATAACAATGTCCGATAATGAAAATAATCCGCTCATAAGTTTTATATTACCGAATTACAATAACGAATATGTTATTGATTTATTTTTTAACAAATTTTTGCAAAACAACACATACGATAACTATGAATTCATTGTCTGTGATGACGGTTCACTTGATAATAGCACCATAAAGCTTGAAAAGTGGTTAAATAGCGGAAAAATTAAAAATATGACCCTTATAAAAGAGCCCCATAAAGGCATAATTAATGCACTAAATAAATGCCTGTTATGTGCAAAAGGGGAGTTTATAATACGTTGTGACGGAGATGCCACAGTTGAAACAAAAAGTTTTGTTGAAAAATTTTTGGATTTTTATTATATCTCACCTGATAAAATTGGAGTTATCACATCCAAAGTTATGACGGATTTTGGCACCATTCATGCTTTGGGGAGAAATGTTTTTTGTAAAGAAGGCTTGCATGACAGAGGAAAAACGCTAATAAAAAAATCTAAAAGAAACTATCAGGAAAATGTTTATATTCAGGCTGATAACATTGATGATATTATAAACAAAGTTGCCGAAGTTGATAGCGCACTTGGCGTTTTTACATTTTCAGACAGAAAAACCGCACTTGAAATAGGCGGATTTGATTATAATTATCCTTTATGGATTGAAGATGACGATTTTTATCTTTCATACAGACTTCACAATAAAAAAGTGTTTTACCTTCCAACGGTAGAAGTTCTTCACAGATTTTCTCTCAGAGGAGAAAGAGATGCAAAGCTTATGGGAAAAAATGAAAAATTTGGAGTTTTCAAAATAAAAAACGAAGGGAACATTCAAACATATATGCTGCAAAATAAATTTCCCGTATTTAGAACAAAAAAAGACAAACATAAATTTAAATACTATATATTTGTGGGTTTCTGGTTAAAAATATTTTCTAAAAATAACAAATTTATAACCAACATATTAAAAAAGGATTTTAACCACTGGAAGAAAAAATGGAAATTTGACCCTGAGGCACCCGATATAGAAAAAATTAAAAAAATATACTCATCTTCTTCTTTTTTTCGGGGGGGGGGGGGAATTATTGTGGCGTTTTAGGGATGATTTAATTGCGGAAGGCGAGCGTATAATAAAAGAATATTATGAAAAACAAAGTTTATATACAAAATAAAAGGGCTTATAAAATGAATAAAATAAAAGAAAGCACAAATTTTGAAAAACCTTCTCCCTTATTTAAAGACGAGATATCAATTGTTTTTGCCACGGATGATAACTACGCTCCATGCCTTGGGGGAGGGGGAATTCAATCTTTAATCGAGAATGCATCAGAAAATAATAACTATGTAATATACATATTGGATGGCGGGATTTCCCCCGTAAATAAAACAAGGATGTTGAGCCTTGAAATTAAAAATGTAAAAATCAAATTTATTGATATGTCCCTCTACACAAAAAATATTAATATAAAAAATTTTTATATTTCGGGTTATTTTTCTTTTGCTTCATATTTTAGATTGTTTATACCCGAAATATTTTCAAACTTTGATAAAATACTTTATTTGGATAGTGACGGAATTTTGCTTGATGATCCGGCAAAGCTCTATAACACGGATTTAGAAGGTAATTTTATTGGCGCAACACAAGATATAGGGCTTTTAAGCATAAATGTGCCATATGAAAATATGTATAAATACATAAAAAATACCCTTAAATTAAAAAACCCGTGTAAATATTTTCAATCCGGCGTGCTTTTAATGGATATAAAAAAGCTTTTAGAATTTAATTTTTTTGACAGGTGTATTCAAAAAATAAAAGAAATTAAAAAACCAAAGTATCTTGACCAATGCATTTTAAATTCTGTATGTTACGGCAATGTGAAGTTTTTAGACCCTTCATGGAATGTTGAAAACCACTGTTTTTCATTTGATAAACAGTTATCTAACCTTAAGAATGATCTTGCAGGGCAATTTCAAGAAGCAAAAAAACACCCTAAATTTTTACACTATACAAGCGGACTCAAGCCCTGGAATACACCTTCTGTTATGAATGGCGAACTTTATTTTAACTATGCGAGAAAAACTCCTTTTTATGAAGAACTGATTTACAGGTATTCAAAAATTGATACAAAAAAAGAATTTGCTAAAATTTATAATAATTTCTTTGAAAGACTGTTTTCATATAAAATCATAATTACACCAAGAAGGGGTTTTAGGCTTCTTACGATTTTAGGGATAAAAATTACATTACCCTACAACATAAGAGAAACAAACACATTAGATTGTGATTAATTTAAAAGTTTTTATGATATTTTTATATTATGCAAAATAGCTTTATAAGAACAGAAAGCCTCATTGGTAAAAGTGCCCTAAAAAAACTTATGCAATCCCACGTTGCTGTCTTTGGTGCAGGCGGAGTCGGCGGATATACAATAGAAGCTCTTGCACGGGCCGGTGTGGGAGAAATTTCAGTCATAGATAATGATATTGTTTCTTATTCAAATTTAAACAGACAAATTATTGCCCTGAATAGTACAATAGGAAAATATAAGGTTGATGTTATAAAGAATAGAATTCTTGATATTAACCCAAATTGCAAAGTCCACACTTATAAAACATTTTTTCTTGAAGAAAAAAGTTCAAATATCAATTTTAAAAACTTTGATTATATAGCTGATGCAATAGATACTATAAAAGGAAAAATTGAACTTGTTGCCTGTGCAAAAAAGTATAATATTCCGATAATTTCATCCATGGGTGCAGGAAATAAACTGGACTTATTGCAATTTGAAATTGACGATATTTATCATACATCCGTTTGCCCCCTTGCAAGGGTTGTAAGAACCGAGCTTAAAAAAAGAGGTATTAAAGATTTAGTGGTTGTATACTCAAAAGAAAAGCCCATAAAAAATAAAAATCTTCAAAATAATAATTCAGATGATATTAAAAAAGGAAGCATCTCTTTTGTACCGTCTTGTGCGGGTTTAATTGTTGCATCTTATATTATAAAAGACATTATAAAAGAGGTTTAAATGTTGAATAAAGATAACAATACAAAAAAAATAAAAAATCCGAACAAAAATAAAGCTTTAATCCGCTACAGATGCAAAGTATGCGGGTATGTATATGAAAATAATATAAAAAAAGAACCGTTTATTTGTATTTGTCCCGTATGTAAAAATAAAGCCACATTTGAAAAAACTATGCTTACATAGAAAACAAAAGTTGCCCTGTGTCCTTTCAATTATATTTTTTGGTTTTTTAAAATAATTTTTATTTTTATAACTTTTAAAAAAAATTTTATGTTATTTTGAGATTGTCTTAACTATTGATTTAGAGAGCCTGTCTTGTCTTGTTGCACTTAAAATATTTCTTAATTTCATAATTGCCTGTGCATGCAACTGGCACACCCTTGATTCAGACACATTAATTGCTTCCCCGATTTCTTTTAAGGTCATATTTTCATGGTAATAAAATACAAGAAGCATTCTTTCTCTTTCGGGGAGTTTTTTCAAGGCTCTTTCAAGTTCTTTTTTGGCATCTTTCTTTTCTGCCGCTTCTTCCGGCCGTTCACTTTTTGAATCTTCAATCGTGTCAATAATTTCAACAGACTCATCCCCTAAATTCTTTTTATCGTAAAGAGAATCCACGGTTGTATCTTGAGATAATATTTCATCAACTTTTTCTTTTTCAATGCCGAGTTTGTCTGCCACTTCTTTATTCGTTGGCATTCTGCCATATTCGATTTTAAGTTCGTTTATTGTTTCTTTTACTTCTTTAATTTTTCTTCTTACGGTTCTTGGAAGCCAATCGTTAGAGCGAATTTTATCAATTATAGAACCTCTTATTCTCATAAGGGCATAAGTTTCAAATTTTGCGCCCCTGTTGGGTGAATATTTTTCAATTGCATCAATAAGACCTTCTATGCCGTAACTTGTAATATCTTCATAAGAAAAACTCGGAGGCAAATTCACTTTAATACGTCCTATGACATATCTTGTAAGGTAAATGTATTGAACAATGAGCTTATCTCTTACGGTTTTATTGGTTTTATCAAGATGATATTCCTTCCATAGCTTTTCCAGTTCCTCATCCGATACCCTAACAACTTTTTTGTAGGAATCTGTTCCAAAATTCTCACTCATTGATATTTAATTTCCCCAAAGTCTTAATAATTGTTTACAATTATATTTTACATAGACCTCATGCCTTTGACTTCACCTAAAAGCATGAAAGAAATTAAAATACTAATATTAATGGTGTAGTCTTTTAAGACTATTCGTCAATTATTTTATAAAGCGCACTTGCTTCATTAACGGAAACGTTTTGTGTCGGGACTTTTAATACAAGTGCTTTAAGGGTTTTTACTTTGTATTCTATTGATATAATATCCCCTTCTTTAATTTGTTTGGATGGCTTTGCGGGATTATCATTTACAAAAACCCTTGCCATATCGCAAACTTCATTTGCAACAGTTCTTCTTTTTATTATTCTTGAAACCTTTAAAAATTTATCTAATCGCATATTGTTTCTATATTATACCCGCTATTTAATTTAAGTTTTTCTTCTATTTTATTAAAAGGTATCAACCCCCCTTGTGCACCAAACACTTCAACACAGGATGCTGAATTTATTGATGCATATTTGAGAGCCTTTTTAATGTCTTTATTATATTTTTCGTATGCTCCGACAAAAGTTGATGCAAATGCATCTCCTGCGCCCAGAGTTGACCTTACTTTGGCAGGAAAAACAGGTGCCTTATAATATTTTTCCCCGTCATAACAAATAGCCCCGTTTTTGCCGTCTGTTATCAGAATAATTGATTTGTTGTCATTTCTTAACATTTTCAGCATTTTTTTAATATCGGGGTGAATTGGCTCTTTTGAATAAAACTCATCTTTTGTATCGGGGCGTACCTGTATTTTAGTAAGAAGGCTTGCTTCCTCTTTATTTAAAATCAGAATATCACAGGAATTTATTATCTTTTGAAAATATTTTTCACCCTTTTTAATTGCGGTAGTTCCCGCATTAATTGCAAGTTTTATGTCGTTTTCTTTTGTAAATGCGGCAAGTTTATCCAAAAGTTTGTTTGACTCCCCTGATAATGGTGCCACATAAACCCACTTTGTATTTTTTATTCTATTAAAATCTATATCATCCTCTTTTATTTTTGCATTTTCTCCCCTGTGAGCAAGGACTGTTCTATCCCCCTGAAAGCTAACAAGAATAATCGAAAAACCGGTTAAACCGTCATGTGATTTTATAATGTTTGATGTATCAATATTTTTTTCTTTTAATCTTTCTATTATAACGGGCGCTATTTCATCTTTACCAAGTTTTACTATAACGGATGTCTTTAATCCCAAATTACTGAAATTAATTGCTGTATTAATAGCTCCGCCGCCTATACTCCTTGAAAAATCGTCAATTTCAATCTTAGAGCCATAAGGAAAAGACATATAGTCGGTCTTTTTATTTTTTGAATAAACTGAAACTATATTTGCTTCGTCAGATTCTATAAAAACATCCAGAGTAGAAGAACCTATGGTAATAACATCAAACATAAATAATCCTTTTATACTTGCCAACTTTATTATAATATAAATTCAAGGCAGGGATTATATGTTTTTGAAAAATATTAAATTGAAAAATTTTAGAAACTATAGTGAGGTTAATTTTAGCTTTAATAAAAATAAAACTCTCTTTACGGGTAAAAACGCACAAGGAAAAACAAACCTCCTTGAAGCGGTATTTTACCTTGCCATGCTTAATTCTAACAGAATCAAAAAAGATATTGAACTTGTTAAATTTGATAAAGATATGGCATACATATCCGCTTCTGTTGAAAAACAGGGAGTGAATATTGACCTTGATATTGTTATAAACCCTCCCAAAAATAAAATCTTAAAGGTTAACGGAATTAAAAAAAGCAAGCATAAAGACTTTGTAAGGGTTTTATCAGTTGTGAATTTTTCAAGTTCCGATTTAATGTTGTTAAGGGGGGAACCAAGCGACAGAAGAAAGTGGCTTGATTTAGCCATTACACAGGTTTACCCTAAATATACGGATAATCTTGCAAAGTTCAATAAAATCCGCCTTCAAAAAGCAAATTACCTCTCTAATTTTGGAATAAATCCTGATATGCTTGATGTATTTAATTCTCAGCTTGCAATAGCTTCATCCAACATTGTTTATTTAAGGTTGAAATTTTTAGAAGAAATAAAATCAATAGCAAGTGAAAAACATAAATGTATATCCGAATTTGAAAATCTTGATATTAAATATGAATCCGCTGTTATAAAAGAATTAATTCCGATAGATAAAATGACGGAACTTTTTTTAGATGTGCTAAATCAAAATAAAGAAAAAGAAATCATAAGGCAGACTTGTCTTGTGGGCCCGCACAGAGATGATATTTGTTTTTTAATTAATAATCTTGATGCAAGAAAATACGCTTCACAAGGTCAGCAAAGAACTATTGTTCTTGCCCTTAAATTATCCGAACTTGATATAATTTCAAACAAAACGGGCGATAACCCTTTGCTTTTACTTGATGATGTTCTTGCCGAGCTTGATGATAAAAGACAAAATTTTTTGCTTAAATCCATTAAGGGTGAAATTCAAACAATAATAACAAGCGTGGATACCTTCTTTTTTGATAAAGAATTTTTATCTGATGTGGAAATAGTTAATATTGAAAACGGAGAAATTATAAAATAAATCCCCTTGTTCTTTTTTAAAAACAGGGGGATTTTATTATTTTAACAATCCTTTATTCTTCGCTATCGAGTTTCTTTTTTTCTTCTTCTTTTTTGTCTTTGATAATTTCATCAACATCATTACCCGACATTTGTTTAATGGTTTCTTTTGTTGCCTCTGCTGCTGCAGCTGCTGCCTCAGATTCATCCGACACATGTCTTTGTGCAGCTTTAGCACCGTTTTTGATTATTCTATCCATTGCGTAATAATCTTTGGCATTTATTGTGACAGATTCACCGCTATAATCGCCGTATTCATCTTTTGGTGCATTTGCCATAATACTGTCCAACTTGTCTTTGACATTGTTAAGTGCATCAAAAATATTGCTGCCGTTTGCCTGAGCACTATCGTAAAGTTCATCAAATTCATTTTTGTCCATTGTTGAACCTATAGTGCCTGCACCCTGATGGTCTGCAACCTGACCGTAGAAGGTTTCAAGATTTGATTCGGTGTTTAAGGTTTCTTTTGCGACGATATCTTTTCCGTCTTTTTTAACGGTGAATTCATTTATAACATTTGAACCGTTTATATCGTTGTATCCTTCATCGACATTATCTTGCATATTTGTATTTGTTTTGCCTCTTAAGTCGATTTCTGTTATGCCGAGATTTTTTGCAGAAGTATATCCGATATCAAAGTTAACGGAGTTTGTGTAAGCGCCTTCTCCTTTATAATTTGAGCCGTCTTTGTATCCGTCAACATCTTGACTTCCGAGTTCGCCAACAGACTCTTTTTGTTTGTTTGACATAAGGAATAAATTATCAAGTGCACTGTTTCCGTTTTCGTCTATATCTTCGCCATTGATTAATCCGTCCTGATTGTAGTCGTATGCAAGCAGTTCGTTTATTCCGTTTTCGGAACCGAGCAGGTCATTATTTTTACCGTCCGTGTAATCAAATTTACCATCTTCAAGTTTCTCAGAATTCAAGAAGGTATAAGTTGTATCGCCGTCTTGGAATACCATAGGGTCATTGTTTCCCCTTACCGAGGTAATATTTGAGTTCCCGCCATCTTTTGTTTTTGGAGTTGCACTTACATTCCAATAGTTTAATATTTGGTCTGATATGCTTTTATATATTCCGCCCGTTTTATTGTTATCTGATACTATGCCATAGTTTCTTGTATCTTGCGATTTTACATCGTATGTAATACCTGAATCAGGGAAAGTTTGCACAAATGTATACATTGCTTCTTTAAAAGTAAAGCCTGCTTCATACATTTGTTTGAGAACATTTAGCCCGTTATCTTGAAGCCCTTTGACAGAGTTTGTACTTATGCCGCTTGCATCCACTTTTTCTCCTTGAGCTTCTGTTGCAAGCTGGCTAAGCCTGTTAAACATATCTTTGCCGTTATCCGATTTATTCGGAATGGTATAGGTTTTTCCGTCTTTAGTCTGAGTTGACAAAAGGCCTACATTCCAATTCTTTGCAACAAAATCCAAAATTTCTTCGTTTGTTGCACCCAAATTTTGTAAATCTTCTATCATACCGTTATTTACAAGACCGACCAAATTTTGTACTTCGGGGTTTTTTGAATATGTTGCATACCAGCATCCGCCCGGATATTTATTTTCGTTTGTTGCCGCATATTCATCCATTTTATCACGCAGCTGAGCAGTTTGTTGGGCGGTTGGCTTTGTTTCTGTAACTTCACCGCTTATTGCTTCGCCGTTTGGAACAACACTGAAATTTTTAAGTATACTGTTCGCAACATCTGCTTTTCTGCCCGAGAATATAGGAATATTGGCATCAGTATCAATGTTTTTGTATGCATCTTCAATTAAACTGTCTGCCATATTGTTTTTTGTTCTTTCAAGCAGGCTGACTGATGCAAGGTTTATTTGAAGTTCGGAATTTAGCGACTGTATTTCGCCCGTAAGCCCTTCAAGGTCACCCATTAAAGATTGCGTTGCAGCTGAAAGGTTAGCGGCATCTTGAAGAAATTCTGCAAGCCCAATGGTTGTTTCTTTGTTATTCAAATGAAGTTCTTTATTGAATTGGTCTGTGTAGAATTGTTCAAAACTTTGCCCCGAATCGGCTTTATATTCGGTGATTGCAGTCCTTGCAGCCATTCTTGCGGCATTTTTACAAGCTATTAAAAATTCGTTTTTTTGTGCTTCTCTTTCTTTTTGTATTGCACTGTTATAATTTTCGTATCCTTTTGCATAAGCATCACCAATTTTATCAGCATTTTCTCTGATTTTTCCGTCAACTTCATCAATTTGTTTATTAATTTTCTCTATTTTTTCTTTGGTTTCATTAATTCTGTTTTGAATGGCATCAATTTGTTTTTTAATTTTTGCTTTGCCTTCTTCTCCTTCATTTGTCGTCATTTTGTCGCAGAACAAAGTTTCAAGCTCATCTTTCATAGTTTCTGCGGATTTGTTTGAGCTTGTTAATTTGTCGATTGAGCCGGTTAGTTGGTTTACATCTTGACTATTGGTGATTGAAGTCATTTCATCCTCTTTTCTTATTTATTTAACTTAAAATTAACTACGACATTTTTTTTAATTTTCTTTAATTTATTTAACCTACTTTGTAAAAAAGTTACGAATTTGTTACAATTAAAAAGCTCCCTTGTTTGTTTTAAAAAAGGGAGCTTTTGTTATTAACTATTTATTTATGTTTTATTCTTCACTATCGAGTTTTTCTCTTTCTTCTTCTTTTTTGTCTTCGATAATTTCATCAACATCATTGCCTGACATTTGTTCGATAGTTTCTTTTGTTGCCTCTGCCGCTGCATCTGCTGCCTCAGATTCATCCGTTAAATGTCTTTGTGCAGCCTTAGCACCATTTTTGATTATTTTATCCATTGCATAGAAATCTTTGGAGCTTATTTCAACATATTCATCTTTATAATCGCTCCAGTCGTCTTTTGGTGTATTTGAAAGAACGCCTTCGAGTTTATCTTGAAGATTGTCAAGCTCATCAAGCATTTCTGCACCATCTGCTTGCGCATCATCAAATGCGTCATCGAAGTCATTTTTGCTAATTTTTGAACCTATAGTGCCTGCACCTTTATTGTCTGCTACCTGACCGTAGAATGTTTCAAGATTAGATTCCGTGTTCAAGGTTTCTTTACCGACTATATTTTTGCCGTCCATCTTAACGGTAAATTGGTTGATTACACTTGAGCCGTTAATATCCTCATATTCTTCCTGGAAACCGTCATACTTTTTGGTTGTATTACCCAATGCTTCGCCGCTGCCTGAACCTTTTTGCATGCCTGCTAAGTCAATTTCAGATATACCGAGGTCTTTTGCGGATGTGTAGCTGATATCAAAGTCAACAGCGTTTGTATAAGCGCCTCTGCCTTTATAATTTGAACCGTCTTTGTACCCGTCAACGTCAGCCTTACCGTTTTCGCCCACGGATTCTTTTTGTTTATTTGCCATTAACATAACGCTATCGAGTTCACTGCCGTTAATCTTGCCGTCACGGTTTGTATCAAGAGCTGCAAGTTCTTCATACCCTTTTTGAGAACCCAACAGGTCATTATTCTTACCGTCCGTGTAATCGAATGTGCCGTCATCAAGTTTGTCTGCGTTCAAGAAGGTATATGTCGTATCACCGTCTTGGAATGTGAACGGGTCAATTTTTTCAACAACGCCCGATGTGGATTTATCGCCAACGGTTGCGGTCGAGCTTCCGACATTCCAGTAATTTATAACGGTGTCACTTATTGTTTTGTATAAAGTTCCGCTTTCAGCCGAATCCGACACAATTTCATAGCTTCTGCCTTGGCTTTGTGTATCTAATTTATAGTCGACACCTGCATCAGGGAATGCTTTTGTTAATGTATACATAGCTTCTTTAAAGGTAAAGCCTGCTTCATACATTTTAGTTAAGACACCATCTTTTTCAACGGCACTTTTCAATTTAAGCATCTGGTCTTGATCAATTCCTTCTGCCGTTTTTGCCTGACTCTGGCTTGTAATTAAATTAGATAATGCCATAAATGACTTTTCTTTACAAAAAGCATCGGATGAGTGTCCGTTTGGTATTTTCCAGTTGCCCGTCTGCGGATCTTTTGCTATGCCAACATTCCAGTTTGATGAAATAAATGTAAGTATTTCTTCAGTGTTCATGCCTGTTGCTTGAAGTTTTTCCAACATGCCGCCTTCAAACTGTTCTCTTAAATTCATTAATTCGGGGTTCTGTTGAGCGGAATATCTGTCACCGCTTTCATACTTAGCATCACCTTTGTTTGCAAGAAGTTCATTTTTAACCTGTTCTTGTTTTGCGGTATCAACCTTAACATTTGCTTCTGTTGAAGCTTTTCCTTCCGTTTTACCGCCACTGTACTGCTGAATTATGCTATTTGCAACTTCTGCTTTTTTGCCTGAATATATAGGAATATTAGCATCCGTATCAACATTTTTATATGCATCTTCAATTAAACTGTCTGCCATGTTGTTTTTTGTTCTTTCAAGCAGGCTTTTTGATGCAAGATCTATTTGTAATTCTGCTTTTAATCCCTGTATCTGACCTACGTATCCTTTAAGGTCGTCCATAAGTCCGTTTGTAGCTGATGACATGTTAGCTGCATCTTGAAGATATTCTGCAAGACCGATAACTGTGTTTTTGTCATTAAAATGTAATTCTTTAGTAAATTCTTCCCTGTAATATTGCTCGAAACTTTGTCCCGAATCGGGTTTATATTCGGTGATTGCATTTCTTGCAGCCACTCTTGCTGCGTTTTTACAAGCTATTAAAAATTCATTTTTCTGGTCTTCTCTTTCTTTTGCTATGGCATTGTTATAGTTTTCATATCCTTTAGCATAAGCGTCGCCGATTTTATCGGCATTGTCTTTTATTTGACCATCAACTTCTTCAATTTTCTCGTTGATTTCATCTATTTTATCTTGAATAGCATCAATTTTATCTTGAATAGCATTAATTTGTTTTTGAATTTTTGCTTTGCCTTCTTCTCCTTCGTTCATAGTCATGTTTTCACAGAATAAGGTTTCAAGCTCGTCTTTCATGGATTCAACGGATTTATTTGAGCTTGTCAATTTGTCAATTGAACCGGTTAATTGGCTTACGTCTTGACTGTTGTTAATTGAAGTCATTTTCTTTTCCTTTCTGATTATATTATTTATGTAACTTAATTCGACATTTATGCATATAAACTTTAATTCATGTTTACATGCCTTTTACAATTGTTAACAATACACCTATGAGAGATAATAACTTTCCTTTATTTCCTCCATACTGTTATTGCCAAAAAGGTCGCTTATCGCATCAGCAGCCCTTGTAGACCAATCGTTGTCTGAAGGTTTATCCTCTTGTTTTTGAACGCCTGTATTCTGGGGGGCAACGTTAATGTGCTGACCGTAATTAAAAATATCCATATAGGGTATTCTCCTTAGACTTTTCCTTAAAAGGATTATCGGCGCATTTTTATTTTTCTTTAGAAAATACAAATTCAATGTAAGGTTTTGTTACATTCTTTTTAATGTGAAATATGTGGAATTACTGTCTGAACCTTTAGTTTCAAGGAATTTATCCGCTTTGTAATAAACCTTATTATAAAGCATAAAACCCCTCTTTTTAAAGTTTTCTTCATTTAAAAAACATAGCTTTGCTATTTTTCTGTTATTTAAATAAAGCGCCTTACAATATTCATCTTCATTAACATCGCTTGAAACTTTTTGCATATTGTTTTCATATATTATGTAATCGTATTTGGATAAATCCATTTTGTCCTTGAAGGATAAAAAATCTATATCGTATTTTTTTTCATAATCAAGGTATTTAATGGGGTATATCATATTGTTCTCACTTAAAAATACCGCTATCTTTTTATTTTTCTCTAATTTTTCAATTTCCTTTTTTAAAAGAACGGTCTTTTTACTTATAAAATAAAATTCATAATCAAGGTTTCTTATTTCATCTGTCATGGTTTTATAACCGTCCTTAAATTTGCCCATAATTGCAATATATGGTCTTTGAATTAAAAATAGAGGGGTGTATATAAAATAAAACAGGCATAAAAGACATATAAATTTTTTATAAAAGCCGTATTTGAAGCTTGTTGATAAAATAGGAATAAGAATAACAACAAACCCTATAAAAAAGCGTATTGAAGTCGGAAAATAAATAATAACGGCAGATAAAAGTATGGTCTGAGATATGAATATCAAAATAAAGGGCAAAAACTTTTTATTAAAAAGATTTTTTATAGATAAAGGCAATAACACTAAAAATCCTAAAACCCCAAAACCTACCGTTTGTTCAACAAGCCCTGTATTAAGGCGGGGAATTTCCCCGTTTGAATTAAAATAAGGGTTAATATGAATAAAGTTAAATAAATTTTGAACGAAATTATCATATATAGGGTCCAATAAACAAAATATATTCAGTCCCGAAAAATCGAAAATATAAAATGCATATTTTATCAAATTTGAAAAAACGGATTTAATAAATTCAATCGGGTTATTATAAAAAAGCCCATGCTCATTTATGGTCCATTCGCTCCCCAAAAAATTCCCGTAATTAATAAAGTTTAGTATATAGTTATAGCTTG
>CANRHZ010000042.1 GCA_947630535.1 Candidatus Gastranaerophilales bacterium | reverse complement strand
CTACCTTCATTATTAGTTAATGTCAATGACAAAGCATGGAATGCTCAAAGAAAAGCACTTTATGCAAGAATGAGCCAGGCAATAGGGGAGATGGATAGTGTTGCAGGGTATGGAACAAAAAATGGTGAAGCCGTTGATAAAAATAATACCGACCTCAAAGCATCCGCATCAGAAAGCTTTATAATTGATGGTTTATCAAAAGTATACAGGGTTCAAAATGTATGTAATAAGAATAACTTAAAAGCATGCGGAATACCATCAAGTATAATAACGCTAAATGGCAATACAATGGATTTTCCAAAAACGGTAAGCGGTCTAAATGATAAATTAACTGACAATAACAATAAATCAATGGATACGGATGCTGCCGCTTTTGAAACGGTTAACGGTGAATCAATTGCTCTCTTTTACAATCCCTTATGTGAATCCGACCATCCTGATATAGGGCATTTTACAGGCCAAGTATTTTGCGTAAATATGGTATATGACTTAAACGGTTTGAAAGGCCCGAATGAAATTGGAAAAGATATAGGCTTTATTACTGTTCTTAATCGAACTAACAGTGTTGTTGTAGCGCCAAATCCATTCCCAAGTAACGCTTCAACATCAGCTGCACCATCTTATAGCGAGGATGGAAAAGATGCGGCAACTCTATGTACACAACAAGGAGAAGATGCAAGACTTCCTGATAGAGATGAACTTGCTTCAATGTCTGTTAACTATAATATACTTGGTATGACATCCGGTCACTACTGGTCAGGCTCAGTCGTTTCTTCAGGAGCGAGCGGCCGTGCATGGGCTCAGAACATGATCAGTGGGTACCGCTACAGGGACACGCGCTCAGACTCGAACTGCGTTCGCTGCATAAAAAAATAATTATACTATCCCGCAAAATTATTTTGCGGGATTTTTTACCCTGCTATAAATTCAAGGTATTTTTCCAAAACATCATATCCTTCTTCAAGCTCGTTTAGCTTAGCTTTTGATGTATGTGCAAGAATATATTTTAACTCTTTAACCCTGATTTCAAAAATCTCATCCGATAACTTTTGAAAAGAAGGTTTGCAAGAATTCGACCACTCAATCAATTTCATTAATTCTTCATACATCTTCTCCGCCCCCGTAGCTTCAAGAGGAAAAAAGCCGTTTTTTTCAAGTTTTGAATACTCAACATGAGAAACCTTCGGCTGAACAACCGTGTATGAAAAAATCTTTTTTATCATAACGTAGTTATTTGATGTGGATTTTTGCAAATTAGATGCTCTTGACCTGAGAAAAAGCCCCTCTATACTAATATTATCCAGATAACTACAATTAAAAATTTTTTTTGTTGTGGCAGATGGTGTCAAATTTTATCCTTATTGTTTTTTGTTAGCTAATATTATAGTAATTAATTATTTAAAAAAAATAAAGAAGTTTACAAAAAATTTTACAGAAGCTTTTTATAAGGTATAATTATGGATGGTCTAATCTGTAATGGAGAAAATAATGGAAAGAACATTTACGGCACTAAAACCCGATGCCATCAAAAGAGGTCTTATGGGTGAAATTATAAAAAGAATTGAAAATAAAGGGTATAAAATAATCGGAATGAAATTAATGAATGTGCCTGAAGAACTTGCCAAAAAACATTACGAAGAACATTTAGGAAAACCTTTCTATGAAAGATTAATTCGATATATAACCTCGGGCCCCGTTCTTGCAATGGTGCTTGAAGGGGAAAATGTTATATCGGGCTTAAGGCATATTGTCGGCAAAACAAGCCCGGATGATGCGGAAGCAGGCTCTATCAGAGCCGACTTATGTATGACAAAAGAATACAACATAATCCATGCTTCCGACTGCCCGATTTCGGCAAAAAGAGAAATCGAATTGTGGTTTAATGAAAATGAACTCTGTTCAAATTATAAAACGGCTCTTGAAATTTTAATGGGAATTTAAAAAGTTTGTATAAAGAATATTTTGATTTTAAAGTTTTGAAGGCTGATACAAATTCAAATGCAAGAGCGGGAGAATTTTATACCCCCCATGGAGTAATTAAAACACCCGTTTTTATGCCTGTCGGAACCAACAGTGCGGTTAAAATGCTAACCTGCCAAAACCTTTTGGATGCAAATGCCCAAATTATTCTAAATAACTCATACCATATGTATTTAAGAGCGGGATGCGATTTAATTAAAAAAGCGGGCGGGCTTCATTCTTTTCAAAACTGGCACAAGCCAATATTAACGGATTCGGGCGGATTTCAGGTTTTTTCTCTTTCAAATTTAAGAAAAATAACGGAAGAAGGTGTACAATTTCAGGATCCGAAAAATGGCTCATACCACTTTATAACCCCTGAAAAATCAATGCAAATTCAAAACGATTTGGGGGCGGACATTATTATGGCATTTGATGAGTGTGCGCCCTATCCTTGCGATAAATTGCATGCAAAGGAAGCTCTTGAAAAAACGACAAGGTGGCTTGAAAGGTGCTTTAATGCACATAAAAACCAAAGTCAGGCTCTTTTTCCGATTGTTCAGGGAGCATTTTTTGAAGATTTAAGACTTCAAGCAATAAAAGAAGTTTCCAAATTTGATGCCGCAGGGTATGCAATTGGCGGGGTATCTGTGGGAGAGCCTGTTGATATTAAAAACAAAATTGTTGAATATACTGCTCCAAAACTCCCTTTTAATAAGCCCAGATACCTTATGGGGGTTGGTACTCCGATTGACATATTAAACGGAATTAAAAACGGTATTGATATGTTCGATTGCGTTCTTCCGACAAGAAATGCCCGCCACGGTGCGTTTTTTACTTATGAAGGAAACAAAATAATTAAAAATAAAGAATTTGAATGCGATTTTACCCCGCTTGATAAAAACTGTGACTGTTTTGCATGCAAAAACCATACAAAAGCATATATAAGACATCTTTTTAAAGTTCAGGAAGCAACCGCAGCAATTCTTTTAAGCATACATAACATTCACTTTTTAATTAACTTTACAAACCAAATAAGAGAGTCAATTTTAAATAATTCTTTTATAGAACTTTATAAAGAGTATTCAAATAAGCTTTTAAAAAATTAGCCTATATGTTCAATTTTAAAAAATCTCTTTAAATTTTATAAAATAACAAAGGAGATTTTTTATATGAAAAACATTTTAGAAAATATACTTTTTGTTGTTACAAATACCGAAAAAATTAACAATGAAATAAAAACGGGAGTTTATTTTGAAGAATTTGCGGTTCCGTACCTTAACTTTCAAAAAGCGGGGTTTAGAATTGATGTTGCAAGCATAAAAGGCGGAGATTGCCCAATTGACGAATCAAGTCTGAAATGTTCAAACCCGAACGAATGGGACTCTTGTGCCAAGTATTTAAAAAATACAAAAAAACTATCCGAGATTGATAAAACAAACTACAACATTCTCTTTTTCCCCGGAGGCCACGGGCCTATGTTCGATATAGCTTATAACAGTACGGTTAAAGAGTTTGTTGAAGATTTTTGCAGACAAAATAAAATAATCGGGGCGATTTGTCATGGTGTGTGTGCGCTTTTAGGGGGCATGGATGAAAACAGAGAATACATTTTAAAAAATAAAAAAGTGACAGGTTTCACAAATCAAGAAGAAGAAATAGCAAAAATGACCGAATTTATGCCGTTTCTTCTCCAAGATAAAATTATTGAAGAAGGGGGCATTTTTATTGAAGAAAAGCCTTTTTCATCACACATAGAACACGATTGGAACATTGTAACGGGTCAAAACCAAAATTCTTCTTACTTGATTGCGGACAAAATAATAGAATTATCCAAATAAGAAGCTAAATTCGGTTGTGCCAAACTCCGCCGGTTCTATCCACCAAAGCATCATAGCAAGACCAAATTCTAAATACGCCCGTCAATCCTAGAATTGCATGGGTTGTATTTTTTTCAACGGGGTTATCCAAAATCAACTGTCCGAGCCCCGGCCATACAATTAATGAAAGAGCGGCAGCACCAACGCTTTTACCTGATATCTTTCCCGGTGTTCCTTCCGTTCCGCCCGCATGTGAAGGTGAAAAAATACCTGATAACATAATAAAAAGTGCTATTACAAATACCCTTTTTAACAAATTCATAAGCTCCTTTTTGTTTTAATATTTGAATATTAGCACACTGTTTAAAAACAGTAATGTTAATTTTTGTTAATAAGAGCAAAAATTAAAAGAGAAGCTAATTTGACATTATAGTTTGTTTATTGTCAAATATAAAATGCTAATTACTAGAACAAAAGGAAAAACTAAATGCCCACAATTAACCAATTAGTAAAAAATGAAAGAAAAAGAATTACCGATAAAACCAAATCTCCGGCTCTTACAAACTGCCCTCAAAGGAGAGGTGTTTGTACAAGGGTTTATACTACAACACCTAAAAAACCTAACTCGGCTTTAAGAAAAGTTGCAAGGGTCAGATTGACAAACGGTTTTGAAGTTACATCCTATATCCCCGGGATTGGTCACAATTTGCAAGAACACTCCGTTGTTATGATTAGAGGCGGAAGGGTTAAAGACCTCCCCGGTGTAAGATATCATATAATCAGAGGCACTCTTGATACTGCGGGTGTTCAAAACAGAACTCAATCAAGGTCAAAATACGGCGCAAAAAAAGCAAAAGCTGGCGCTAAAAAATAAATTTAGTTAAATTCGTGCTGAAAAATTACAACTTAAATTAGAAAGGCAAACAAACTAATGTCAAGACGTTCAAAACCGGCAAAAAGAATTCCCTCGCCGGATCCCGTATATAATAGCGTAGATATCGCAAAATTCATTAACCGCCTTATGACAAGGGGCAAAAAGTCTGTTGCGCAAAAGATTTTCTATTCTTCAATGGATACAATACAGGAAAAAACAAAAGAAAATCCTATTGATGTATTTAAAAAAGCTCTTACGAACGCAACACCCTTAATTGAAGTAAAAGCCCGCCGTATCGGTGGTTCAACCTATCAAGTTCCTGTTGAAGTTAAGCCCGAAAGAGGACAGGCTCTGGGTTCATGCTGGTTAATTGAATCCGCAAGAAAAAGAAGCGGAAAATCCATGATTGAAAAATTAACCGCTGAAATTATGGATGCTTCAAACGGACAGGGTGCTTCCTGCAAGAAACGTGAAGATACCCACAAAATGGCAGAAGCAAACAAAGCATTTGCACACTACAGATACTAATCAAAATATTTATAAAAAAACACCTCTTATTAAAGGGGTGTTTTTTTATATCTGTGGTAAAATTTTTTTATGGAAAATTATGATTTAATAGTTATAGGCCTTGGGCCTGCGGGATTAAGAGCGGTTAAAAGAGGGCTTAGTGCGGGCTTATCGGTTCTTGCATTTGAAAAAGAAACGGTTGGCGGAACATGCCTGAATAAAGGTTGCGTTCCGACAAAATCAATTTTGCACTCATCCGATTTATACAATAAGATAAAAAATTCTAACAAGTTTGGAATAAACATAGATGAAAACATTATAGTTGATTTTAAAAAGGTTATGGAAAACAAAAATTCCATAGTTCAAAAACTGTCAAAAGCAATATATTCGGAACTTATCGGGTCTAATTTAAATATAATAAAAGAAAATGCCCGTATTGACTTTGAAAAAAGGGTTGTAAACGATAAATATTACGGGGAAAATATAATTATAGCAACAGGTTCAAGCCCGTATGAATTAAAAAATCTTCCTTTTAATCATAAAAACATATTCTCATCAGATGACATTTTAAATCTTGAAGAACTTCCAAAATCAATTGCCATAATAGGTTCAGGCGCAATAGGAATTGAATGGGCAAGAATTTTTTCAAATTTCGGGGTTGAAACTTCAATTGTTGAGAAGGCTGAGTCTCTTTTACCTCTTTTTGATATTGACATTCAAAAAAGAGTTAACCGAATTTTAAAAATGAAAAAAGTAAAAATATATACCTCAAAAACCGCAATAAGCTATAAAGAGGGGAAACTTATTCTTGACGATAACACGAAAATTGAAGCGGATAAGGTTCTTGTTGCAGTGGGCAGAAAAAGAAATTTAATAGAAGGACTTGAAATTAACCCCGATTTAACCACAAACTATAAAAACATATATGTTTCAGGCGATATATCATCTTCAAAAATGCTTGCACACTGTGCATCTATGCAGGCAGATTATGTTATGGATAAAATTACAAACACAAAAAGTGAATTAACCCCTGAATTTTTAATACCGTCCATAATATACGGAACTCCGGAGATTGCATCAATCGGGATTAGAGAGGATGATATAGAAAATACAGGAGAGTATAAAATTCATAATATTTTAATATCGTATCTTGCAAAGTCTTGGTGTGACGGTGAAACAGACGGATTTATTAAAATAATTACTAAAGATAACCTTATAAAGGGGGCACACATAGTATCAAGCGAAGCATCATCAGTTTTAAGTCAAATCCAAATTTTAATGAATAAAAAAGTTACCACAGATGAAATTAAAAAAATGGTTTTTGCTCACCCCACATATTCTGAAGGTGTTTATGAGGCAATAGCAAATGGATAAAAACTATGTAAGATTACCCGAATATCTTAAACGTCCGATTGCATCAACAGATAACAAAGAAAATAAAAGTGTCAGAAAAATTTTATCAAAGTATAACCTTAATACGGTATGCGACAATGCAAGGTGCCCGAATAAAAGTACATGCTACGGGTGCTTAACGGCAACATTTTTAATAATGGGGAAAGTCTGTACAAGAAATTGCAGGTTTTGTAATATCCAATCAAATATCCCTGAACCCCTAAATACAAAGGAACCCGAAAATATAGCTAATGCGGTAAGGGAGCTTAAATTGGATTATGTTGTTATAACTTCTGTTACAAGGGACGATTTACCTGATGGCGGGGCTTATCATTTTAAAAAAACGGTTGATATGATAAGGAAATTGAATAAAAATACAAAAATTGAAATTTTAACCCCCGATTTTAAAGGAAACAAAGAGGCTCTTGATATTATAGTTGAAGCAAAGCCCGATATTTTTAATCACAATGTGGAAACCGTTCCTTCTTTATATAAAAAAGCTCGCCCGATGGCAGATTACAGACAATCTTTAGATGTTTTAAAATATATAAAAGATAAGGGAATAATTACAAAAACGGGTATTATGACAGGACTTGGGGAAACTAAAGAAGAAATAATTCAAACAATAAAAGACATAAAAGAAGTAAATACCGATATATTAACCATAGGACAATATATAAGACCCTCTATCAAACACTTAGAGGTTAAAAAATACTATAGGGAAGAAGATTTTGAAGAATTAAAACAAATTGCGCTTCAAATAGGCATAAAGGCCATCGTATGTGCTCCTTTAGCAAGAAGCAGCTATATGGCAAAAGAAACCTATTTAGAGGTTATCGGGCATTGATTTTAGATTGTTAAATGTGATAGTATAAATTTAATTTTTAAAATTATAAAAAGGAATTACCATGCCCCAAAAAAATGAAGATGCAAATAAAGCAAAATACACAGACTCGCTTTTCTATGAAACCATTTTAACGGGCAAATATATTAAAAAAATGTCCGAGCAGCTTTTTAAAAAAGCGGGATTAATTATATCGGGCGAGGAGTTTGGCGTATTAGATTTTATATATGAAAATAATGACGTTGTTTGCCAAAGGGACTTAGCGCTCAAAATGCTCATAAACAGGGCAAACATGGGGAAAATAATAAATAAGCTTCAAAAAAAGGGGTTTATTGAAATTAAACTTTCAACAAAAGGAAACAGACCCGTTAAACTTGCAGTTATGACAAACTCCGGCAAAGAAACTTATCTTGATGCAATTCAAAAAATTAAAAACAAAGCAAAAATAATAACGGATAAAATCACTATAGAAGAATCCAAAAACACAATAAAAACACTAAATAAAATGCGTGATTTAATGAAAAAAATGATAGATAATTTTATCTAAAAGTTTTGTGCCTGTAGCTTAATCGGATAAAGCGTTGGTCTCCGAAGCCAAAGATTGTGCGTTCAAGTCGCATCAGGCACGAGAATTTATTTTTTGATATAATTTTTTTATGCTAAAACCTTTTATACCGATTATATTTTTAACAATATCAAACGTATTTATGACGTTTGCATGGTACGGGCACTTAAAATTTAAATCGGGTGCATTGTGGATTGTAATACTTGTAAGCTGGGGGATTGCATTTTTTGAATACTGCTTTCAAGTTCCTGCAAACAGAATAGGACATCAATTTTATAGTGCCGCACAATTAAAAACTATTCAGGAAGTCATAACATTAATTGTATTTAGCATCTTTTCAATTTATTATCTTAAAGAAGAATTCAGATGGAATTATCTTATAGGTTTTGTTTTTATAATTCTTGCCGCATTCTTTATTTTTAAAAAGTGGTAGACTAATTTACAAAATATTTGTTGTAGGCATTTTGAAATCTTCTTTTAAAAAGCTTATCCTGAATTATGGTGTCTTGATTTGCCAATACGCTTTGCTCTATTTTACCATCCACAATACCATTATCGGAATCCATAGCATCAAGCGCCGCAAAGTATGATGCAAGTTCCCGAGTTTCGATTTGGCCGTTACCGTTAACGTCTATTGCGAGAAAATCGTTGTTCATAAAATCAGTTATCTCGGAATTCATACTGTATGTTTCACCGTCAAATGAAGTTAGTACGTTTCCGTCCAAATCTGCTATAAGAGTGCAGTCAGAATATTTGGAATTGTAATTTTGGATTTTACAAGACAAATATTCTTCTTTGCTTATAGTGCCGTCATTGTTTTTATCCATGGAAGCAATTTGTTCGTTTGCGTAATCTTTTGTCCCTTTAGTCCATGATGATAAAAATTGTTCTTTGCTGCTTGATTTGGGACATTCGGCAAAAATTACACTGTTGTCGCTTTCTTCTTTTGAAGCTGATTTATTTTCATTGGAACTATTTTTGGTTGTAATATTTGTATTAGAAGTTATAGCTTCTTTATCAACAGTTACGGCCTTGGTATTAACGTCATCTTTTATGGTGTCTGAAATTTCCGCTATTTCTTCTTTTTTGCCGTTAAAAATCGAATTATATTCGGGTAAATTAAGGTGGTCGCCCGTATAAATTAAATTGGGGTTTTGAATTTGGTTAGTTGTTGAAATAACGCCAACCGCTTTCATAATATCTGAATTGCTCAAATTGGAACCGTACTGCGATTTTGCAATGTTCCATAAACAATCGCCTCTATTTATTGTGTAATCCATAATATAATTTCCTCATCTCTTAAATCAATGGTTTATTTATTTTAATAAAGTTATTTTTAAACTAAAAATTTACAAAATTTCTAAAATTTTTTTATTAAGGGTAATATTTCTTAAAAAAAATAAAAGATTTCTTATACTCCGATAAACCATCTTGTATGTTTAACATTAAGCTTTTCTAAGATATATTTAATCGTAAATAAAATTAATATGGATGAAAAAAGCGCAACTACAAATTCTAAACCGGATGCAGCAAATAATTCAAAAATCTCACCATTTGTTTTGCTTATTACTTTTATACCGTTTGGAATAAGAGAACCCGTTCTCATACAGTGTAAAATTGGCCCATGGATAAAGAATATCCCGAAAGAATATTTTGAAAGGAGTTTTAATATTTTATCCAGTATTCCTATTTTTGATATTTTATCCGAATAATTGTACAAAAGAAGAAAAATTAATAAAGCAATGGTTAATTTTCCTGCACCAAACAGTCTGTCCGGAAGGTTTGCAATAAACACAAAGCATACATAAATTAAAATAAGGGTTAAGCATAGCCTGATTAAATAGTAATTTTTATTTTCTTTAAGATAATCGGGATTTTTTTCCGTAAAATTGCACATCTCCATCCCTAAAAGCCATGCGGAAGAAAAATATAAAAATGCCCCTATAAATTGCCAAATAAATGATACGCTAATTCTGAATAACGAAGCGTACATTAGCACTCTTGGAAGGTGAAGTCTTGTTCTTGGGATAAATATTGTTCCAAGTATACTGATTAATAATACCGTATACCAAATTTTTTTATTTTTCTCTAACTTCAAAAACAGAGGCGATAATATGAAAAATATAACAATCATCCCCATAAACCAAGTTGAGCCGTTTAAAATTTGTCCAAAAAAGAAGGGGGTAATAAACCTTGTTATATTATCCATATAATAAAGTATGTCTTTTTCAAAAGGAGGGTTTTGAATATAAATACAACAAAGAGGCAGCATAATAAACCAGAAGGGCAATATTATATTCAAAAATTTTCTTTTTAAAAATGATTTATATTCAAATTTGTAAGAAAGGTATTTAAATAAAAATCCTGCTATAAAAACAAAGTATAGCGTGCCGCCCCCGATAAAAAAGCTCAAGCTTTTAAATAAAACCCCTTTTCCTATAATAAAAGTGTGCCCAAGCAAAATAAAAAGTATCGCAACCGCTCTATAATATGTCATATAAAGTAAAGTTGGTTTTTTATCCATGATTGGTGGCGGGGGGGGGGGGGGGGTTTTTTTCATATTTGGCTTGTCTCCTGAATTTTAAATTGCATTTCATAAAGCGTTTTATATTTTCCATTTTCTATATTCATAAGTTCATTATGAGTTCCGATTTCAACGAGTTTGCCTGAATTAATGACGGCTATACGGTCGGCATTTTTTATGGTAGACAGTCTGTGCGCAATTACTATTACGGTTTTATTTTTGATTAAATTATCAAGTGCCATCTGAACAATAGCTTCTGATTTATTATCTAATGCCGAAGTTGCTTCGTCAAGAATTACAATGGGAGAATCTTTAATCATTGCTCTTGCAATTGCAACCCTTTGTCTTTGTCCGCCCGATAAGGTTGTACCCCTTTCTCCTATTACCGTATTTATGCCATCCGGCAAATTAATCAACATTTCATCAAGGTATGCCGATTTAATAGCCTTTTCTATATCTGCCTCTTTTGCCGTAGGGTTTCCCATAAGTATGTTTTCTAAGATGGTGCCCGAATACAAGAAATTGTCCTGAAAAACCACGGCAACATTTTTTTTAAGGCTTTGTATGGTAAAGTCCCTTATGTCTGTTTCGTCAAATTTTATATACCCTTCGTCCACATCGTAAAATCTTGAAATTAAACTTACTATGGTTGATTTTCCGCCGCCCGAGTTACCTACAAGCGCAAGCGTTTCGTTCTTTTTTATTTCAAGATTTATATCTTTCAGTACCTCTTTTCCTTTTATGTATGAGAAACTAACATGGCTTAACAAAATTGATTTGTTGAACTCTTTAAATTCAATGGCATTTTCTCTTTCTTGAACTTCAGGCATGATATCAAAAAGTTCAAACATTCTGCCCATTGCAACAAATATTTTTTGTATGCCTGTAAGAGTATTTCCGAGAGTCTTAACAGGTTTATAAAGAAGCAGAAGTGAAGTTACAAATGATGCAAAGCTGCCGCTTGTAATTTGCCCCGAGGTAATTAATACCGTTCCGAAACCCAAAACAATCGCAATTCCGCAGGATGCTATTAAATACATTAAGGGGGACATCCACCCCGAGCGTTTTATGAGGTGCATGGAAATATCGAACGAGTCTTTTATTTCATGCTCAAATTTTTTAGTCTGTCTTTTTTGAAGTTGATATGAATTCATAATTCTGTTTCCGGAATATGTTTCATTCATATTTGTTCTTATGTTTCCTGAGATAACCATATTCTGGTTTGAAGTTTCTCTTATTAAATTTCTTATTAAAAGTACGGGAACAAACGCAACACAAAGAATTACAACCCCAACAAGCGCCAATTGCCATGAACTGTATATCATAACCCCGATTAGCCCCATTGCTCCGAATAAGCTTGTTGTGATTGTCTTAATATTATCAATTAAGCCGTCTGCCGCCGTTTGCGGGTCGTTTAAATATCTTGAAAGTATAATTCCGGATGAGTTTTCATCAAAAAATTTCGCATCCATTTGAACAAGGTGTCTGAATAAATCAATTTTTACCGAGTTTGTTATTTTTTTGCTTGTCCATTCTGAAATATAAGTATTTAAGTATCTTAACACCCCTTGAAATGCCGCAAATAGAATTACTCCGACGGGTAAAATCCATATAAAAGATTGCCAGTGAATTGTATAGCTATTATTTAATATGTGAAAAGTCCAGTCTTTTTGCCCTACAATATAATCCATATAAGGTTTTATGGCAAATGCCGTAATACCGTCAAGTAAACCCAAAGGTACGGCAATCATAAATCCCAAAATTATTCTTCCCAGATACGGTTTTATGTACGGGAAAATTCTGGATAAAAGCCAGCCATATTTGTATGAATTTTCAGCTTGTGTTTGATTTAATTTCATAATGTTTAATTCCTTAAAAATCAGAGGCTACATCTTTTTGTCTTTATTATTTAAATGTGGTACTGTTTTTTTTAATATCAGTTTGGTTTTATAAAATTGCAAAAATCTTTTTTTGCATTTAATTTATTTAGGTTCTCATCTGTTAATTTGTCCAGATTATTTAAAAATTCAATATACTTACGGTCATCAAGCTTAGTGATAACTCCATGGAAATTTGCATTTTTAAATGATGGTATTTTCATTACATCTTCATAATAATTTAGTTCTTCTAAAAATTCTTTGGGTTTATTCGGAGCATAAAATTCCACACCCTCAAACTCCAGTCTTTGAAGCGGAAATATGGTATTAAGATTATGGTATGCTTCGCAAGTTGAATAAGTAGCAGACTCAATCCCTCTAAATATATAGCGTTTTTCTCCGTTATCCGATATCCCCTCTTTTTTATATATATCAAACATATAATCCCATGTGTTCAAAATTTTATATTTTCCTTTAATAATATCTTCTGTCGGGTATTTTGTTTGATACTTTTCTCTTGCACTAAGCCACCTTAATTTCATTTCTTCGGGCTTTAAGCTTATTGTATAATCATAAGGGAATATATCAAAATATGCAAAGCGACTTACACTATCGACAATTTTTATAAAAAATCCTCTTTTTCTTGCACCGATTTCTACTTCAAAATTTGTACCTTTTAAATATTCCCTTAAAAATTCAATTGCCTTTTTGTATTCATCCCTTGTTAAAGCTATATCTATATCATCATCCCAAGGGATAAAACCTTTGTGTCTTATTGCCCCTATAAGTGTTCCGTAATCCAGCCAATACGTAATATTATTTTTCTCAAAAAAGCCCATCATGTTTTTTAGAACTTTCATTCTTATTTGTTGTACAAGCCTTAAATTGCCTTCGGCTTTTTGTATTTTTGTAATATCCAAATTCGAATTTATCATATTGGTTAGTATATCAAAATATGCCCCCATCTTTTTTAGTTTATTATTGAGATTTCTTATATCTTTCTTTTGTCTTTCTCTTAATTTAAGGTATTTTGTTTTAAAAGAAATTTTTATCCCAAGGATTGTAATTACCTTGTGGGCTTTTACATTCCTTAAAGAAAAGATGTATTCAATTTTGTGCATATTTTTTTCTTCATCTAACGAAGCAGACACAATT
>CANRHZ010000041.1 GCA_947630535.1 Candidatus Gastranaerophilales bacterium | reverse complement strand
GGGGGGGGGGGTAAGCTCCAAACAAATTCGTCATAAATTAAACTCCCATCTATATTTTAGTACAATTTTATTATAGCGGATTTTATTTTACCTTTCAAGAGGTTTTACTAATCGGCAGCCTTTGCACTATAGTCAATCAAAAACTGTCTTATTGCCCTTGGGGCTCTATTTCCCTTTTGAATTGCAAAAGATTCTGCTTCCATAAACAATTTCTCATCATCAGGATTAATACCGTACTCGCTTGCAAGAAGGCGAACAATTTCAAGGTATTTATTCTTATCGGGGGAAGTAAATGTAATTGTAATACCAAATCTGTCTGAAAGGGATGCCGTTTCATCCAGAGTATCGTTAAGGTGAAGTTCGCTCCCTTGTCTTTGTGTGAAAGTTTCTTTTATAAGGTGGCGCCTGTTTGTAGTTGCATAAATTACAACATTTTTGGGGTGTTCGGAAATTGAACCTTCTAAAAGCGCCTTACAGGATGAAAACATAGGGTCGTTTTCATCAAAAACCAAATCATCAATAAAAATAATAAATTTGGATGGAAAATCTTTTAAAAATTCTATTAAAGACTCGATATAAGGCAAGTTTTCTTTATAAACCTGAACAATTTTTAAGCCCATATTTTTAAATTCATTAAATACCGCCTTTACGGAGGAGGACTTTCCGCACCCTCTATCCCCGTATAGAAGAATATTATTTGCTTCTTTATTATTTAAAAGGGCAAGAGTATTTTTTCTTAAAATATTTTTTTGATAGTCATAGAGTTTTAAATCATCAAAGGTTATTTTATCCGAATTTTTGCATGGAATAATTTCCAAATCCGAATTAAATCTAAAAGCATGATACCTTGAAACAACGCCATAACCTGATGTTTTATAAGAAGATAGAATTGAGTCTTTTGTAAATAAAAGTTTATAAGAATCAAAAGTAGGGAGCATATTTATATTGTCTGACTTTGAAGGGAAGTGTGATGTTAAAACTTCTCTTATATCATTAAAACTGATACTTGCAATATCGCTTAAAAGCCTTAATTCGTATTCAAATGCACCCAAAATAAATACGGGAATTGAATTAAATTCCCCCCTTGAACAGTTTGTTGAAACAATATTTTCATCATATAGGACAAAATTTTTAACGTAATTAGACCAATCGCCTTTAGATTCTGAATTATAAAGCTCGGATACAAAATCGGAATATAATTCGACAATGCTTGCAAATTCGGCATCATCCCTTATTGCCTCCAAAAACACAAGGAATTTAACCCCAATATTATCTTTTATAAAGTTTTTAAAAACCGCAAGTGCAGATAAATTAATAATCGCATTGTATATGTCCGATAAATTATTCATATAATAGCTTCTCCAAATTCAAGGGATATTATAGGGCAAAAATATCTGATTGACTATTAAAAGTTTACGTTCTAAACTTAAAGCATAATAACCCTAAAAAAGAGGAGAAAACAGTTATGACTAAGATTTATTATGCACAAGATTGTAACTTGAGTCTTTTAAAGGATAAAACCGTTGCAATTATTGGTTACGGAAGCCAAGGGCACGCACATGCTCTAAATCTTCATGAAAGCGGAATTAATGTTGTTGTAGGCTTATATGAAGGTTCAAAATCATGGAAAATTGCAGAAAATGCGGGCCTAAAGGTTACAACCGTATCTGAAGCCACAAAAATGGCAGATTTAATAATGATACTTTTACCTGATGAAAAGCAGGCTGATGTTTATAAATCAGAAATTGCACCCAATTTATCTGCGGGTAAAACCCTTGCTTTTGCTCACGGGTTCAATATTCACTTTTCTCAAATTGTTCCCCCGAAAGATATTAATGTTATAATGATTGCCCCAAAAGGCCCCGGACACACAGTGCGCTCCGAATATGTTGAAGGTAAAGGGGTTCCTTGCTTAATTGCAGTTCATCAGGATGCAACAGGAAAAGCAAAAGAACTCGGGCTTGCATACGCTGCGGGAATTGGCGGAGCAAGAGCAGGCGTTTTGGAAACCACATTCAGAGTTGAAACCGAAACCGACCTTTTTGGCGAACAGGCCGTTTTATGCGGCGGGGTTACGGCATTAATGCAAGCAGGTTTTGAAACACTTGTTGAAGCAGGTTATAGCCCCGAAAATGCTTATTTTGAATGCATCCATGAAATGAAATTAATCGTTGATTTGATTTATCAGGGCGGTTTTTCAAAAATGCGTTACTCTATTTCAGACACGGCTGAATTTGGCGACTATGAAACAGGAAAACGCATAATAACGGATGAAACCAAAAAAGAAATGAAGAAAATTTTATCCGAAATTCAAGACGGAACGTTTGCTTCGAAATGGATAACCGAAAATAAATCAGGAAGGGCTCATTTTACGGCGACAAGAAAACTAAAAGCGGAACATCAACTTGAAGGAGTCGGAAAAGAGTTAAGAAAACTATATTCTTGGAATGAAGAATAAATTTATTTTATAAGAATTAAAAAAGAGCCAAAAAGCATTATTATTGTGCCGAGGCTCTTTTTTATTATCCCTTTTTCGCCAAAAACTTTAAATCCGAGTATTAAAGACACAACGCTTGAAAGCTGAAACAAAGACAAAGAAAGTCCGACTTCAAGATGCTCAAAGACTATATTTGTCGATAGCTGCATTATACAAAGCAATAGAGCGATTATTGCGCAATAAAAAAGGGATTTTTTGGAATTTAATTTTACACTGTTAAATACTAAGGCAAATATAAGGGAGAAAAATAAAGACATAAAGCACCAGAGGATAAAACAAACAATCGGACTTGATAAAAGTATTATCTTTTTTAAAATAACGGCTTCTACCCCTGTAAATAAAAGGGCAAGAAGCCTTAATATCACACTTTTATTTAATAAAAATTTTCCTTTTTCATCCGCAAATAAAAAACTTGCGGATATTATAAATAAAAACCCTATCAAAGCTTTAATTGAGGGGGTTTCTTTAAGCAATAAAAATGCAAAAACTAAACCGATAACGGATTTATAAGAATTTATCGGGCCCAATACAGACATCTCGCCGATTTTAAGGGCTTTAATCAGGCATATTGTCCCCATAAAACAAAAAAATCCCGACAATAAAACAAGAGAATAAAAATTCCATCCGAAAGATAAAAAATCAACCTTAAAAGAAAAGGGGGAACATAAAAGCGCCATAAATAAAGACGAATACAAGTTAAGCGCCAAGGTGGAATTTGTATTTGATAACTTCTTTTGGATTAGGTTTGCAACAGGGTTTGAAATTATCCTGAATAAAAGTGCTATATATAAGGTAAACATTTTAGCTAATCTACAAGCACGCTTTTAATTGCAAATCTTGCTCTTCTATTAACCAAACCGCCGAATATGGAAGATAAAATAGCTATTATATAGGATGGAAACATAACAATAATAAATATACCCACCGCAAGTTGTATAAATAACGAAATGGTTTGCATATCGCTAAAATCAAGGTTCATAAAGCAAACAACAAGATAACTTATTGCAAATGCAAGCACAATAAAACATACGGTATATTTTAAAAGAGAGAGAAGGTACGAGCCGTTTTTATATACGGGAAGATTTCTCTCATTTTCCATATAGTATTCAAACTGTTTTTTAAAGTTTTCATAGTCCTTTTTTGTTTCAAAATTTTCTAAAACAAGGGGAAAATCTTTAACATACCTTTTGAGGTCAATCATCCTGTATACGTATGCGGGAGAGTATATCAAAATGCCGTCTTTTTTGTTATCCTCAAAAGTTGTTTTATTTCCGTCTTTGGTTGTAATTGTGGTTTTGAAACCGTATATTCTGAGAGAAAATTTGTCTTTATCGGGAACAACAAGTTTTGCATTGTCTTTATCAGTAAGCGGGGAAATTTTATATTCGCTTATGTCTGAATAGTTTATGGATTCTGTTGTTGAATAAGAACTTTTAGTTTCTTTTGATATTTCAATTTTATCCTTAAATATCCTGACATTGACGTTTTGTCTTTTATAGTTTGTAATTGAAATATATGAACAATATAAGGCAATAAATACCATTATAACGGATACTGCCGCCCCTATTTTAGCGTCAAATGCGATATAGTATGCAAGCAATAAAACCGTACACAGAATAATGCCCGCAAATAAAAGCATTACCATTCTTGAAAATTTATCAGCAATTTCAACTATATAAAATCTATCCGTATTCATAAGTAAATAATTCCTCAAATTATATCTATTATAACAAGATATTATCAATTGGCAAGAAAAATAATCAATATTATATATGCTTTTTTAGGGATAATTTTGGTTTGATTTTTGTTTTTGAAATTTATCGGCTTTATTTGCCATAATCGCAGAAAAGAAGGGAAGTATGCCATAATATATTCCGGCAAATATAAGTGTAGGGCGAAGAATGTTTATTCCTTCAATATATTTAATGCACTTTTTATTGTCTTTATTGTGTGATGCGATTTTATCCACACAGTTTTTTGTGCCCTTTTGAACGGCTTTATCAATTCCATACCCCATAAAAAGGCTTAGAGCCCCTGAGATTAACTTATTATAGATTAAGGGAGGCTTTTTATCTTCTTTTATTTTTTTATTATTTTTTGTCTGTAAGCAAAATGCGCCCATAAGAAGCATATCCGTTGCAATAGAAATGTTTCTTGCAATATTATCAGAGTCTTTTGCAATTTTATTTGCAAAGTTTAAAACGGGTTTTTTATTATAGATTTTTCCAATAAGTTCGGGGAGAATTTCTTTTTTGCCCTTAAAAGCAATACTGTTTGAAACGGGCGAAAAAACAGGGTCATATTTATTTATTTTTTCTGTCTTGTTTTTATCTTTACTTTTTTTAAATAAAAAATCCATTGCAAACGGTATAAGGGCAACACCGATAAACGACTTTGGAATTGCACTTATAAAGTTTGCAGACAACTTTGTCATCTGGGCTAAAGATTTATAGTTTTTTGATTGAAGAAGGTCAGACCCCGTTTTATTTAAAATGGATATTGTTTCTTTATTTAAAAATTTATCGGGGTTTTTATCAATTTTTTTTATTGCGCCTTCAATAGGCATAGCAATAGCTTCTGCCGTTATAAATTTTGCAATGCCTGATGTAACGGATTCTGCCATTAAATATTTCTTTGTTTCATCATCCGTATTTGGAGTTTTTGAAATTACAAAAGGTCTGACAAAAGAAGATGCGACAAAAGTTGTAAGTGCAACAAAACTTGCAGGATGATCGGATATTTTTTCTAAACCAAAAAGCAGAGCTTTATTATTGTATAAGCCCTTAAAGTTTATGGAATTATTTACAGGTTCTATTCTCATTTTTAAATTATAATTTAAAAATGAAGGTTTTAAACTATATAAAATCAGAATATAGCGATTTTAGCAAATTTGAAAGAGTGTTTTTTTTATTTGTTATACTCTTAACTTCGCTTATTGCCTTTTTTATAAAAGATAACATATTCAGTTTTATTTCCGCAGTTTGCGGGATAAGCTACACAATACTTTCGGGCAAAGGGAAAGTTTATTCATATTATATAGGAATAACAGGGACATTTTGCTACTCTTATATTGCATATAAAAACGGATTTTTTGGAAACTTTTTTTTATACGGATTTTATTTTTTGCCCATGCAAATTATTGGGATTTTTAAATGGAAGGAAAACTTAAAAAAAGAAAAGAATGAAATTATAAAAACAAAGCTCAACTTGAATGAAAAACTTACATATAGCTTTATTTTTGCTTTATTATTTATAATCTTTTCTTATTCTCTAAAACACCTAAACGGCTCAATGCCATATTTTGATTCTTTTTGTATCTCAGCATCAATATTGGGGCAGATTTTAACCGTAAAAAGATGCTATGAACAGTATTATGTCTGGCTTTTTGTAAACATAGCAACTTTTACAATGTGGATTGTATCATATATAAAAGGTTCAAACTGTTTTTCTTCAATTATAATGTGGGGTGTTTATATATTTCTTGCCGTTTATTTTTTAATTTTGTGGAAAAAAGAAATAAATAAAAAGGATTAACCTTTAAGGGAATGATTGGAATATAAATATTTTTTAATCTTTTTTGTGTGTTTATTTTAAAAAAAGATTAAGATGAGTTGTTCAAAACTGAGTTATTAATAGTGCTATGCGCCTTTATTTTAATTACAATAAGGCCTTCCTATGCTCTTGTGGATGTATATACATGTACAGAGCTTAAAAGCGCTTTAAATAACCCTGAAGGGGATAGCGATATAGAGGTTTGCGAAGATTTAATTTTGGAGGACCCGCTTGGGGTTGTCGGGAAAAGTTATGTAAATATTAAAGGACAAAACCACACACTTAACGGAAACAATAAAGAGGGGCTTGAATTAAGGGGCTCAGAAATTGAAGTTCAGGGGGTTAGGGCAACAAACTTTCATTCTCAAAGGGGCGGGGTTATAAATAATACTCAAGGGAGCGTAAAAAACCTAAAAGGAGAATTTTATTCTAACAGTGCAGAAGAAGACGGAGGAGTTATATACAACAATTCAGGCGCAATCAGTATTGAAGGCGAATTTAATAACAACTTTTCAAATAATAACGGAGGGGTGATTTACAACAATTCAAACGGGAAAATTGATAATGTTGAGGGAACTTTTAATAACAACAAAGCGGAGCTTGGAAGCGGGGGAGTGATATTTAATTATGGCGAGATAGAAAACATTAAGGGGGAATTTAATAACAATTCTGCAAAAATGGGGCTTGGGGGCGCCATTTCAAGTTATGAACACACATCATCCATTGAAGGAAATTTTAAAAACAATGAAGCTATGGTGGGCGGCGCCATATATTTATGGGGAAATACAGATAAAATAAAAGGGAATTTTGAAGGAAACAGAACGGAAGGAGGGATGATGGGCGGGGGCGCAATTGCAAATATGGGAGTTATTGGAGATTTAAGCGGAACTTTTAAAAATAATGTAAGTGATGGCAGGGGCGGGGGAATTTATAATATGGAAACAATAAATATTACCTCAAATGACTCTGAAACAGTATTTAGCTCCAACCGAGATGCTTTGGGCTCCAATGCCATATACAATAACGGGGGCACAATAAATTTTAGGGCCGGGAAATATGACATAATAATAGATGATAAAATAACGGGCGGAGAAGGGCAAATTGCAAGGTCTGCAAGCGATTCCAATATTAATATAGAAAACAAAAATGAAGGCAAATTAATTATAAATAACGAAATTAAAGACAACACCGTTAATTTATACGAAGGAGTGCTAAAGTTTTCAAATGCAACAACAAACGAAACACAAACCTTTGGAAATTTAGATTCAAGGTTTATTTTAACTGTTACGGAGGGGCAATTGAGCTAAACGATAAGACTTTAGCCAACACAAACCTCGGGAATATGAGTTTGCAAGGGGATATATTTTTAAGCGTTGATGCGGATTTAGAGAATAAAAAAATGGACACTTTGAGCGCAAATTCGTTTTATGGAGGGGGAAATAAAATAACCGTAAAGAATTTGGATATATTGAGCTATGCCAAAGAAAAAAGGTTTTCTATTCCGCTTTTTAGCGAAGGGATGAACGAAAAAACATTCAAAGAATTTAGAGAAGCAATCAAATACGAACAAGAGGGAGATATTGTCTATTCGCCCGTTTATGAATATAAGGTTTGGTATGACCCTAAAGATGGCAGATTTTATTTTGAAAGGCCGGATGAGGGGTTTAACCCTTCAATTTTAATTGCACCCACAGCAGCGCAAATAGGAGGATATTTAACCTTACTCAATAACTATAAAGCGGCATTTAGAAATATGGATTTATATATGATTTCAAAAAAGAATGAAAATTTATCCGAAAGAGGAAATTTAAAATATATAGGAACTTATGAATTTCAAAATAACCAAACCGTACAAAAAAGAGAAGGCAAATACGGATTTTTGTTTCCCTATGCAACCTTTGAAAACGTAAAATTGAAGGGAGGGCAAAATGTTTCAAACATTTTGTACGGGAATAGTTTCGGGTTTGAATCAGATGTTAAAAACTTATCTGGGGGGTGGAAATTAATAAAAGTTTTATATGGCGGATACACAGGTTCAAACCAAAATTTTAAGGGAAATACAATAACGCAAAACGGAGGGAACTTAGGGATAGGCTTTATGAGCTATAAAAATGACTTTTTTATAGGCGGAGCTTACAATATAGGAGCAAACGGAGTAAACGCAAAAAATATGTACGGAAAAGAAAATTTTCCTATGTTATATACAGGAACCGGGATAAAAGCGGGCAATAACTTTGAATTAAAAAATAAAGAGGTTATTATTCAGCCTAATTTTTTTATTGCATACTCATTTGTTAACACCTTTGATTATAAAAATTCGGCAGACATAAAAATAAAACAAAAACCCTTAAATGCGATTACGCTTGCACCGGGCATAAAAGTTATCGGAAACCTTAAAAACGGGCTTGAACCGTATATAAATGTTTATATGGTTTGGAATTTAATTGATAAGGCAAAATTCAGGGCAAATGATGTAAGCCTTCCCGTTTTGAGCGTTAAGCCGTTTGTTTTGTACGGAGCGGGGATAAGAAAAGTTTTTGAAAATGATAATTCGGCCTTTATTCAGGCAAACGCATCAAGCGGAGGAAGAAACGGGGTTCAAATTATGGCAGGAGTAGAGTATTTGATTAACGATATAAAAATAGAAAAGAAATAAAAATATGAAGATGGCTTATCTTAAATACTTATAAAATAATGATTAGAAAAAAATGACTATACAAAATGCGCTTATAAAACAAAAATTGAAAGGTTCAAATCCAATGCAATAAAAAAGGCTAAAAGTTTTTTGTAGCTTTTTTAAAGCGCAAATATGTATTTTAGATAGTTTTGAAACTATAATAAGAATATGCCATAATTTATAAAAAAGCGATTAAACTAAAATATGAAAATTTTATAGTGAAAAAATTTAAAGCGGGAAAATACATTTTACATAAAGGATATAAACCTTTTGTACCGTAATTTATTAATGAAGATATTGACTATGAAATAATGACAATATTACCCAATGGCTTAAATCCTTCTTGAATGGAGTAATTGAGACATCAAAAAAACAGTATAAAGCCAAAAGTTAATTCAAAACTTGTAAGCGAGGAACTTGTGATATCATCTGCTACTGCTAACGGTATTTTAAGGGAATTTGTTAAAGTTGGAATTTTGCAAGAAAAAACAGGCTTCAATAGAAATTGTTTTTATGCGTTTGAAGATTATATCAAAATATTCAGGTAATATTGTTAAATCCCTTGCTCTAAAAAATAAGGTTTATACCGAATGAAAGTTCGCAAAAAAATAAAGTTCAAAAAAAAGCGAACTGATAAAAGAACAAGCCCTGTAAATTTTTTAAAGTTGGCGGCTAAACTCCGGCGCCATTAAACAGTTAAGGATATTTTATTGACAAAAACGGTGACAGAGTAAGTAAAAAGCTTAAAAAAAAGAAATTATAAGATGAAAAAAGTAATTTTTGCCTCGCCTATATTTTTTATACAGATGCGATAAAAAAACAATGTAAGGGATAGAATTATTTATTAGAATGAACTGCCCTATGAATACATGCGGGCAAATAAATCATATTATCTATTCTGTTATCTCCATTTTGGCAGATATGATGCAGTTCTAAATTGCATTCTTTATCAACGCAGCCATAGATATTATTTATTTCATTATATTCATCTTTTAGCCATTTGGTTTCTTTTATAAAATAGTCATAAACTTTTTGGTATTTAGCAAGAGTTATGTCTTTAAAATTCTTGTTATATTGCTCTTTGAATTTTTTTTCATCAAGCTTCCAATTACATTCACAATCTTGGTATTGAGGAATGATTTTTCTGTTTTTGCCCTCAATATCTTCTATTGCCATTCTTCCATAGTTGCTTACCGCATAATAATAATCACTTCCTTTGATTTTCCATAGTTTATAAAATTCTTCATTTTTTAATTTATCATCAACACAAGTTGTATAATCTATGCCCTTGAATTCTTTTTTTAAGTATTCCCTTAATTTTTTAATCAATTTTTCTTTATTATTGGCTTTTAAAAGTTCTTTAATTTCTTTTTTTACTTCTTTTAATATCATCTTAAATTTCCTTTTTTAATCTTCTTTGGTTTTTTGTTATCGGTTTTATTTTAAATCGTTTCAATATAATTGCCGTTTTTGCCAAAAATTGCACCCATCATGCACTCTGCAAGTTTTTAAACATTCAAAATTTGAAGTAATATCGGATGTTGTAAGCACCCTATAGCTATTTTGGAGCTTATAATCAGTTCTATAATTTCATCAATTTAACAACCGGAATAATATGCAAATTCTTTTCATATATTAAAACACAAAACATAGTAAACAATGAACCTTTTTTAAGTTTAATAGACACATATTTTTTATTGTAATATAACACACAATTATTTGCAGTTAACGGGGTAAAAACTCCACTCTACAAGCTATTCTTTTTCCAAATATAATGCATTGACCCGTCAGAGTTACTAAAAACAGGTGAAAAGTTATGTTTTGTCAATTCTTCATATAAAGTCTTTCCGGTTGTTAAAATATGATCATTAGGGTGTTCACCAATTATAAATAAGCCGTCAGGCGCAACTGCATTATCAACCTGTTTTGCAACTTTTTTAATTACAGGTATTATTTGTTCATCTGATAGCGGAATTTTATAATTCATTGAACCTTCTTTTGTTGTAAGATGATATAGTGCATTTCTAAAAAGCAAGGCATCTGCCGAGTGTTTCGGTACAATTTTGTCAAGTTGTAAAATATCGCCCTGGACAAATCTGCAAGATTCAGATTTTTCCGGTAATACCTTAAAGGCCTTTGTTTCGATATCGTTAACAACTTTATCAGACAAGAATTTTCGTTTTAGCCAATTATTAAAAGAAAAAGATTCTTTATATGGTATTTCGGTAAAAAATTCATTAAAAAGTTGTACGTGTTTTATATCTTTAGAACTGAGTTTTTTAGAGTCAGGAAACGCAAGATAACTGTCACCAAGTCCGGCATAGCATTGACTTAGAAGATCCCCGAATTGTCCTTTTGCATTTTTAATTGTAAAAACTCCTTTTTTAGCATCTTCTATAGCTTGCTTTCCAATGTCAAATCCTGTTATATTGACTTTTTTGCCTGCTTTATCAAATAACATGGCAAGAGTATATGTCTCATAGCCGCTTGAGCAAGCTCCATCTATAATATTGACTTCATTTTTCTTTAAAACATTGAGCAAATAATCCTTTACAAATTCCAGAGTATCTACATCTCTAAAAAAAGCGGTTTCTTGAATTAATTTTTTTCTAACACCAACAAAGACATCTTTGCCTAATTTTTCAACACTGTTCGTTCCGCAAAAAGAAATTTGCCGTTTTGATTTGTATAAGTCGCATTTTTGAGGTTGCCGGGGTGAATTGATTGTGTTTATCATAATATTTTTAAAATTAAACAAAAAATTTTATTGCCCATATTTTATTTTTTCTTCTTAAAAATTTACAATCATAATCTTATTTTCACAATATTTTTACATTTCCGAGTATTTTGAAATAAATTTTCATCTAAAATTAAAGTTTTTCATCACTTTCTTGTCCCGAAAATTCCTAAACTGTGCCTAAATTTCTAAACTATGCCTAGTTTCCCGTCTTTCAAGGTTCTAATATACTGTCTTGTTTTAGAGATTGACAAACAAAAACAAACTTTTATGGGTTTAGAAACTTTATTTTTAACAAATTACAACTCAAAAAACAAGATATATTTGAAGCATAGCCATATTGGTTCAAAAATCAAAATCTTGCAATGTTTTATTAATGATATTTGCCGGAAAAATTTTGATAAAGTTTTTTATCTTAATTCAATATTCTGTTTAATATCTCATTTCTATTTGACATTATAATAATCTTTTATGCTTTTTTAATAAATTTTATTTTGTTTTAAAAAAACAGTCAACCACACAAATATTACACAAATTCAAAAAATAAGGGTTGACTAAAAAGCTAAAACCCTTATAAATAAATGGTTTTAGGGAGGAGAACTTTACAAGCTTTGCTTGTAAATAAAAATTTGAAGGTTCAAATCCTCCGAAGTAAAAATAAAATAATCACACCCTCTATTTAAATGGTTGCGGGAGGAGGACTTTACAAGCTTTGCTTGTAAACAAAGTATTTTAAACGTTCAAATCCTCCGAAGTAAAAATAAAATATTCACATCCTCTTGAAATTGGTTGCGGGAGGAGGACTTTACAAGCTTTGCTTGTAAATAAAAATTTGAAGGTTCAAATCCTCCGAAGTAAAAATAAAATAATCACACCCTATTGAAATTGGTTGCGGGAGGAGGACTTTACAAGCTTTGCTTGTAAACAAAAATTTGAAGGTTCAAATCCTCCGAAGTAAAAATAAAATAATCACACCCTATTGAAATTGGTTGCGGGAGGAGGATTTGAACCTCCGACCTTCGGGTTATGAGCCCGACGAGCTACCAGGCTGCTCCATCCCGCGATATTATTCAATTTTTATTTTATACGCCCAAAAGGTAAACCGCCCAATAAAGCTATTTTAAACCAAAAAGCCTTATTCCGTTTTAAATCTATTATGTAATACTAAATATTAAAAATCAAGCCCTAAAAGATTTTATTGAATAAATCCCCTCTATAAAACTCATAGAGGGGATATAATTTATCTGTGAACGCAACGGACGTTGATTGAAACCGTGCGCTTGTTTGAGAAACGGGCGCCTGTTACCATATATTGGTCCCATGCAAAACCGCTCTCCCCCGAAGATATTATAGACCCTGACCAGTAATAATTAGATGTCATGTCAATTAAAGAACGGTTTACAAACATAGAGCCAAGTTCTTCAATATCAGGCAATCTTGCATCATCAGCCTGTTTGGAACAAACACCTGCTGCGTCGTTACCATCTTCACTGTAGGATGGGAAAGTGGATGCCGAAGGGTCGCTTTTAAACGGAATAGGAGCCACAACGACACTATCTGTTCTATAAAGAACCGTAATAAATCCTACATCTTTTCCTACTTCATTCGGGCCTTTTAGGCCGTTTAGGTCATATATCATATTAACGCAAGTCTTTGTTTGGGCATAAGAAGCATTTTTATTGAGATTAGAGGCGCAATTTGGATTATAAAACAGGGCAATTGATTCGCCGTTTACTGTTTCAAAGGCTGCAGCTTTGGTATCAAGAGTTAGTTTGTAATTGCTTTCATTAAAATCGTTGTTGGGATATTTGGTAAAATAAGGGTTTAATTCACTTAAAGTTGTAGGAAAATTTAGAGTATTTCCATTCAATGTAATAACGGATGATGGTATACCGCATGCAGACAAATTATTTGAATTACAGATGTTTTGTACCCTATATACTTTTGATAGTCCATCAATTATAAAAGCTTCTGCTGCACCATCTATAATTTCAGTATCACTTTGCCCGTTTGTTGTTCCATACCCTGATACACTATCCATCTCTCCAATTGCTTGGCTCATTCTTGCGTATAGT
>CANRHZ010000040.1 GCA_947630535.1 Candidatus Gastranaerophilales bacterium | reverse complement strand
ATGATGCAAGACTTCCTGACATTGATGAATTAGGTTCAATGTTTATTAATGCTAAACTGCTTGGCATGCTTGGTTCCCGTTACTACTGGTCTGGCTCAGTCATTTCTTCAGGAGCAAGCGGCCATGCATGGATACAGTTCATGTACAATGGGGAATGCAGCAGGAACGTACGCTCGGTCCCGTACCACGTTCGCTGCACTAAAAGATAAAACCAAGCATATTCCAACCTTGAATATAGCCTGATGTTTTTTAATATATGCTACCCATCTTAAGAAGAATTTTTCTTACGGCACTATCCCAGTCGCCCTCGGTATCTTGCCTGAATAATTCTACCGAATCATACCATATTGTTTTATCATCATCAACAAACCAGCGCCACTCGTTTGCGTAAGGCAAAATTGCATAGGTTTTAACCCCGATTGCTCCTGCCATATGAACGGGTGAAGAATCAATTGAAATTAAAAGGTCAACATTTTTTAGTATCGCAGCCGTATCCCCAAAATCTTTTATACTGTCATACATATTAACAATGAAAGGGTATTTATCCGCCTCTATGTAACTTTCATCTTTTTGAATTGAATAAAAAATCGCCCTATCTTTATATTTTTCAAAAACGGGCTCAAGACATTCTATCGGCATGCTCCTATTGAAAAATGTCCTTGTGCCCTCTCTGTTTCCATGCCAGTTTATAGCAATTTTTAATTTGTCGTGGTTAAAAAATTTTTGTTTATATTCTTCCGATAATTCTTCATCTGCCGATAAAAACCCCTCTTTTTTGGGGACAAATTCATTAAAATCAAGATTGAATAACTTTAAAATATGCATGGGAGTAATCGCAAAGTCAAAGTTATCAAAATAGTTCCTTGAATCAATTATATTGAGATAAGGGTAATTCCTTTTGATTATTGTGTTTAAGGAGTTTGGAAGAAGGATATAAATTTTTTTAAAATTGTCTTTTATATAATCAAAATACCTTGCAAACATTATAACGTCACCCAGCCCCCCCGTTGTAAAAATACAAAGGGAAGATTCCGTTTGTTTTTTTCCGTCCCATTCGTTTTTATAAAATGAGGGCATAATAACGCTCATGTGCTTTGCATACAGGGGGTATCCGTTTTTAAAATCCTTTAACATCATATAACTCATTGAAAGAGAATACTTTGGCTGGGGGGATTTTGGATTTTGGATTACAGCTTTTTTCAGATATTTAATGGAGTCATTAAATTTGTGCATTTTTCTTGAAATTATTCCAAGATTAAAATTGGGGCTGAAAAAATCTTTAAGAGAAAGCGCCTTTTTATAACATTCATACGAATTTTCCCAATCCCCGATTTCTTCATAGATAAGTCCTAAATTATTCCATGCCACATGGTCTTTTGGAGAGAGTTTTAAAAGGAGCTTAAAAAAAGGAATAACTATATCAAATTTTTTTAACTTTTGCCCGAGCGTTGTTATTTCTCTTAAAATTTTAATATCTGAAGGGTGGTTTTCATTTTCTATAAGCTTAAGCCCGAAAAGCGCCTCGTCGTTTGGTTTTGCTTTAAGTGCGTTTTCTAAAATTTTTGCATAGTTGTCATTGTATTTTTCAATAATTGAATCTATAAGATAAATTTGGGAATTGTTAAAGTCTTTCAGATAGTAATAACATTCCCCAATCTCCCCTTTAATTTCGGGTGATTGCGGGGTTTCATCTTTTAAAAAGAACAAAAGTGCTTTTTTATACTCTTTTAATTTAAAATTTATCTGCCCTAAATATCTGAAAATTGTACTATCATTTGCATTCAAGCTTAAGGCTTTTTCAAATATGCAAAGCGCATTTTTATAATCCTTTAAATTATAGAGCCTCTCGCCCTCTTTTATGAGTTCTTTAGTATCGGTCATTTTGATATTTTATCAAATTTTTCAATCACGAGCAAAAAAATCATAAAAGTTCAAGAGCACACTTCACGACATTTTCAAGAGTAAAACCGTATTCTTTAAATAAAACGCTGCTTGGTGCGCTTGCTCCGAATTCATCCACAGTAACAGATTTTCCTTCAAAGCCCATATATCTTCCCCAGCCGAATTTTGAACCCGCTTCAATTATAAGACGTTTTCTTATTTCCGAGGGAAGAATGGATTCTTTGTATTTGTCATCCTGTCTTTCAAAAAGCTCCATTGATGCCATGGAAACAACCCTTGCATCAATATTTTGCTTTAGAAGTTCTTCTCTTGCACTAACGGCAAGACTTAATTCTGAGCCTGACGCTATTATTATTAAGTCCGGCTTTTCTTTATTTTCTTTTTCAACTATATATGCACCCAATAAAACCCCGTCCCCCGTGTTTTTTAGTTGCGGAAGGTTTTGTCTTGATAAAATAAGCGCAACGGGAGATGTTTTATCGGATAAAATAAATTTCCATGCCCCTATTACTTCTTTTGTGTCTGCGGGCCTTATTGTAATAAAATTGGGGCAAGACCTGAACATTGCAAGGTGTTCGACAGGTTCATGCGTTGGGCCGTCCTCACCTACACCAATTGAATCATGAGTAAATATGTAGGTCACGGGAAGTTTCATAAGGGCAGACAACCTTGCCATAGGTTTTAAGTAATCGCTGAAAACAAAAAAAGTTGAAACAAAAACCTTTAAGCCGCCGTATAAACAAAGCCCGTTTGCTATACCGCCCATAGCCATTTCTCTTACACCGAAATGAATATTTTTACCCTTATAGTTGCAGGGTGAAAAATCTCCCATGCCTTTTAATTCCGTTTTATTGGAAGGGGCAAGGTCGGCCGAACCGCCTATAAGATTTTTAATTTTATCTTTTAATTTTGATAATATTTCTCCTGAAGATGTTCTTGTTGCTTTACTTATGTCGTCATACTCCCAAATTGATGAATCATGGCAAAGTTTTTCATAATCGGGATTAAAATATTCATCAAAAAGCGCTTTCATTTCGGGATACTTTATAAAGTATCCCTCTTTCATTTTTTCATATTCTTCTTGTTTTTTTATTTTATCTTTAAGGTATTCCTTGCAGTTTTGATAAACATCTTCATCCACAACAAAGGGGGGATTGTCATATTTAAGAGTTTTTCTTAATTGAGAAATGTTATCTTCCCCTAAGGGTTCTCCGTGGCATTTTGAAGTTCCCTCTTTATTTGGGCACCCGTACCCGATTTTTGTATTTATTTTAATAAATGAGGGTTTTTTGTTTTGTTTTTTTGCTTTTTTTATCGCTTCACTTATTTTATCGGGGTTGTTGCCGTCTTTAACTTCCTGAACGTAAAAGCCGTAACTTTTCATTCTTTTCATAACATTTTCCGTGAATGTTAAATCGCATTTGCCTTCAATTGTTATATTGTTTGAATCGTAAAGTACAATCAGCTTATTCAATTTAAGATTGCCCGCAAGCGAAAAGGCCTCGTTTGAAACACCTTCCATCATACAACCGTCCCCGACAAGAACGTAGGTATAGTTATCAATTATTTTATAGTTTTCCCTGTTAAAAATTGAAGCAAGATGAGCTTCCGCCATAGCCATCCCGACCGCCATTGAAGCGCCTGCCCCCAAGGGACCTGTTGTAGCTTCAACACCGGGTGTGTGTTTATATTCAGGATGCCCCGGTGTAATAGAGCCAAACTGTCTGAAATTTTTAATATCATTTATTGTTATATCAAACCCGAAAAGGTGATGGATTGAATAAAGGAGCATGGAGCCGTGTCCTGCCGAAAGTACAAATCTGTCCCTGTTAATCATTTCGGGGTTTTTGGGATTAAAATTAAGATGGTTTGCATAAAGCGAAAAAACAATAGGCGAAGCACCAAGAGGCATCCCGGGGTGTCCTGATTTTGCCTTTTGTATGGCATCTGCGGATAGAACCCTCATTGTGTTAATTGTTTTCTCATCAATTTTTCTCATCTTAAAATCCCTATTAAAGCATATTATTTATATGACAAATATACCATCTAATAGAGAAAAAATCTTATATAAAAGCTAAAAACATAACAAAATTTTATATTTAATCAAAAATTAATTTTTATGATAAAAATATTCATCTACTTTTGATGACAGTTTTTTAACGCTTTTATAAACCGTATCGGGGCATTCTTTGCTATTAAGAAATTCAAGAATTTCTTTCTTTGTACCCGTTGAAATATAGCTTGTGTATAATCTGTCCGTGCCTTTTCTTACAACACCTGCCGTAACAGTTCTTTTGTTTTTAGGATCAACGGGGTCATATTCTATAGCAATCCTTGCTTCGTTAGAAGTTCCGTTAATATCAAATAAAGCCATTAGTTTAGTGTATTTGCCGTTTTCGGGAACTCGTCTTTCTGCATTTTCTTTAATATAATCAAGAGCAGCGTTCATTGATTTTTTTGTTTTTTCTTTATTGCTTAAGGGTTTTTGTTCCACCTTATTAAGACCTCTGAAATTTATATAACCGTTAGTAATTATATTCATATTTTCCTCCCTATTGTATCATATTTAAAAACGCAAAAATATTTTTTTTGCTATTAACAATGGTTTAATCCTTCAATTGAAATTTTTGAAATCATTTCGGGAGTTAATGCGCTTTCAGGCTCAATATTTGATATACCAAGCTTATCCAAAACATTTTTGTTTGCAAATCTTAAGTTGTCAGGCATAGCGGGAGGAGTGAACTCTTTTAGCCCACGTTCATTTAAAATTGCGGTTTTATATGTGTCATTAAAGTATTTCAAATAAGCTTTGTAACTGTCCTCATCCATACCTTTGATAATTGAATAGACATTAGAATATTTTTCATCATTCAGAGTTATTTTACCTTTTCTTATATCGTATGGTATATGTTCGACTTCCGCTACATCGTTAACTTTTGTACCCCTGATTTGAAGTTCGGTATCAGCAAGCATAGCGCCGTTTGTTTTTGCCGATTTTATGTTTGCCTGTGCAGTTGTATAGCCTGAATCTTTTGTGGCTTTTTTTATTTGTTTTTCGGTTAATTCTTTATAACTTTTTGAAACCGTTTCACCTGTATCTGTGGTCTTAAATTTTGGTGTATCATACGGAATATCATCTAATTGAGTTTTATTTACAAAGGCAAGTTGAGCTCCGTTGTTTGCTTCGGAATATGCGTCCGCTATTTTTTTCAGTTGTCTGTTTGTAAAATACGAAGTAATTTCGTCCCCATAGTTGTTAAATTCATCATCAGCAAGAATTATTTCTTTATTTTTTATTTTTTTTATAAATTCGTTTACAAATTCATCCGTTTGGGCTTCTTTCAGAGTATCAAGCGCTTCAATATACTTGCTTTCAAGAGGTTCTCCCGATTTCAGTGCACCAATAAAATCGTCATAGGTCTTTGATGTACCTTCAAGAGTATCTTCTATTATTTGTCTTGCCTGATTTTCATCAAGGTCTTTTAACTGAACTCTGACTCCGTATCCGTCCCCTATCATTTGGAAACAATCGTCAACATTTGTTGAATTCAAATTTTTGCCATATTTATTTGAAAGCTTGTCAAATATTGATTTTTCACCCTTAGATCTTCCCGAAACTTTACTTACCGAATCAAGGTCGCCAAACATTTCTTCGAAATCGGATTGTACCTTTTTAATATTATCTTTGTACGTTTTTGCCATATTTTTCGCATTTGTCTTTAGTTTTGCATCCAAACTTTCGGATAAATTCGTACCTTTAGCTTCCGTTTTGGTCGGGTTTAATTCGGGCTCTTTAGGTACATCGGTATTTTGAACTTTTGCCATGTCGCCTGATTTTGCATCCAAACTTTCGGATAAATTCGTACCTTTAGCTTCCGTTTTGGTCGGGTTTAATTCGGGCTCTTTCGGTATATTAGTTTTTTGAGTTTGAATATTTGCTTTATTTAAACGGTTTTGTCCTATACCGTTTGTAATACCGCCCATGGCAGCACCTGTAAATGCACCAAATAACATAGTTTGGACAGTTGATTTAGCCAATGTTCCGAATGAAAATTTTACATCATCTTCCATTACGGCATCTATTGTATAATCACTTGCGCCGGTTATACCGCCTGATATAGCGCCTGCCTTGGCCCCGTTTATAACACCTTCTTTAACGGCTTCTTTAACGGCTAATCCTGCTTGTGCGCCTTTTACCATACCTGCCGTTAATGCTGATGCCGCACCGTCTATAGCACCCGTAAGTCCGTCTTTTAAAATTTGTTTTGTATCAATTGCATCACCTTTTATATTGTTTGTTGCTCTGTCAAGAGTTTTTAAACCTGCCTTTGATGCGCCGCCAACAATTGCTCCTGCCGCAACTGCCGTTAGGCCACCTGTTGCTACCGCACCTACCGCTATTGCGGTACTTATTATTCCGGTTGAAATATTAGAAAATAAATTAACGGCACCTTCTTGTTTTTTATCGAACTTTTCTATTTCACTCTTTGCTTCTTCAAGTGAAATTTCTCCGTTTTTATATTGTTCTATCGACATTTCAACATCTTTACTTGAAACGCCAAGCCCTGTTAAATTTTTAAAGCCGTTCCAAACTTTTCCCAAAAAGCCTTGCTTGTCTTTAATTTCTTGAAGTTCTTTATCTAAATTATACGGTATTTGGTTATCTGAATCAGTTTTATATGCATCAAACACCGAAGTACTATCCGCATTTACTTTTGATTGCTGATTTTTACCATTGTCGTTATATCCGATATTAAGGGTTGAAGGGTTAGTTATCTTTTCAACCGACATCTGCAACTCTCTCTTAGCTTCTTACATACTCGTATATATATAAAGTATATAATTTATCTATTATTGCTTATTTTAGTATCTTTATTAAGTTTTATAAAGAGTGCAGATATAGTTTAAAAACCTTTAGTCATTTTTTATTGATTTTTTTACATCTGTAGGACGTAAACTCACAAAATTTAACAACATTTTATGTATAATTCCAAGTTGTACGTCTGTCATACTTTCAAGAAGTTTTGTAATTACTTTAATACGATTAGCATCAGGCAAATCATAGTCAAATATAAAAAGCTGGTAAGGTTCAACTTCCAAAACTTCGCACAACTTTTTTAATTTGGTAAAGCTTATTGCGTTTTTGCCTATTTCAATATAAGAAAGAGTATTTCTTTCGCAGCCAATCTTTTCGGCAAGTTCTTCCTGACTTAATCTGGCCAAATTTCTAAAATATTTTACACGCTCACCAAAGCGCACATTAAATAAATCTCTTGGCATAATTTTTAAATCTAGCCCAAGTTTTTAAAAGTTACAATAAAACTATTAACTAATATAAGTAAATAATTCTTTTGTGCTATTGATTTTAGTAAAAAAATATATTAAAATTGCTATGTGAGTGTAAACTCGAATGAGTTGAGCACAAGCGAAGCAATTTTATTTTTCTATATTCCACCTGCTCATAATTTGTATATTTATTAACTTTATATATTAAATATTACTTTTTACATAATAAATAATTTATTATTAAGAGTAATATAATCTAACTTTTATTTAAAAATTTTTTTATCAAAAAAGTATTTTTAATTGAAATATTAAAAGGCCCGTCTATTGCAGGAAATATGATGGAATAAAGAGGACTTTTATAGCTTGGGGCAGCTTGCGGATTATAAAGCAGCGTTCTTTTTCTTGGAATTTATTCTTTGAGGATAAAAGCGAAGCGGTTTTTTAAAGTGTAGGCACGAATTATATCTTCAATAAACTTTTATGCTCCTTGTGGGTATTTTGCCTATAGGTTTTTTGCTAAACGGCACGCAGAAACTTCGTTTCTGACTTTGCCTGCCCCATTCGATAAAGGTTATCAACCTTTTCGAATGGGCGACCCTGGCGGCAATCAATAGTTTTGCCTAAAAAAGGCAGGTCTAAACGACTCTGCCTTTTTCTTAACGGCTTCACCCTGGCTTACGCAAAAAATATGCCGCAACTCACTCTGCCGAAGAAAAATGCGAACCGTTGAGCATTTTTCTGAGAGGGCAAAAGCGAAGCGATTTCCTAAAGTGAAGGCATATCCGAATTGTTAAAGATAAGAAATAAACAGTATAAAAAATATGCCGCAACTCGGAATCGAACCAAGGACACAGGGATTTTCAGTCCCTTGCTCTACCAACTGAGCTATTGCGGCATACTATTTAATTGTTATTCATAAGCTATCTTTAAGATAACCACAGTATCAAGTTGTTAAGAAAATCATACCAATTCAAACTTTTAAGTCAAGAAAAAATTAAGGCTCCAATAAAACCTTTATCACTTCTCCGTTTCCGTGCATCTCAATTGCTCTTTTTGCATATTTTAAGGGCATTCTTTTTGTGATTAGCTGCTTAACGTCAATCTTACCTTCTGCAATAAGCTTAAGAGCCTCTCTAAAATATTTGGGAGTATGGTGAAAAACGCTTATAATATTAACTTCATCGTAATGAAGTCTTTTTGTATCAATGTTTATGCTGGTTCCTGACGCACACCCTCCGAATAAATGCACCGTGCCGCCCCTTCTGACAAGCTTAAACATTCTCTCCCAAATTTCAGGCAGCCCGACACACTCTATTGCAACATCCAGCCCCCTTTTTTCTTCCGTCATGGACAAAATAATTTCTGTCGGGTCATCATATTTTTTTAAATCAATAACTTCATCTGCCCCCGCAAACTCTTTTGCCAACTTCAATTTAAGCGGATTTCTCCCCATTGCAATAACTTTAGCGCCTTTTAATTTTGCAAGGGCGCAAAACATAAGTCCGATAGGCCCTATACCAATAACACCCACAGTATCCCCTTTATTAATGGGAGTTCTTGAAATTCCATGAACAACATTTGCTAAGGGTTCAGAAAATGCTGCAAGTTCATAAGGCAGGTTTTCGGGTATTTTTACAAGATTTTTTTCAACAATGTTTTTTGGGATTGTTATATATTGGGCATATGCGCCATTTAAAAGAAAAAGGTTCTCGCAAAGGTTCTCTTCCCCTTTTTTACAAAAAAAACATTCTCCGCAAGGGGCGGAATTTGCCGCTACTACCCTGTCACCAATGTTAAAGTCCTTAACCCCTTCGCCGATTTTAACAATTTCGCCAGCAAACTCATGCCCAAAACCGGACGGTATTTTTTTAATTAAAACGGGATGCCCTCTTTTATACGTCTTAACGTCCGTACCGCAAGTCAGGGCGGCTTTTATTTTAACAAGAACTTCGCCTTCCTCAGGCTCTTTAACATTAATTTCTTCAAACCTTATATCCTTTGGTCCAAAGTATCTTATGGCTTTCATTTTCATATTTTAATATATGCCTTTAAAATTTTTCCCTGCTTTGTATCATAAACGGCTTCATTTATTTTATCAAGCGGATACACAGTCGAAAACCCTTCAACATTAACTTTTTTTTCTTCCAAAAATTCACTAGATTCCGCTAAATCCCTTGGCTCGGGCGAATAACTTCCTATTATGCTTAATTCTTTATAGTATATATCGTCGTTTTTATATCCGTCCAAGGTTGAAATTGAAGAAAATACGATAATTTTTCCTCCCGCTTCAACAAGTTTAATAGCACTGTCGAGCGCCTTATGGCTTCCTGATGTCATAAATATAATGTCATATTTGACGGACGGGTCAAATTCTATATTGAATTTTTTTGCAAATTCCTGTCTTTTTTCGTTAATATCAAAACCAAAAACCTTGGCTTTGTATGCGATAAGCCCCTGTGCCATAATTAAACCTATTGAACCAAGTCCAAGAACAAGTACATTATAGCTTGAATTATCTTTCTGTCTTGTTAAACCCGATCTTCTTATTGCTCTTAAGCAGCAGGAAAGCGGTTCAAGATATGAAAATTCTTCATAACTTAAATTTTTGGGCGCTCTAAAAACGGTATTTTTAAGATGCCCTTCCGTTATATAAACAAATTCGCTAAAACCCGAAGGGAAGATATTTGTTTTTTTAAAATTTTCGCACATTGAATGGCTTCCATGCAAACAAAATTTACACTCATAACATGGAAAATGATGCCCCATTCCAACAATATCGCCCGTCCTAAACGGTGTTTTGTCACCGTTTCCTGCTATATTTGTATTAATGTCGACAATTTCGCCTATTATCTCATGACCTAAGACCACCTTTGATTCATCAACGTCTTTTGAATGGTTAATCTTAACAATATCCGAGCCGCAAAGTCCCGAGCCGAATACTTTTATAATTGCCCCCTTTTTATCTTTAAGGGATGGCATTTCTTTTTGTATTATTTCAACTTTACCGTTTTTTAAAATCGCACTTTTCATAAAATTAATCCGTCATAGGGCGAACATGCACAACATTATTCTCATCTTCCGTTCCAAAAGTAGAACCGTTTATTATTGCATTTCTGTTCCATAACATGCTTATATAAACACAAAATAGCGTAATAAGAACAAAAATCATAACATATTCAACGGTGGTTTGCGCATTTTTCATGGTAAAATTATACTACAAAATTTATGGACAAAAAAATTGAAAAAGACGTTATAAACTGTTCCAGATGCGGACTTTGCATGGATGTTTGCCCCGTATATAAAGCAAAAAGAACCGAAACATCGGTTTCAAGGGGTAAGTTCTTGCAAATACTGGGGCTTATCAGGGGTGATTTAAAGTACGATAAAAAAATTGCCTACAATCTTGATTTATGTCTTTCTTGCAACAAATGTAAACACCACTGCCCATCCGATATTGATGCGGTTAAAATATTTTCTTATATAAAATCGCTTTATATGAGCCCGAAGGACTTTTTTTTAAATTCCGCTTTTGTATTTGAATTAAAAATGTTTATTTTAAAAGTCTTATCAATTGTAAAGCGTCCAATTAAAGTTGAAAAAAAGGGCTCAATAGAAAATGTTCTCTATTTTAGAGGGTGCATTTCAAAAGCCAAAAGAAACAAAATGATTTTCCCTCTAAAAATTAAAGACGGAAACTTTAAATGTTGTGCGCTCCCTTTTTATATAAAAGGAAGGCTTGATTTATACGAAAAATACAAAAATCATAACCTGAAACTAATGGAAAAAGCGGATAAAGTCATTTTTGATTGTGCAACATGTTATGACACGGTTATGAACTATGAAGGTGTTGATAAAAACAAACTTGTATATTTTAGCGACTTTTATAAAGATAAAAAACTAAAATCAAAAACAAAATACAAAGTTACTTTCCATAAACCCTGTCATTTAAGCGAAGAAAAGTTTATAGAAATTGAAAATATCTTAAAAAATATAGAAAATATCGAATACATCAAGCTTCAAAACCCTGATGACTGCTGCGGTTTCGGAGGGGATTTTTTTTCCCGCCATATAAAAACCGCCTCTTTTTTATCCGATAATAAGGCAAATCAGGTTATAAACACAAACGCTGATATTGTTCTCACAACTTGTCCCACCTGTATTTGGAGCTTAAAATATTCTCTTAAAAAGAAAGCATCAAAAATAAAGGTTGTTGATTTATCCGAATTTCTGTACTTTCTTATCTAGAGGTTAAGATATCTTTCAATCATCTCTTTTATTGCCCCGAAATGGTTTATGGTCAAAACAACAATAATTGAAACCGAAAGTCCTATTATTGTTTTTAGGAGGTCTTTTAAAACGTGCTTATAAACCTTTTTTTGAGTTTCAAAACGAAGTCTGTTATACATTGCAACTTCTCTGCCCGCAAGAAGCCCGATAAATACCCAGGTTGTTGACATGGGGATGTTGTTTACTTTTTGAAAGTATATAAGAATGCAGGCATATATAATATCAATAATGGTTCCCGAGCGCACATCCTGCGTGTTGGTTTTTAATTTCAGAATGTTTTGAATTTCCCCGCCCCTTCTGTAACAGATAATTCCAAGCATTAATGAAAATGCAAGAACGGAAAGGAGCATTTGAGTGCAGGAAAGTTTCCTTGGAAGATAAACAAAAAGGTTGGCGGCATCCTGCATAAGCCAGCCCGTCCATAAAAATGCCGTTGAAGCCCATTTTGCAATATGCCATCCTTTAGATATTTTTTTATCTTTTGTATAGAGAAAATATTTTTCTATCGGCCTTGATATTATAAAGTATACAATTAAAGATATGCTGAAAGACAAAAAATACCCCATAAGAGATTTTGCAAGCATAAAGCCTATGACCTGTCCGGATGAAAATACGGACAGTATCAAAAAAGTAGTAGAGGAAGGAATTCCCCTTTTTGTTAAAAATATAAGAGTAAGGGGCGGCAGAACATGGTACCAGTAAAAAGTGCCTGCAAAAGGTATCCTATCCAACCTTCCAAATGCCATATCCCCGCCGTTTATATTCCAGCCGACTATGAATGTAATTGATAATACAAGAGCCGAATAAATCCATAAAATCCAAAAAGGCATGCGCTGATTTGCGCTGAGATAAGTACCTAAAGTCTGCATTACATCATTAGAAACACACGTATACAGGGACAATAAAAACCCTGAAATCATAAAGATATTACTAGGTGTCAGATATAAAGATAACATACTTCTTCTGCTTGGATATTAACAAAAAAACAAAAATAAATAAATATTATGGTTAAAAAAAATTAATATCGTAATTCAAAAAGAGTAAATAAATTTGAATTTTTTTTGCGTTATGGTAACATAAACGAGAGAGATTATATATAACAATCGGATTTTTAAATGAATTTGTTGTCTATATTTAAAAAAACCAAAAATGAAAACATCTTTGAAATATTCCCTGACGGCATTCTCGTTGTTTCAAGGGAAGGTGTTATAATGGATGCAAATTCAAAAATTCTTGATATTCTGGGTTTTTCAAAAGCTGAACTTATAGGTTCTTATTTTTCCGAATATATTCAAGGGGGCTCTGTCCTTTTAAATAAAATCGTACAGTCTGAAACTTTATCCGTTACAAAGGCTATAACTTCCAAAAAAGAAGATATATTTGTTGAAGTTTCCGCATCTAAAAGTGATGATACCGATAGAGTCTATGTTTCAATAAGGGATATCACAAAAATCTATAATGTTCAAAATATGATAAACGGCGAATTTGAAATTGCAAAAAAGATTATAGATGAAAAAAATACTTATTTAACAGGTATTTCAGGTGAAATATTCTCTCTTTTAAATTCGGTCGTGAATTTCTCTAAAGCGCTAAATGACGGAGTAGGGGGCAAATTAACCGACAAACAGGAAAAATACGTATCCATTATAAATAAAAGCTCCTCTGATTTAGCATACGACCTTGAGAGGCTTTTTAAATATTTTGAAGTGGAATCAAGTCTTTATAAATATGAATATAAAAGGGTGGATTTGGCGGATTTACTTGTCGGTATTGCAAAAAAATATGAAGTACTTTTCTCTAAAAAAAGACTTAATTTTTCATACGATTTTTCATCCTTCTTAACAAGGAGTGCATATATTGACCCTAATGCCGTTGAAGCCTTTGTTAAAGCGCTGCTTGATATATCAATGAAAACAACAAGCATAGGTTCAATTTCAATGAATGTAGGTAACCCTCCTTTGGAATTTTTAGAAAGTAAGGGGTATGATATATCGGATGAAAATATTAAAAAACAGTATGCCATGTTTGAAATAAAAGATTCGGGGCTTGTTATTCCGCCCGTTGTTCTTGACAATATTTTTAATCCGTACTTTTTGGATGAAACCCTGAGCAAAAAATTAATAGGAATAAAGATGTCATTTTCCCTTGCACATAAACATGTAAAAAACCTTAAAGGGGATATGTGGGTTTATTCTAAACCAAGTCAGGGGACACTAACTTGCATATTGCTTCCTATGGAAAAAATGTAGTTTTATGGCGGGTGTAATACTAAAAAA
>CANRHZ010000039.1 GCA_947630535.1 Candidatus Gastranaerophilales bacterium | reverse complement strand
TGGATAGCGTTGCAGGGTACGGAACAAAAAACGGTGAAGCCGTTGATATAAATGATGATAATCTGAAAGCATCAGCATCTGAAGCTTTTATAATTGACGGCTTATCCAAGGTCTATAGGGTTCAAAATGTATGTAATAAAAACAACTTAAAAGCATGTGGATTACCATCATCTGTTATTACATTGAATGGAAACACAATGGATTTTCCAAAAACAATGCATGAGCTTAATCGTGATGCAGATGATGCAATGGATACAGACGCTGCCGCCTTTGAAACGGTTAATGGTGAATCAATTGCTCTATACTATAACCCAATTTGCGAATCCGATTTACCCGATAAAAATCACAATACAGATAATATATTTTGTGTCAATATGATCTATGACCTTAATGGCTTAAAAGGTCCTAATGAAGTCGGAAAAGATGTCGGATTTATGACGGCACTCTATAGAACAAACAGTGTTGTTGTAGCGCCTAACCCATTCCCAAATGACGCTTCAACAACACTTCTTCCATCATATAGTGAAGATGGAAATGACGCTGCAAGCTTCTGTGCAAAACAAGGAGAAGATGCAAGACTTCCCGATAGAGATGAACTTGCATCAATGTATATTAATCACGCTTTAATTGATATGACAAATACCGGTCACTGCTGGTCAGGCTCAGTCATTTCTTCAGGTTCTTCCGGATTTGCGTGGATAGTTGGCATGTACGACGGGAACCGTTACTTGAGCAACCGCTCGAACACCCACTATGTTCGTTGTATTAAAAGATAAACCGATTATTTAAACTATTTTTAACATCATATGGCTCTTGCTTAAGCATAAAGTTCTATTTTGAATTTCCAAGCGAGAGCCTTGACATTTCAGAGGCTGAATATGATGAGCGAATTGTGTTAATTTTTTCAATAACTGTTTTTTTGGATATATCTTTTTGGGTGTGCACCCCCTGTACAAAGGCTTTTGAAATGCCTTTGGGCATAAAGTATGTTTGATTTAAAAAGAGCTTTCCCGTGTTAGAATTTGCAAGTAAAATTTTGCAAGGCAGATTATCACTTTCAAAATAAAAAAGATTTTTGGTATTTTTTGTAAAAAAGCACGGTATATCCACCCATTTTAGCTCATTAAACTTAATTAATAAAAACATAATATCGTTTTTAAAGTAGAGCTGAAAAAAGGGCTCTTGAAGCATACAATCAACAATATGTGAATCCGGATTTTTCCATAAAAATTTTAAGGTAAGTGCCTCATGGTTAAGGCTTGCTATAATGCCTTCATTGTTTGTTATAAACTCTTTATATATTTTTCCGGTTTCATATTTTGTCATATTTATCTTTTATCTATTACTTTAATAACATGCCAGCCAAAATCGGTTTGAACGGGGTCCGATATTTCTCCTTTTGGTGTTTCAAATGCAGCTTTTTCAAATTCGGGCACCATCTCTCCACGTTTAAAATAGCCTAAATCACCCCCGACACGGCCCGAGGGGCAATTTGAAAACTGTTTTGCAAGTTCTTTAAAACTTTCACCGTTATTAACCCTCATTTTAATTGCGTTTGCCTGATTTTTGGTTTTGGTTAATATATGTAATGCCCTAACTTCACTGTAGTTGTCTGCATTAGGGTCATAATTTTGTTTTGCTTCGCACATAATTCCTCCTGACAGTATAAATATTATTAAAAATGCTAAAAGTTTTTTTATCATATCTTTCTCCTTTAATATTAATATAGCAAATTTATTCAGATTTTAAAATTTTATACATTTTATTATAATACCTTTCTTTTGTTATCTATGTGGGTAATTAATATTTTTTATTTTTTATTTATTTTCTAATTTGTTAAATATTAGAAAGGAATTATATGACTTTTAATCCTCTCAAAGAAAAGGGCATCCCCTTGGATAAACAACTTAGAAACTGGGAAAAAATTGCAGGCTATCCTTATAAAAGAGAATCTGTTGACTGCTATACAAGAACAAGACAGATACTTATGAACGGAATTGAAATTGAAGGATGGAACTTTAAGCATAACCTTCTTAGGATGACAACCGATTCTGAAATTAAAAAACTTGTGGCAGACACAAGACACATTGAAACCACACAACAAATTACGGTAAACTGGCTCACACCTTTTAATCAATCTGTGTTGGATACAACTTTAGGTTATGAACAAGTTGCGGTTGACCTAACCGCATGGCTTGCACAAAATGAACCTGATGAATACGTTAAAGAAACTTACGACTTTGGACTTTTAGAGGACTTTGACCACCTGTACAGATATTCTCAATTTGCATATATGGTTGAAGGAACAAACCCAAACGAAATTCTTCACAACAAAACGGACGTTATGTTTGCAAGACCAACTCAATACCATCATAACGATAACAAAATAAGAATGAGAAAAGGTTACGATAAAAATACCGCATCACCCCAAACAAAGGCAAATATCCTTACTTTGCTTGCAGGTGAACAACAAACCCATAACTTTTATGCCGAACACGGTTTTATGTACGGAAGTGACGACTTAAGAAGATTGTACGCTGAAATCTGCGACGTTGAAGAAGAACACGTCACAATGTATGAAACCTTAATTGATCCGACTGAAACTCCGCTTGAAAAACTTTTATTAAGAGAATTTATGGAAGTTTGCTGCTATCAAAATTGCTACAATGATGAAATCGACCCTAAGATTAAACTTATCTGGGAAGAATTTCTTGCAATGGAGATAGAACATTTACAAATTGCAGGCAAACTCCTTCAAAAATTTGAAAAAAGAGACCCTGAAGAAATAATAGGTACGGAAGTTTTCGATACCTGTCACTTTGAAGTGCAGAAAAAATATGTAAATTCAATTATTGAATCTGAAGTCGATAAACGACTTGACGGAAGGGAAGATATGGGCTATTGCAAAATAGATGAGCTTGATGACAATTGGCCAAGCTATAAGGTTCAAGAAATCGTATCAGGCGAAGGCGCACCGTCCGAAACTTCCGTAAGAGTATCTGCTGCCGCTCTTAACAGTGATGTTTATTCTGCCGATAATTCTATTATAAAAGACAGAGAAAAACTCATTCAAAGGGCACTTGAATTAAAAGTGCAGGCTCCAAACACGGTAAGTGTGGATGAGTATTCTTCTTTTGAAAAGAATAAATGTTTTATTAAAAAGTAACAATCGCTTAATATATTATAAAGTTTTAATAAAGAAATGCCGACTTAGTATTTATAGGTTGACATTTCTTTATTTTTTATTAAAAGGCAAATAGGAAAGGTTACAATATAATGTATATTCAAGGATTATCCCTTGCGATGGCTGCAAGCTATCAAATCGGAAATTCAAATACATTACCAAACTATATTAAAGATCAACTCAAAGAAATCGGGGTTGATCCCGATAGTGTTTCAGGAATTGTGCAAGCAAAAAAACTTATAGCTGATGCAGCAAACAAAGCCGATAAAACAAATAAAGAAGAATCAAAAAATAATAATGAAGATGAAAACCCTGACACAAGACAAAGGGCAATTGACCTTGCAAATAAAATAGGAATTAAAGTAAAAGACTCCGACACAACGGAAGATATTCTCTCCATTATTCAATCAGTTTTGGATAGAATGCTAAAAAGGGCCGTTAATACGGAAGATGAAGCTTTATATAACCGCTTAAAAGAACTTAGAATTGAACTGGGAAGAATTGAAGCTGATGAAAAAGGTGCAGGATATTCAAATACGTCTGTTATGTCATATATGGATATGCTTGCAAACCAAAATAAAACAGTTCATAAATTGAATTAAATTTATTTTCTTTGAAGCATGTTATAATCTTTTTTAATGATTTATTAAAGGAGGTTTTATTTTGCTCAAAAAAAATAAACTTATATTGGGGCTTGGTGTTGGTGTATTTTCTTTTATAGGAATTATTTACCTTTTATTTTTGATATTACCGTTTATCTTAACCCCGTTTGTTAAAAACTATGTACCAAATGTTACATCTCAAATTGAAAAATCTTTGGGGCTCAAAACCAAGCTTGAAGGTTTGAATTTAATTACAACCCCAAAATTAACGGTAGGGGTAAAATTAAAAAATATTGAAGTTTATCTTCCCGATAATTCGCTTCTTTTTAAGGGAGAAAATTTAAGAGCCAAGATGTCACTTTTACCCTTAATTGCAAGAAACATTGAAGCTGATGTTATAAGTGCGGATAATCTTATAGCGGAACTTAGGGTTAAACCCGACGGACATTTTTTGGTTGAAGATATAATTCCAAACGAACCTGATACGGATACATCCAAAGAAAATAACATTGAGTCAGCAAATGTACCTTCATCCCTTCCTTTCGGATTAAAATTTTCCAACCATCTTCCCGATATAAGAATTAAAAAGCACAACATTACATTTATTGATACTAAATCAGGCGCAAAGTATTCTTTTTCGGGTGAAAATTCAAACCTCTATGATTTTGTTTTAAACAAACATTTTAAACTTGAATCAAAGGGCGAAGCCAATTTGGACGGTTTTAAGGCATTAACTTATGATGTTAAGCTTTATAACAAATTAATGCCGGATATTGAAGTTAACGACATTGTCCTTGGCAACATTGAAGAAGAAGAACAAAAAGAGAAAATTAAAACCGAATTTAATATAATTAATTCTCTTAAGCTCATAAAAACGCTTCAACTCCATTTAGACGTTGTTTTTGATGTTGATACCGACGGAACTTTTGATAATCCGATACTGGATGGTAATTTAACCGCAAACAATATATCGGCCTTAATCAAAGGAAAAAAATTACCATCAAGCAATATCAATTTAAAATTCGATAAAGACGGCTATAAAATTGATTCTACGCTCTATACCGCTCAAAATGAAACAACTACCATTAAAGGGACATATAAAGGGGGCAAAAAACCCAATATCGATTTAACATGTAAATCTAATGCCACATTAAAATCATTGTTTGAACTTGCTGATGCTATTTTACAAACGGCAGGGATAAATGATTTAAAAACTTTAAGCGCAACGGGTGCGCTGGATGCTGATTTTAATATTAAATCCGATTTTAAAACCGTCAATTCAAACGGCTACCTTAAATTAAATAACGGTACGGTTAAATACGGGCTATACGATGTTAATATTGATAAAATCGTATCCGATATCCTTTTTAATAATAACTCCGTTCAAATTCAAAAATTAGGATTTTCAACCTTAAATATCCCATTTATTATAAAAGGACAAATTTCAAAAGATGCTATAGCAGATATTACTCTCTCAACCAGCCAAATGCCTGTTAAAGGTCTTTTGGTGTCTGTGGGTCAATCTGCCATCTTAAAGGAAAACCCTGTAAAATCGGGTACGGTCACATTAAATGTCAATATTAAAGATAAACTTCTATCTCCCAAAATTAACGGAAATATTCTTTTAAATAATATTGATATTACAAATACCCCATCATCAACAAGACTGGTAATTAATCCTGTTAATATTGATATTAATACAACTCAATCAGGTTACACAGGAAACTATTCTATATCAGGTATTAAAATATTTAATCCCGCACTTAATATTACATCTCCTTTAATAAAGGGCAATTTGGATGAAAAAGTAATTAATGTATCCGATAGTCAAGTTACATTCGGACTGAATAAAATCACGCTTTCAGGGAACATTCAAGATTATCTGACAGATAAAATTTCATTTTCATTTAACACAAAAGGAAGTCTTAATTCTACCCTAAAAGGTAAAATCGACCCTTATAAAATGACGGGCGATATTGATTTTCAAATTCCGAATAATTCAACTGTTATAATCCCGGGGTTTAATAAATCAAAACTTACTTTAAACGGAAATGCAACAATTCAGGGGAATATGGCAAATCCTAACGTAAAAAGCAGGTTTAATATTCCGCTTGTTGATATTCCTGAAGTAATTGTTGTTATGAAAGATATGGTTGTTGAAACCCAAGGGCCCATTTTAAACGGAAATGCTACCGTTCAAGAGTTTAAATCGGGCGGAATTGTCGGCACGGATATAAAAACGGATATTAAATTAAAAGGAAACGACTTTTATTTATCCAACTTAAAAGGAAGCGCATTTGACGGTGTGTTTAGCGGAGATATTGTCTACAATTTATCAAATGCATTCTGCAAAGTTAAATTTAGCGGACAGGATATGAATGCAACAAAGGCAATTGAAGGTGCGGTCGGAATTAAAAACGCACTATCGGGAACCCTTGGCTTTAATACCGATTTAACTTTATATGTTCTTGATTATGACCGCATGATTAAATCAATGAAGGGGAACATTAACTTTGATGTTAAAGATGGTGTTCTTGGTAACCTTGGCGGCCTAAAGACCATAATGAAAGCTCAAAACCTTCTTTCGGATTCAATTCTTAAAGCCGCAACAGGCGCTCTAACGGCATTACCCATTATTCAGCAATCTTCAGAATTTAAATATATTAAAGGGGATTTGAATTTAAATAACGGCTATGCCAACATAAAATCCATTAATATGGCAGGCCCGCTTATGGCATACAACATTTCAGGCATGTTCAACATTCTAAACGGTTCAACAAATGCCGTTGTTTTGGGCAGGCTTTCACAAAAGATTGTAGGGTCATTAGGGCACATAGGACAGATGGCAACAGGGAAATTGACTAATGCAATCCCGGGGATTGGTGCCCTAACTTCCTCTCTTGTTAAAAAAATGCATATTTCCCCCAAATCGGTTGACACATCCAAAATCCCCTCATTGTCATCCAATGAGATAAATTATCAGGAATTTAAAGTTGATTTTAACGGCGGAATTGATAGTGATTCTTCGGTTAAATCCTTTAAGTGGATTGGTGATGTGGATACATCCGAACTTGATGCTAATCAGGCTCAACTCAAAGAGAGTTTAGACACGGCTAAAAAGAATATTCAAAATTCTATAAACAATGCTATAAGTGACCCTAAAAATTTAAAACAGGTGGGTGAAACCGCAAAAGAACAGGCAAAAGAGTTGTTTAATACTTTTTTAGGAAAATAATTTAATATATTAAGGCGCATATTATGCCCCTATTATACATTCGGGCTAGTGCGCCTTAATTGTTATTTAATCATTTTATATTTTGCACTTATTTAAAATTTTTACTATAATTTATAATTATATTTAAATCGGAAAGGAAAACTTATGTTAAATTCAAAAAACACTGCTACTATTTTAATTGCGCTTTTTGCTTTTTCTTTGGGTGCAGGCATTAACAACATAGCAAAGTCAGATAGCATACCATCATCCGGAATTAAAATCGGTGTTGTGGATGTAAAGGCGGTTGTTGAAAAATCATCTGCCGTAACTAAATTGAAAAAATCTCAAAACGCTAAAAAAGCTGAGCTAAATAAATGGATAACGGATGCTAAAAATCAGGTTAATGCTCAGAAAAATAAAGAAGAAAGAGCTAAATTAATTAAAAAATTGGATGCGGAACTTGTTAAAAAACAACAGACAATCGCTTCCGATTACACAAAAAAATTAACAGAAATTGATAAATCAATTTCAACAACAATCGCACAAAGCGCAAAAGCACAAGGATATAATATTGTTCTTTCAAAAGCAGCCGTTTTGTATGGCGGGGATGATATAACATCAATTGTTTCAAAAGCGGTTAAATAAAAATTTTTAAGCCCCTTAATTTAAGGGGCTTAATTTTTTTTGCATATCGAGCATAAGATAATATGTCATATAACAATCAGATAGCGCCCTATGCGCATTTTCGGTTGATATATTAAGATGTTGAGCCAAATTTGTTAATTTATGGGATTTTATATCTTTATATACTTTTCTTGAAAAATAAAGAGTATCAAAGTAGTCATTATTTATGATTTTGTTATGGTATTTAATCAGATTGTAATTTAAAAATGAAAGGTCAAATTTTATATTGTGGCCAACAATCGGGTAGTCCTGCAAAAAATCATAAAAGCTTGATATAACATCTTCTGTTTTTTCTTTATCTTTAACCATTTCATCGGTTATACCCGTTAGATTTGAAATAAAGGTCGGTATATGCTTATCCTGTTTAATCAGCTTTGAAAATTCCGCAATGACTTTATTGTTTTCTACCTTTAGCGCACTTATTTCAATAATAGAATTGTAATCGGCCCTAAACCCCGTTGTTTCTATATCTGCTATAACGTAACATGTTGGAATTGTTTTTAGCTTTTTTGGCTTTTTCAAGCTTTTTGTTTCATTTATTAAATTTATCTGCATAAGTATATTATACCCCAATTTTTGTTCATAATTATTTGAACCATGATGAAATAAAAAGTATCATTTTGTTTATGAAAACTGTGTTAAAAATAGCTTTTTTCTTTCTTTTGTTTCTTTATATATCAACTGTTGTTCTACTGTTTGCATTTTTTAGATTGCCGTATACCAAATATGCAATAAACAATTATATTCTAACTAAAACCGGGTATGAAACCAGCATATCGGGCCTAAAATTTACCGTATCCGAAATATTGGCTTTTAAACTCCATATAGATAAAATATCTTCTAAAAAAGATGATGATTTATTATTAATTGACGATTTTAATATATCTTTTCTGCCATTTAACAAAGACAAAAACAAAATTGATATAAATTCAATCAATTTAAATAAAACAATAGTTGATAAAAATAAATCTAATACAAAATTTGACTATGATAAATTTTTAAATATTCTATCCAACTTACCCGATATAAGCGTTAATAAGGCAGAATTTAATATAGATAAGAAAAACTGTTTTAAAATTAATGCAAATTTATCCAATCTTGTTTTATTAACCAAAAACGGCAAAAAAACTCTTTCATTTAACCTTAATTTGAATTCGGATTTTATAAATTCTCCGCTTAGAATATCTTCATCCGATAAATTTATTTTTCTAAATGATGGTATTTATACGGATGGTATCTATTTACATTTTAAAAATTCTTCGGCTTTAATTTCGGGTAAAATTTTTGATAGAAACAACAAAAGTAAATTTTTCCTTAAATCAAAAAATCTTTCGGTATCTGATGCCATTAATTCATTTATTCTGTATAAAAAGCAAAAAAGCAATTCTAAACTCTTTATAGAAAACTTTAAAGACTATAAAGGAAGTTTTGATTCAAACCTTGTATTTGACTCAGGGAAAATAAACGGCACTATATTAATTCATAAAATATCGGCAACAACCGTTCCTTTAAATGTACCGATTGAATTTTCAAATCCCGTTTTTATATTCGACAATTCTGATGTTTATACATCATCTAAAGGGTTGTTAGGGGGTGAGCCCGTTAATCTTGATATGTATTTTACCCTTGATAAAAAAACTTCTTCTAAAACGGTATCAGGCTCTATAAAAACAAAGCTTACGGACAAATTTTCCAATAAGTATATAGATAAATTATTCATTAAAAATGACTTGCATTTAGGGGTAGATTACTTTGTTAAAGATGGGGTGGCAGATGTTTTTTATAGTGCCGATATCCCGATTGGAGCCGATATTTCATATAGCGGGGCAAAACTTGGGCTAACTGATACAAATAGAAAACTTGGCCTTACAACAAGAAAAAACGGGGACACAATAACCCTTGTAAATTACATATATTCGGTTAATAAAGATGGAATTGACAATGAAATAATCTTTGGAAACGGCGAATTTAAAAAAATAAACGGCAAATATAAACTATATAAAATTAACGGCACAACAAAAACAAATGCGCCCGTTTCATTGCTTGGGTTTATTGAAAACAGACTTAAGGGCGGATTTTTTAGCGGGAACGTTACTTACGATTATTTAAACCGCTCACTTTTCGGGTCTTTTGTAATTCAAGATACCGTTTTTAAGAACTTTAAAATAAAAAATGCGGCCGTTTTTGCGGATTCTAAGTTAATTAGTATTCTTGCAGACGGAACATTTAAAAAAGAACCGTTTAGTGCAGAAATTGATATAAAAAATTCGCTTAAAAACCATTTATATATAGATAAATTGCATCTGTTTTTAAATAAATTTTCTTTTACAAAAACTAATAAATCAAAATCAAATACAATAGATATGACTTTTGATAAGATTGAAAACTACTATGATAAAGTTACCATAAACGATATGAATATAAGGTTGAATGAATTTAGAAAGGATAATATCGTCCTTAAGAATATTACCTTGATAGGAAGTGTTACAGATAATAAATTTAACTTTATTATGCCGGATATTATGTTTTCAGGCGGCATATTATCTTCAAAAGGAAGTTTTAATTTTGATAACAATAAAGCAATTGTTGACTTTAGCGCTGATGGGATTGATTCTTCCGTTGCCTCTTTTCAACTGTTCAATTTAAAAGAACAAATTAAAGGCAAAATGAGCGCAAAACTCCACGTTGAAACAACGGAAGATAAAGACACGTTTCTAATCGGCAGGGGCACTTTTTTTGTTAACAGGGGGTATTTGCCTAAAATCGGAACAACTCAATTTGCTCTTAAAACTTCTAAAAGAAAGCATCCTTTCAGGTTTTCTATGTCTGATATATTCAGGATTAAATCCTCAAGAAACTATAGCCCGATTTCAAATATAAAAGGCGACTTCAATTTTACGGACGAATTGGTTGATAATATGAATGTTTATTTACAAAATGATGTTTTATCCCTGTATATAAACGGAGATTGCGACATAAAAGACGAATACGCTAATATTAGCGTTCTTGGAAGATACGATAAGGATATTGAAAGCGGTATCAAAATTCTTTTTATCCCAATAAGGTGGGTCTTAAAGTTTTTATTTAAAGAAAAAGAAGATTTTAATGTTTATTCTCTTGAATTTGAAAAGGTGCCTGAACTAAAAGCACCCGCTGACAGGCAAAAAAACTTTGCAATAGATTTAGACGGAAATTTAAACAACTTTAAGAAAATTAATTTTAAATTAAGGGGCCTTAGATAATAATCTTTGTGCTAATATATACATAGCTTATAGCATATTATCAGAGGAATTAACAAAATGGAAGATTTTAAAAATTATTCAAAAGAGGACTATATTAAACTTTACGATAGAAGTTTGGATGAGCTTATTGATATTGCACACAACATCACCCTTCATAACTTTAATAATGAAGTTGAAGCTTGCAGTATTATTAGCGCCAAAACGGGTGAATGCCCCGAAAACTGCAAATACTGCTCTCAAAGCATACACAACCATGCAAAAATTGAATGCACACCGCTTTTAGATGTAAGCCTTGTAAGTAAAGCCGCAAAATCTGCAAGAGAAAACGGCGCATCAAGGTTCTGTATTGTAACGTCAGGAAGGCGCCCCACCGATAGCGACTTTGAAAAAATAATTGAGATGATAAAAGAAGTAAAAAAAATAGATGGGCTTCATTGTTGTGCTTCACTCGGTTTATTAACCGAACAACAGGTTAAAAGAATTAAAGAAGCAGGTGTTGAAAGGTACAACCACAATATAAATACTTCTAAAAACTATCATGACAAAGTTTGCACGACACATACCTTCCAAGATAGAGTAAATACGGCAAAATTGGTCAAAAAATACGGCATTGAAAATTGTACGGGTGTTATTATCGGAATGGGCGAAAGCAGAGAAGACAGAGTTGATATGGCATTGTCTCTGAGAGAATTAGACCCTAAAACCGTACCTATCAATTTTTTAAACCCTATTAAAGGTACACAATTTGAAGATTACCTTGATAAAATTGATGAAAATGAGATTTTAAAAACAATTTGCATATTCAGAATTATACTTCCAAATGCCCTATTAAGGTATGCAGGCGGCAGAACCACCAGATTAAGCGAAGAAAATCAGCAACTTGGAATTAGGGCGGGCATAAATTCGCTTCTTGTCGGAAATTATTTAACAACGCTCGGTTCCAATCATATTAAAGATAAAAAAATGCTTGAAGATATGAACCTTAAAATGGTTTAATTACATACATCAATAATTCCCCCGCCAAGGCAAATGTCTTTATCATAAAATACGGCACTTTGTCCGGGTGCGGGCGATTTTTGATAATCTTCAAATACAACCTTTATTTTGTCATTTTCTTTATATACCATGCATTCAACCGGTGTTTGAGTTGAGCGGTATTTTACGGTTAAATTCAATTTATCGGGCTTTGGTTCCTTTGTAATCCAATTTATATCGGATAGTATCAGTTCTTTTTTAAAAGTTTTATCAATCTCGCCAACAACAACTTCATTTTTCTCCTTATTCAAAGATAAAACATATAACGGTTTTGGGGCAGATATTCCTATCCCTTTTCTTTGCCCGATTGTATAATTCCATATACCCTCATGCTCACCCAAGATTTTACCGTTAACATCAACTATATTTCCTTTGTTTGGCTTCAGTGACAACAATTCATTATAATCCCCGCCGTAAAAATCTTGACTGTCTTTTTTGTCGGCAACTTCAAGACCGTATTTTCTTGCAATTTCTCTAATTTCGTCTTTATTTTTATCTCCGCAAGGAAAAATTACGTTTTTCAATTTTTCTTCATTTAGCCTGTATAAAAAGTATGTCTGGTCTTTTTTCGGGTTAATTCCTCTTTTTAAATAGGTATGGTTATCTATATTTTCAATTCTTGCGTAGTGTCCTGTTGCAAATTTATCGAAATTAATACCGTTTTGTCTTGCAAACTCAGGCAATAAGCCAAATTTTATTAACGAATTACACCAAACACAAGGGTTAGGGGTTCTTCCTTTTATATACTCGTTTTTAAAGTTATCAAGCACAATTTGTTCGTATTTATTTTTTAAATCAAAAACATAATGTTCAATTCCGATTTTTTTACAAAATTCTTTAGCGCTTTCAATATCTTCCTTTTCATCAGGCCCGTAGCAGCCGCCTTTAGCATGGTGAGTTGAAGCGCTAAGCCCATATTCTCCCCATATTGACATAGTTGCCCCGATAACTTCATAGCCTTTTTCTTTTAATATTAGAGCGGTAACTGATGAATCCACCCCACCTGACATTCCGACAAGTACTTTCATTATTTTTTACCTTACAAATTTAGATGTAAATTTATTCTTGTTATCTGTTTTATAAATTTATGAATACAAATATAAATACCATACCCGCTTTTAGAAGTCTATATGAATATAAAATGCTTCTTTTGAACATACGATTGCAATTAATCCATCCAAGAAGAAAATAAGCGGGCAAAAAGCTCTAGATGTCTACACTATTCCCATTAATTTCGTTATCAGATATAACAATAAAGAAAGATATATAAAATCCATAATAAATCGTAAAATGGCTAAATACACCTTTATTTCAAAAGATAATCCGCTCAATTTCAACAACATAAATAATCGTATATTTATACCCAAAGACTTGAATTTAAAGTATCCTAATTTAGTAAAAATTAATATTGAAAAATTGGATAAAATATTAAGCATAGATCCTTATTTTTATATTCGCCCCCAACAAAATATCTCTAACCTTTATAATTATCACCGTGCGTTTGAATATTTAAAAACAGGAAACGAGATTAATGCCCCCATACTTCTTTTGTTTGAAGAAGATAATAAAATTAATGCTGGATTTTTAGATGGCAGACACAGATATTCCGTTATGAGGGATTTAGGTATGAAACAAATAAAGCTTGCCATGAACAACGATACTTTGGCTATTGCTAAAAAATACGGATTGTTAACATAAAAATTGCCCGCAATGTAGCGGGCAAACTATAATCTGGGGCGGAAGGACTCGAACCTCCGAAATGCCTGGACCAAAACCAGGTGCCTTACCACTTGGCGACGCCCCAATAT
>CANRHZ010000038.1 GCA_947630535.1 Candidatus Gastranaerophilales bacterium | reverse complement strand
CTTTAATAGATAAAGCAAGCCTTCCAAATAGTGCAATAAAGGCATCTATTGAATAACTTTGCCAAAAATTAGCCTTAAGCCTCCAAAGTTTTTCTTAAGGGTGCAATTAACCCCTTGAATAATTTCATCAACGTTTTTTGTTGTTGAACTTATTGAATTTGCCGTATCATATAAAGTGGGGAATGTTGTTGATAAATTGCCCGATAAATCTTTTATATAATAAGTTGTATCATCAAGGTTATCTACTATGCTTCTTATTGAGACATCATCAATTGAACCGTTAAATTTCTCTGTTAAAGAGTCAATGTTTTTAAATGATGAGTTTAGGTATTTTGATGCGTTTTCTAAATCTTTTTTTGAATTTTGAGTTACGCTTTTTAAGGTTTCCAAGATTTCAATTAAAATTCCCGTTGATTTTTCTAAATTATAGGCGGTATTCATTACGGATTTTTTAACCATTTCCATATCAGAATATGTAACCCCTTCATCCATATAATTATCAAATCCCGATTGAAGTTCTCCTTTTATAATTGAATTATGTTTTAATTCCGTCGGGTTTGGATTAACGGGAAATAAAAGCTCCATATAATCTTCATATTTTCTGTCCGTGATTTTTCTTTGCCTCATTCTTGCCTGTATATTATCGGGTAAATACATATCATGACTTGCTAAATATGTCTTAAGGCAAACCCCGCTTGAAGTTTTACACGGTTTTTTTGAGATAACCCTTCCTATTTTATAACCGTTATAATAAACATTAACTATTCCTTTTGTCGGGCGCATTTTTTCAAATTCAACTTCTACTATTGTATGATTTTCATGCCAGTAAAAAAAACCGAGAACTATAATAAATAACAAAATAAAAGATATAATTATTCCCCTCATTTTATTTTCTCCTTACTTTTGTTTTGAATTATAATTAAAACTTTTGTAACAAAAAATTGAATACGTTACCTAAGTAACTTAAAAAATAGCAAAAAATTTTTATCATTTGTTTTATAATGACATATAGAAATGAAGGTATTGAAAATGAATGTAAGTTTTGGTTCAAATCGACCGCTCTACACAAAAAATGAAGTCGTTAACGAAACTAAAACGGCTGCAAAAAGTGCACTATTCAGCGGTGCCTTAACTCTGGCATTAAATAAAGGTGAGCCTAAACTTGCGGGAAAAGTTGCGCTTATAGCTGCGGGTGCTTCATATACAATCGGCCTTGTCCAACATTTAATCGGACGCAATAAAGAAAATCAACATATTGATAAGAACATATAATATAAGGATGCATAATTATGAAAATAGTCGGTATTTCACCAAAAGAATTTTACACAAACCATAAACAAAAGCTTGTTCAAGTTGGCGCACCTGCCCTTATAACGGGTGTTGCTGCTTATACCGTTCAACATGTTGCAAAAGATGCCCCAAGGGCTAAAGTTTTGTCAAGATTATTAAAAGCAGGCGGTGCAGGTGTTGTTGCAGGAGCTATTATGGCACTTTTGACCGCCGATAAAGAAAAAATTAAAACCAGCTTTTTAACTGCAAAAAACAAAGTTCTTTCAATCTCTAATAAAAATAAAAACAACCCGCAAAAAAAGATAGACACCTCAGTTAAAACAACTCAAGGGTAAAATAATTTAATATGATATTTTTTTATAAGACATCTTAAAATTATAAGATGTCTTTTTTTTATAACAATTGTAAAGAATTGTGTAAATTGCCTGTGAATAATTAAAGAAATTTTAACTGATTGCCGAAAAAAATGGTAAATGTGAGAATATAATAGTAAAAGGAAGGTGTTTTATTATGTCATGCGAACCTATTCAGTTTAATGGTGTTTATTATCAGGCAACTAATGACAAGGCAGATGAACTATTACGAATGCATGTTGAAAATGATGACAAATATAGTGTTCAAGCTCTTGTAGAAAACGGCGTTGCTAATATAGTTGAGGATGATTTGGCGGAAACTGATATACAAGATGAAAACACAACAGGCTCAGCCATAGTTACGGACATAAAAGAGAATGAAGCTACATCTGGCGCAACCGATGTCACCGCCACAGAAGATAATGAAGATGTAACAATAGCTGAAGATATTGAGGATTCTGAAGCTGAAGATGATAGTCTCTATGAGGAGTATGCACAAAATTTCGGTTTAACATCCTTAAATGAGAATAGCGAACTTGATGATTTGGTTGCCGTATATGACAAAATTGCAGAAAAAACCAATGAGCTAAATCAAATGCTTGATACGGTTGATTCAACCGACCCCGATGAATTGAAGTCTTTCATGGAATCTGTTAGTGCTACTATGGACTCAATAGATCAATTAGGGCAAATGGCAGGTACCGAAATGCCTAAAAAAGGTGTTTGGAGATACGTACTTGCTGGTACAGGACCCGGCGCAATGTTTGCTGCGGCAACAGCTGCGGGGGTTGCCGTTCCCGGTCCTGGATGGGTTGTTGCCGGCGTTGCATTGGTTGGCGGTGCCTTATATGGGGCTTATAATGCGCATAAAAATAATAAAGCGGAAAAACAACTCAATGAATTAAATCAAAATATACAAAAAACTGTTCAAGATCTTGAAAATTTATATAATCAAGGCACAGAGAAAATTCAAAATGAAGTTTCAAATGAGGTTATCCCTAAAATTAAAAATGATTTAGAAGGCTTTATTGACTGCGAGTTTGATTTTACCAATATTGAAAGTTTAGAAGATGTTCTTAACAATGTTGATAATATTACGGCCGCTCAAGCGGAACTTGAACCATGGATTCAGCTTGCTGATAAATTCGATATTGAAATCGACGGTCTTGATGAACTTAAAAGTAAATTAGGCGGGAGCCGCGGTACATTCAATCTTGCTCAAGATTATTTAGATGCATATACAGATTATCTTCAAGAGTCATTTATTTCCGATGATGAAGGTTTGGATCCCGAAAGTGTTAATAGCAGCCTGGAAAATTTAACCGAATTAATGGATGAAGCCGAAACCAGAGGGCTTGATACCGAAAAAATAGAATCTGCTATTGAAAATGGTAAAGAATCGGTACAAACTCACATTAATGACGTAATTATTCCCAAGATTCAAGAAAAATTAGAAGGGTTGCTTGACGACGAATTTGATTTTACCGATATTGCAGGTTCAGAAGATATCCTTGGCAATATTGATAATATTACAACCGCTCAAGCGGAACTTGAACCATGGATTCAGCTTGCCGAAACATGGGGAATTGAAATTGACGGTCTTGATGAACTTAAAAGCAAATTAGGTACGGGCGATGAAAAACTTAAACTCGCTCAAGAATATTTAGACGCATACGCTGATCATGTTGAAGTATCTTTAACGGATGATGTTGTTTCGGATACCGAAAACCTTAATAACCTTGTTGAAGATTTGAATGATTTAAAAGATGAAGCCGAAACCAGAGGGCTTGATACAAGTAAAATTGACGATTTAATTGAAACAATTGAAGAAAAGAATCAAGATGCAGTTGATGAAGCCGCTTCAGACATAGCTACAGTATCGCTTGATGAAGGATCTGATGTGGTTGGTACGGTTGATGCATATTCTGCTGCTGCCGATAGTGCAACCGGTACTTCTCAAGGTGTGCAAGGTAATTCAACGGCTTATGATACAAGTACCGGAAGTTTGGATAGTGCCTCAAGCAGCCTTCAACAACAAGGTCAAGCCGCACTTGATGCTTATTTAAAAAGCTTGTCGACCGACGGAAAATCATTGAGCGAACTTCAATCAATGCTTCAGTCCGTAACGGGAACTCTATCAAAATTGCAGGGAGGGTCTTCCTCGGGCAGCATTGATTTAAGCGGGTTTAATTCGGCAATAAAAAGTATAACCGATGCTCAGCAAAAATTAATAGACAACTATGCAACTCAGGCAAACTCAAAAACTGAAAGCTCAACAACAAGCGAAGAAAGAAAACTTATTTATGATGAAATAGAAAAGTATATTCTGCAAAATCAAAGTAACTCAAATGTTAACTGCGATTGCTTAAGAAACTGTCAGTCTAACGTAAGACAAAAAGAGCAGACCAGTGTAAGAGAAAAAACCGTATACTATACTCAAAGGCTTGATAGCGGTATTGATGCCGATGAACTTGAAGATATGTTCAGGCGCTTAGGCAGAGATATTCAAAATGCCATGGACTTTGACATTGATACATCCGACCTTGAAAGACTCCTTGGAAGAATTCAAGACGAACTTGCAGGCATCAGGGATAAAGATATAAATGTTAATGTTGATGTAAATAACAACAATGAATTTAATCCAAGCGTTAATCTTGATAATTCAAGCAGCAGCAACACTAACGTAGACAATACGGATAATAGCAACACTGTTCTTAACAATGATACGGTTGTTGATAATACCGATAACAGTATAACGGATAACAGTGTTAATAATGACGTTGATAATAATACTAACGTTGACAATGATAATTTTAATTCAAGCAGCAGTGCAAGTGAAAGTACAAGTTCGAGCCAGAGCAACAGTGATGTAACCAACAGTAACACTAACGACAATAATAACAATAACGTTAATGAATATCCTGAACTTACACCGCCTCCTCCCCCAGAATATGATCCCGTACCGGATAATCCTCCTCAACCCGATGTAGGAATTGAAGATAATCCTAATCCGGATATACAACCCGGTACAACACCCGAGCCGGATACAACACCTGAACCCGATAATCATCCGATTGAAGATAACCCGGACCCTGATATGGATATAGGTTCCAGCGTAACTCCAACAGAGCCTGAAGTACAGGACACCCCTCCCGCTCAGGATACTACTCCGGAGGTGGATACAACACCCGAACCAGCTCCCGCACCTGAGCCCGAACCTGCTCCTGAACCTGAACCCGAACCCGAACCGGATGAACCCCCTTGCGAACCGGAAGATGGCATAGGCACTGATATGGGTGGCGGGGTATCAGATGAAGATGAAATTGATATAGAAATAGAAGAATAAAACTTCATTTATAAAGATAAGGCAGACTAAAATTTAAAGTCTGCCTTTTATTTTTTATATATACTGTCACAGGTCATATTTAACCTTTTTGCAAAAAAGGGTAAATACCCCCCTTTAATTAATACGGATAAAAAGCAAACAAGAAAGACTATATGAAAAATATCAACATTACTGTTTTTCAGGTTTGATAGTGCATAAATTGTAAAAACTATTGAGGCTGCACCCCTTAAACCCGATAAAGATATAAATGTTATTTGATTTAAAGGTGATCTAAATGGCATAAGAACCAAAAAACAAGATATAAAACGAGAAATTAAAAGAAAGAGGGTAATAAAAAATGAACAATAAATTACGGGCAAAAAATTCTTTATTTCAGATAAATACCCCAATAAAAAGAAAATAACTATCTGGCTAAAGCCTATTATTCCGTCAAAAAATGGAAGAAGGTGCGATTTTTTTCTTATATCTGTTCTGCTAAGTATAAAACCTGTTATATATACGCTTAAATACCCGTTTCCCGACATTAAATCGGCAAAGCTGAAAGATAAAAGCGAAATTGCGCTTAAAAATATTGCTTCACTGCTTTTTAAATTAAATTTTATTTTTTTAAATGCAAATATCCCAAAGTAGGCGCAAAATACACCTGATAATATTCCGAATAAAATCTGCTTTAAAAAAATAACGCTTAAATCGGTAAAATTCGTGTTGTTACCTGTTAATATTTTTATCCCTATTACGGTTAAAAGAAAAGAAAACGGGTCATTTGACCCGCTTTCAATTTCAAGCAGGGATGATGTATTATATTTGAGATTTAATTTCTTGCTTCTTAATATGTTAAAAACAGACGCTGCATCGGTTGAAGATAATAGTGCGCCCGCAAGATATGAAACCTTAAGGTCAAAATTTAATACTTTATAGCAAAATAGAGCGGTTAAAATTGCGGTTATAACAGTTCCGATTGAAGATAACAACCCTGCTTTTAAAATAATTGAATTATCTTTTATATATTTTGTACAAAATCCCCCGTAAAATATTATAAAAATAAGCGCAATAGAGCATATATTTGAAACTCTGTTAACTTCAAGCGGGATATATAAAAAAGAAAATGAGGAAAATAAAACCCCAAGAAGCATAAATATAACTAAAGATGGCACCCCAAATTTTGAGGTCATTCTGTATAAAAAAAGTGAAGCAAAAATTATAATTGAAGTTAAAAGTAAAAATGCGGACATACTATTCCTTTTTTGCACTAATTAAATATAAATGGTAAAATCATTTTAAATGTAAGCTATCAAAAGAGGAATTATGTCGGATAAAATCCAGCAGGCAAAATGTGAATTAAAAAAACTATTGGATGGAAATAAGCGTTTTGTTGAAGGTACTAATACAAAAGAGAATATGACCTATGAAACCTTCAAAAAATATGCGTACCATCAAGAGCCTTATGCTTGTGTATTAAGTTGTTCCGATTCAAGAGTTGTGCCCGAAATAATTTTTGATTGCGGTATAGGAGAACTTTTTGTGGTCAGGGTTGCAGGTATTACGGCAGGCGATAATATAATTGAGAGTATTGAGTATGCTATTAAAAAGCTAGAAGTTCCCCTTTTAATTTTGTTAGGACATGACGATTGCGGAGTTATGAAGTTTGCAAAAGAGCATTACCCCGATAATACGGGAGATTTTAAATCCATATTGGATTGCGTCTATCCAATTTTAGACAAAAAAGAAGATATAAATTGCCATAACTATTTTGCGGTTGAACATACAAAGTGGGTTGAGACGGTTCTTTTAAGAAAATCTAAAATAATTAAAGATGCAATTAACAATAAAAATTTATTCCTTGTTAAATGTCACTTTGACCATTCAACAGGACTTATTAATTTAGTATAGAGAAATGATTATGGACTTTAGTAAAGAAAACGAAATAAAAAGAAGATATTTAAAAAACGACTTTTCCGATATGAAAAGATTAATGTCAAGAATAAGAACCGCTCTTGTTACGGGAAAGCCCCTTACCCTTGCGGGTCTTAAACTTGATAACATAATTAAATTTAGGGGGGATAATCAAGACTTTGTTATTTCCATTTTTCAAAAAAATGTAAAAAGCATTAGAATGATATCTAAAAGAAAAACATTGGAAGATGTCTTAAATCGAATTATTGTAAGGCTTAGAGCCCATGAAAGGTTTTGTGAATTTGATATTAAAAACCCCGCATCATCCAGAATTTTAATTGAGTGGATAACAAAAAAAGAAAAAACGGATATTAAAAAGCTTCACCTTGAAGGGGGTTTTGATAAATACCGTTTTGAAGCGGGAATTACGGGGCTTGAAGCGGTTAAAGACAACAAATCTTATATTTGGTTTCCAACTGATTCGCCCGTTAAAAATGAGAAAAATTTAGCCCCTGTACTTGCTAATCTTGGAGATAGGATGGGTTATACAAATAATAGAGGGCTAAATACAATTGAAAAAGGGATAGAAGTTAGAAAAATTGAGGATGTTGATTTTTACCTTCTTGAATCAAATGCTTTTGTTACATATATGGATGATATTATTCCTTTGTATCGGGGTAATGTAATTTATGAAGAATACAATAAAGATATGCTCTTTGAAGTTTTTCAAAAATCGAGTGATTATCTTGTATCTAACTTAAAAGAAAACGGTCAGTTTGTTTATTACTATAATCCGACTGCCGATAATAATATTGACCATGAACACCCTTCAAGGAAAGAAGATGATTTATACTATAACGATTTAAGACACTCGGGTGCCGTTATTGTCTTAATAAAAAAATATGAATACACAAAAGATGAAGCCCTTTTAGAAAAAATTAAACTTGCAATTAATTATATTATCTCTATTACAAAATTTCATGATGATAATAAAGCCTATGTTTATCTTAATCAAAAGGGGAAGCTTGGCGGGGTCGGAATTTCTCTTGTTATGCTTTTAAAATACAGAACGGCTACAAACGACACAAGCTATGATAAATATATTGAAGCATATTCAAGGCACATACTTTCAAGATTAACGGATGATGGGGAATTTTTGTGTTATTACATTCACCCTTTTTATAACAATGCTGAACCCATAATTAACCCTTCTTATGAAGATAAAAAGAAGCTTTTTTCTTTCTATTACCCCGGTGAAGCACTATTAGGGCTTGCTCTTTGTTATTTAAATTACGATAAAAATGATGAATTAAAAAATGAAATTTATCCTAAAGCTAAAAAAGCTATGGATTGGATTATAAATGAAAGACCAAAACAGTATAGCGAGCTTTTTGAGGACTTACCTTCCGATTCATGGTTAATGCAAGCTATTGAGGAGTGGGCAAAAGTTGAAGGGTTTCTTAACCAAGAAGCAATTGATTTTGTATTTAACGACGCAAAAAAGATAATTGAATTAACATATAAAAAAGACGATTCTCCTTATATAGATTATGAAGGCGGGATGTATAAAAAATACGGTGACCACTATTACTTGTCTGCTCAAAGGTCTGAAGGGATGATTGCCGCATATTACCTTGCAAAATTCTTACATAAAGAGGATTTAGCCCAAGTGTTCCTTAATGCTTGTAAAAAAGAGGCAAAGTGTGAATTTCAGTTATTTATTTCGGATAAAAACAATTTTGCACACCTAAACCCTGATAAATCTTATGGCGGAGTGAAATTTAAAGCAACAAGACAGTGGCTTAGGATTGATTCAATTCAGCATGTGTCCTGCTTTTTTGACAGGCTTTATCAAGCGGACAATTAAACGCTTTTACCTAAGTTCAAGGCTTCCAAATAATATTTTGAACTTTTAAAATCTTCAATTTTGCTTGAATGTAAAACAAGGACCTTTCCTGAATCAACCCACCCTAAATGGCTCAATATTTTATTATAAGTTGAAATTAAGGGGTCAAAGGAAGATAAATACCCTTCATCTGCAACGGACAAAAGGTAAACTTCTTTATCCGATAAATTTTGTTTTGAAACAACAAATGAATACAATTTATCAATCACAAGTTTCATTGAAGCGGGGAACGTATACCAGTATAGAGGCATTGCAAGAACTATAACATCTGCATTTAATATGTATGGCGCAAGTGTGTTGAAATCATCACCCATAGAGCATGCAACATTTTTTGAAAAGCAGGTATTGCAAGTAATACAAGGGCGAATATGCATTGTTGCAAGTTCAAACTTGTTAACAGTGTTGCCCATTGATTTTGCACCCTCAATAAATGTATCTGCAAGCATTTCCGAAACACCGTCACATCTTGGGCTTGAAGATAATACTAAAACATTTTTCATAAATTCGCTACTCCAAAAATAAAAGTTTTATTTATAATACCATAAAATTTTTAAAATATGGAGATTTAAGCCTTGACTATTACGATTGGTTATTTAATAATTTAGATACAGACTAAATTTCGGGCGAGTGGCGAAATTGGTAGACGCACCAGATTTAGGATCTGGCGCAGTGATGTGTATGGGTTCGAGTCCCTTCTCGCCCACCATTTAAAAAGAGAGCCTTTATAGGCTCTTTTTTAGTGGTTTTTTTAAGGTCGAATCTGCGTTTTAGACTTGTTTAAATTTTAAAGTAAAAATTTTAAAATCGTCAAAACGCATATATACCAAAAGGTTCAAAAGTTCGAGCCTCTTAACGGTCATTGTACTCCTCTAAAAAACTCTCTATAACTGTTTTTAAGAGTTCTTTTGGGATTTTTATATCTCTTGCTTCCGCTAAAATACTAAAAAAATTTTGATAAAGAAAAATAGTTTCTTCTTTTGAATATTCTTTATCGTCAAAAGCGAATAATTACTCCGATATCTTTTTTCTTTTTCATAAAGACATCTCCAATTTAATGTCACCCTTTTAATGTCACCCTGAACTTTGCAAAGGGAACACGTGGGAAGGGAGCCTTGCAAGTTTTGAGGTATGTACTAAAACATTACACTCTACCCTGTCACCCTGAACTTGTTTCAGGGTCTGAGGGGTTGAGAATTCTACATCCCTTTTATTTGTTTAAATGCCCGTTGCTTTACTTGGTAAGATGCTGAAACGAGTTCAGCATGACATGTCGGGAAATTGTTTTCAATTTGTTCAGCATGGCATTTATTATAAATCCCTACCCTTTATACTGTCACCCTGAACTGACTAGAAAATAACACACAAGGCAAAATTCCCTTCGTATAAAGCATTTTATAATCAGAGCACGTAAAGCAACACACATTAAACTTCCTTGTCACCCTGAATTTATTTCAGGGTCTTAAGATGTGAAGAATAGTAGAAATAAGGTTGCAATGATTTATTGATATACTTGCAACATGGTAAGATGCTGAAACGAGTTCAGCATGACATTTATTAAAAATCCCTACCCTTTATACTGTCACCCTGAACTTTGCAAAGGGAACACGTGGGAAGGGAGCCTTGTAAGTTTTGAAGTATGCATTAACAACATTACACTTTCCCTTGTCACCCTGAATTTATTTCAGGGTCTTACCGGCGCAAGAATATAACATGGGATTTATGCGTCACTCAGATGCTGAAACAAGTTCAGCATGACATTTAATAACTTAAACACAAAAATCCCTACCCTTTATACTGTCACCCTGAACTTTGCAAAGGGAACAGGCGAGGAACGAGCCTTGCAAGCCTTGAAGTATGTACTTAACAACATTACACTCTACCCTGTCACCCTGAACTTGTTTCAGGGTCTTAAGATGTGAAGAATAGTAGAAATAAGGTTGCAAAGATTTATTGATATACCTGCAACATGATAAGATGCTGAAACTGTCTTGGATTTCCTCCACGCTCGAACAGTTCCGCAGTTGAACCTATGGTTCAAGTCCCTTTTATGTTCTCGCTATCCAAACTGGGCTTCGCCCCAGTCCGTACGGAAATCCGCAGTTCAGCATGACATGTTGGGAAATTGTTTTCAATTTGTTCAGTATGACAATTTTATTGTGCAACAAGAAATTCGTTTTTTAATAATTCGAGTTGTTTTTAAAATTAAAAGATTTTTGGGTTGTTGCATAGTATTTACAAGGTTTTTAATGCATTTTAAAAAGTTCGAACATTGTCGCTTAATGCCCACCATTTAAAGAGAAGTTAAAAAGCCTCTTTAATAAAAGAGGCTTCGATTTTATTTTAATTGTTTATTACATTGCGTATGTTTTTGGTTTTGGGCCTGCGTTTACAATTTCAGAAGGCATATTTGGGTATTTAGCCTTGAAGTTGTCCTCAAACATTTGAGCTAATTTGTTTGCAGCTTCGTCGTACGCATTCTTATCGGCCCACATGCCTCTTGCATCAAGCATTTCATCAGGTACATTGGGGCAAGATGACGGATAATCAACATTAAACACGTCATGGTGCCTGAATTCAACATTATCAAATGAGCCGTTAAGCGCTGCTGTTACCATAGCCCTTGTGTAGCTTAATTTCATACGTTTAGCACCTGATGCCGCAGAACCTCCTGCCCATCCGGTGTTTACAAGATACACTTTTGTGCCGTATTTATCGAGCTTTTCGCCCAACATTTTTGCATAAACCGACGCATCCATTGGCATAAATGGTTCTCCGAATAATGTTGAGAATGTCGGTTGAGGTTCCGTTACACCACGCTCTGTTCCTGCCAATTTAGATGTGAAGCCGGTTACAAAGTGATACATTGCGGCATTTTTGTTAAGTCTTGATATAGGGGGCAAAACACCAAACGCATCAGCCGTTAAGAATACAACAACCTTGGGTATTCCGCCTTTAGACGGAACCTGAGCATTATTGATGTAATCAATAGGATATCCGACACGTGTGTTTTCGGTTAACGAGCCGTCATTAAAATCAAATTCTCTTGTATTATCATCCATAATAACATTTTCAACAAGTGAACCAAATTTGATTGCGTTATAAATATCGGGTTCATGTTCTGCTGATAAGTTTATACATTTTGCATAACACCCGCCTTCAAAGTTAAATACACCGTCAGGCGACCAACCGTGTTCGTCATCTCCTATTAATTTTCTTGCAGGGTCAGCGGAAAGCGTTGTTTTGCCGGTTCCTGAAAGTCCGAAAAATACTGCCGTTTCACCTGTAGTTGGGTCCATATTTGCGCTGCAATGCATAGGAAGAACATTCTTTTTGGTCATAACATAGTTCATTGTTGCAAACACCGATTTTTTAATTTCGCCCGCATACTGTGAACCGCAAATTATAATTGTATGAGCCTCATAGTCAATTGCTATGCAAGCTTCAGAGTTAACCCCGTCAACTTCAGGGTCACATTTAAACCCCGGAGCGCAAAGAATTGTGTAATCAGCTTCACCGTAGTTTGCAAGTTCTTCTTCGTTAGGTCTTATTAAAAGTTGGTGTATAAACATGTTTTGGCTTGCAAGCTCGTTTATAACTCTGAATTTTTGTGTGTATTTTTTGTCTGCACCTGCAAAACCATCAAAAATAAATACTTCTCTATTTTCTAAGTATGCTGCAATTTTACCTTTTATTGAATCAAATTTTTCTCTTGAGATTGGGCGGTTAACTTTTCCCCAAGCGATTTCGTTATGTATTGTGTCAGTATCAACGATAAATTTATCTTTAGGAGAACGTCCCGTATATTTACCTGTTGTTACAACCAATGTGCCCGTGTTGCTTAATTTACCTTCTCCCCTCTCAAGAGCTTTTTCCGTTAATTGAGCGGGGGTGAGGTTTCTGTAAACGGCCTTCGGGTTAATTATTCCCCATTTTTCAATTCCAAATGTTTCCATAATTGTTGTTCCTCCATAGTATGTTTGTATGCTTTAATATTAGCACAAAAAAAATTTTTTATAACATTTTTTGAATATGCAAGAAGGCTTAATATATACAATCTACTCCTTTATGCATCTTATCATCATTTCTTTGCCCCTGCTTTCCCGATATGCTGCACCCTCGGGTGTTGATATTGCCCATGCAAAGCCGTCCTCTCCCGATGAAATAACCGTACCTGTCCAATATTCGCCGTCATCAAGGTTTATTAATGCTTTATTAATATACATTGACCCCATTTCTTCCAAATTTGGTATTCTTAAATTTTCTACCTGTTTTTTACATAATGATGCTGCATCTGTTTGTCCGTCAATCGGATAGGATGTTCCTTTCTTCTCAATATTTTCGGCGGTTGCTTTTGGCAGGACTACAACAGGCTCCATTTTATAAAATATTGTCATAAAGGTAATATCCTTCCCTACAATGTTTGGACCCTTGTGCCCGTTTAAATCAACAATCATATTTACACACATTTTATTTTGCATGTAAGAATTACCGAAAGAATAAGTGTTTGAGCCGCAAAACGGATTATAAAATACCGTAATTCCCTCGCCGTTTAAAGTTAAAAAGGAAGCGGCATCAATATCAATGTTGTATTTTGCATCCATACCGTCTAAAAGCTCAGGATTTAATTCGGAAAATGTTTTCGGATAGGGTATGGGGGTTTTATTCATTGTGATTATTTCATTCGTTATCCCGCAATTTGACATATTGTCTTTATCACACACTTTACCGATTTTATATATTTTTGAAAGAATGTTCGTGATAAATGTGCCGGAGGCGGATGTTTTTATCATTTCGGTATTTTCTTTGTCTGTAATATTGTAGTCTGCAAGGTAATCAACCTGTGCAATGGCCTGACTCATTCTTGCAAGAAGGGCTCTTTTTTGCGCCTCCCATGCCCTTTCGTTAACGTTAACCAGAATTATGGGTATAACCAACACGGAAACAACACCAACAATTGCAATGGTGGTTAAAATCTCAACAAGAGTAAACGCTATTCTTTTTTTTAATATATTTTTGTTTCCGCTATACTCTATCATTTAATCTCCCGACAAGAGAGGGTTATAACTCCCATGACATGTTAATATTAACAAATTTTTTAATTAGTTTCAACATTATTAAATATCCGCAGACTATATTTTGCCTGCGGATATTAAATTTATTGTATATAAGCTATCTTTTAACACAACGAATATAGTTTGATTCTGTACGCTTAATCCTGTTGCGGCTTCCAACGCTCATGCCCTGTCTCCAGGCAAGGCCGTCTTTCCCCGAAGAAATGACTGAGCCCGACCAGTAATAACCGCTTTGCATACCAAGTACATTATAGTTGATAGACATTGAACCCAATTCGTCAATATCAGGCAACCTTACATCATCTCCTTGTTGTGCACATATAGTTGCCGCATCTTTTCCATTTTCACTATATGATGGGGCAGTTGATGTTGAAGCGTTGCTCGGCAAGGGGTTAGGTGCTACAACGACACTGTTTGTACGAAAGAATACCGTTATGACCCCTACATCTTTTCCGACTTCATTCGGACCTTTTAAACCATTCAGGTCGTATATCATATTGGCACATACTTTTGTTTGAACATATGACCAGGTATTTGTGACATTTGAACCGCAACTGGGGTTATAAAATACGGCAATGGATTCTCCGTTTACCGTTTCAAATCCGGCTGCTTTAGTGTCGAGTGTTAGCGTGTAATCTTCTTCACCACGGTCATTTGGATATTTGGTAAAATAAGAGTTTAGCTCATTTAATGTCGTTGGAAAGTTTATAACATTCTTATTTAGCGTTATTATACTTGATGGAATTCCGCATGCAGTCAGGTTATTTGAATTACATACGTTTTGAATTCTATAGACTTTTGATAATCCGTCTATAATGAAACTTTCTGCTGCGCCATCTTTAATTTGTTCATCCGTTTCATCATTTGATGAACCGTACCCTCCAACACTTTCCATTTCACCGATTGCTTGGCTCATTCTTGCATACAGTGCTTTTTTTTGAGCGTTCCAAGCTTTTTCGTTAACATTTACAAGTAATGAAGGTAAAGTTATTGCTGCAACAATACCAATAATCGTTAGTGTTATCAACACTTCGGCTAGGGTAAACCCCTTTTTTGTTTTAGACATAGACGTATAACTCCCAAATTTCATTAATTACAGATAGAAAAAATTAATATCTTTTCATCAACAATTTTATAATAACAAATTTAGCCAACCTTTTCAAGATGTAAAAAATCCCGCAAATAAAATTGCGGGATGAATAAAAATTATCTTTTTATGCAGCGAACGTAGCTCGAGGTCGAGCGCGTGACCCTGTCGCGGTCCCCATCGCCCATGTACTGTCTCCATGCAAGGCCGCTTGCCCCTGAAGAAATGACTGAGCCCGACCAGTAGATACCGGAACCAAGCATGCCAAGCAGTTTAGCATTAATAAACATTGAACCAAGTTCATCAATGTCAGGAAGTCTTGCATCATCAGATTGCTTAGCACAAAGAGATGCAGCATCATTTGCAGCATTACCTGATGCTCCGCTTTTTGGATAAGATGCACCTTGTCCTGCATCAGTTGGGAATGGATTTGGGGCTACAACAACGCTATTTGTTCTATAAAGAACCGTAATGAATCCTACATCTTTTCCGACTTCATTTGGGCCTTTTAGACCGTTTAGGTCGTATATCATATTAACGCAAGTTTTTGTTTGAACATAATCGTAACTATCAACTTTAGAACCGCAATT